>CAJWAO010000044.1 GCA_913020765.1 uncultured Flavobacteriales bacterium | reverse complement strand
GATAAAGAGATAAATTTAAAATGCTAGATTTCATAGTATGTTAACACCTCATACAAAAGTAATGTTTCTACAGATATTTAAACTTACCCTTATCTGCATGAGACATTAATTCCTGTTGGCAATTGAAAGACTGAAAATAGTGATTTGTAAGTTTTTATTTTTTTTCCTGAGTGCCTTGCAAATTGACCCCGCCGTAGCTCCTGTAGTAATAACGTCATCAACCAGAGCAATAGAGGTATATTCTTTGATGTGCTCAGAAACAGAGAAGGAGCCGGCTGTATTTTCAGAGCGCTCTTCTCTTGAAACCTTGGTTTGACTTTTGGTATTCCTCGTTTTTAACAAGAGGTTAGATTTCACTGGAACATCGATACAGGATGAAATCCCTATTGCTAGAAGCTCACTTTGATTGTACCCACGGTCAAATCTCTTTCGATGATGAATAGGTACCGGGATTAATACATCAATTGGGAGACCCGCCAATTTGCTCCGAGCTTCCTGTCCTATGAGGCGGCCAAAATACAGCCCGATTTCACGATTATTGTTATACTTCAATTCGTGCAATATTGTCTGAACGGCACCCCCTTTCTCAAACCTATAAAGTGTAACAGAAAATGATAGGTAAGGATCATTTAAAGATTGTTGGAGCAAATGATGTGTCTCCTTTTCCCGCCATTTCACCAATTCAATTCTAGACAAACAAGCATAGCACAAAAACGGATGATTTTGATGAAGTGCCCTTTTACAATGGAGGCACAAGTCTGGATAAATCAAATGTGTCAAACCGGCACGAAAAGAATTGAAATTGCCCAATAAACTTCGCTCTTTAAACTTCTGTAAAAAATTGAATTTTTGCGCTTTTATTCCCGAAGACAGCAATTTGTTTTTATTTAAAATACGTTGGAAGTGCATCAATAATTAAATGGCGCAAGTAATGGAAAAAAAACGATAAAAAAGACCAAAATCATAGAGAAAAGTTTTTAAGGCTTGCGTCAAAAAGATGTGGATATCTTTCGGTTTCATGTTCATAATTACTGAAAGGGTTATCAATCTTCGGATGTAGACATAGAGTGTTGAAAACAATAATTCATTGTTAATTTCTTTAATTTGATTCTGTAAGATTTTTAACAACTTTTGTACGCCTTGGTCAGACATAATTATTGACTTAAAAAAGAGCCAAATTCTAAAAAAGTTTGATGCTTAATACGAAAAGCCCTTGACTTTTATTGGCCCTGTAAAGCAATAGAGTAGCGTCGAGAATTTTAAACTAATAAAAGAGAAAAAAGATGTATGTAGTAAAAAGAGATGGAAGCAAGGAAGCTATAAAATTTGATAAGATTACAGCGCGTATAGTCAAGATGTGCTATGGTCTCGACCCTTCCGTATCTCCCGAGGCAGTAACTATGAAAGTTATTGAATCAATTTTTGACGGAATCACTACAACAGGAATAGACAACCTTGCCGCAGAGGTGGCAATAACCAAAACAATAGAGCACCCTGATTATGGGCTACTAGCATCTCGAATTGCCGTTTCAAACCTCCATAAAGAAACCAAAAGTAACTTTTCTGAGGTCATGAATGATTTATACAATTATATTGACCCTGTAACAGGCGAAAATGCAGCACTTTTATCTGATGAGGTGCATTCAATTGTAATGGGAAATCAAGAGCTCTTTGATTCGAGTATAGTGTATGACCGAGACTTTAAATATGATTACTTCGGTTTTAAAACTTTATGTCGTTCATACCTAATGAAACTCGATAGCAGAATCGTTGAGCGACCGCAACAAATGCTAATGCGCGTATCAGTCGGGATACATAAAAACGATATTAATGCTGTATTAAAAACATACAACCTGATGTCAGAGGGTTGGTTTACGCATGCCTCTCCCACACTGTTTAACGCAGGTACAGCAAAACCACAATTATCCTCAGGTTTTTTAATGACCAACAAAGAAGATAGTATTGACGGCATATATGACACACTAAAGTCATGTGCTCAAATCTCTCAGCTCGCAGGAGGTATTGGACTTGCAATTCATGAGGTAAGAGCTAAAGGGGCCTACATAAAAGGTTCTAGCGGAGTTTCAAACGGGATTATTCCTATGCTCAAAGTTTTTAACAATACAGCGAAATATGTCGATCAAGGAGGTGGAAAAAGGAAGGGTTCTTTCGCCATTTATTTAGAGCCTTGGCATGCTGATGTATGTGACTTTCTTGACTTAAAAAAGAATCATGGAAAAGAAGAGCAGCGGGCGAGAGACCTTTCGTATGCTTTATGGATACCTGACCTATTTATGAAACGTGTGCAAGAAAATGGAGATTGGACCTTAATGTGTCCCTATGAATGTCCTGGACTTTCAGATGTTCATAGTGAATTATTCGAAGCGCTATATACTAAGTATGAAAAAGCGGGAAAAGGAAGAGAGACCATTAAAGCTCAAGACCTTTGGTTTAAAATATTAGAAACACAAATTGAAACGGGGATGCCCTACATGCTCTATAAAGATTCGGCAAATAAAAAATCGAACCAACAAAATTTAGGCGTTGTAAAAACATCAAATTTATGTGCTGAAATAGTCGCATATAGCGCACCAGATGAGGTACCTGCGTGCCCAATGGCATCTCTTTCCCTACCTAAATTCATTAATGAACAAAAGTGCTTTGATTTTGATGAACTCTTTAAGGTATCTTATCACGTAGCATTAAATCTTAACAAGGTTATTGATAACAATTATTACCCCATAGAGGAAGCCCAAAAATCTAATGTGAGACATCGACCTATTGGCCTCGGCATTCAAGGACTAGCGGATGCTTTCATTTTAATGGGATTCCCTTTTGAATCTGAAGAGGCAAAATCATTAAATCAAGATATTTTCGAAACAATTTATTTTGCAGCCATGACGGCGTCAAAGGACCTTGCAAAAAAATACGGTTATTATGATTCCTTTCCTGAATCACCTGTTTCAAAAGGACTTTTCCAATATGATCTGTGGGGTGTAAAACCAACCAAACGTTGGGAATGGAGCCTACTTAAAGAAGAAGTAAAAAAATACGGTATCCGAAACTCATTACTTATTGCTACCATGCCGACATATTCAACGGCACAGGTTTTAGGGAACAGCCCATGCTTTGAGCCATACACTTCCAACGTATCGACGCGATGCATAAATTCCGGAGAATTTATTGATATCAATAAATACCTACAAAAAGACTTGGTCGGTGAGGGACTTTGGAGTTCGGAAATGAGAACGCAAATAATGGCAAATAATGGCTCTATTCAGAACATCGAGGGCATTCCACAAAGAATTAAAAACTTGTACAAAACAGCATGGGAAATTCCACAAACAACACTGATTAATCAAGCTGCGGACCGTGGCGCATTCATTTGCCAAAGTCAATCGCTAAATATTTTTATGGAAAATGCAAATTTCGGAAAACTCACGGCTGCACATTTTCATGCTTGGGAAAAAGGATTGAAGACTGGAATGTTCCATCTGAAAACGAAAGCCTCGACAGGTTCCATTAAGTTCAATATAAACAAAACCGATGTACATAAAACCATAAAGTCTCCCGAGGATTCAAATAAAGAATTTAAAATACAAAACAGCAAAAATTCGGAATCTTAAATCAGTGAAAATCACTAAACTTACAATCGATAATAAATGGATAAAACGCAAGTCTCATTTATTTTTTAAACGCACTACACAATGAAAAAAATAAAATCTGCACTGATATCAGTCTTTTATAAAGATGGCCTAGATTCTATTGTCAAGGAGCTACATAAAAACCAGGTTCAAATATATTCAACAGGAGGCACGCAGGCCTTCATTGAATCCCTTAACATTCCGGTTACTCCAGTAGAAGCGCTAACAGAATACCCTTCGATTCTTGGTGGTCGGGTCAAGACATTACACCCAAAAATATTTGGCGGTATCCTAAATAGACGAAGCTTAAAAGAAGACCAAGAAACGATTGAAGAATATAATATTCCAGCTCTCGACTTAGTGATTGTAGACTTATACCCTTTTGAAGAAGTTGTGGCCTCAAAAGCACCTCATTCAGATATAATAGAAAAAATTGATATCGGTGGAATTTCTTTGATCCGTGCCGCAGCGAAAAATTATGCAGACGTTTTGGTCGTTTCCACAACCCATCAGTATTCAGATTTTTTAAACGACTTAAAATCCCAAAATGGAGCTTTTAGCCTTGAGCAAAGAAAATCTTATGCGAGCGCTGCTTTTCAAATATCCTCACATTACGACACATCTATTTTTAACTTCTTTGCTGAAGAACCAAATGAAGTCCTGAAAATCAGTAATAGTCAGAAACGTTCCCTACGATACGGAGAGAACCCGCATCAAAAAGGCATGTTTTTCGGGGACTTCAGTGCTGTATTTGAGCAGCTTCATGGAAAAGAACTTTCCTACAACAATCTTTTAGATGTAGATGCTGCGACCAATCTTATGCAAGAGTTTTTAAATGATGGGCCAACATTCGCCATAATGAAACACAACAATGCTTGTGGTTTAAGTACCCGAACTACAATCAAAGAGGCATACAAACGTGCCTTAGCAGGTGACCCTGTCAGTGCTTTTGGAGGGGTCTTAATCGCAAACACAGGGATTGATAAAGAAACCGCAGAACTTATCAACACCCTATTTTGTGAGGTGCTTATTGCTCCCTCTTTTGACCCAGCAGGACTTGATATTTTAAAACAGAAAAAAAACCGAATACTCCTTAAATCCAAACCTCTTCAAGCAAGTCCGCAAAGCGTAAGGTCCGTGCTAAATGGCTATCTTGTTCAAGACAAGGACTTCGCCATAGAAACTAAAAATTCTCTGCAACGTGCAACAGCCAATACACCTTCGGATGGCGAGATAAATGACTTACTGTTTGCAAATAAAATAGCAAAACACACAAAGTCGAACACCATCGTTTTAGCTAAAGACTTACAATTACTAGCTAGTGGAACAGGACAAACCTCTCGAGTTGACGCTTTACGTCAAGCCATTCATAAGGCAAAATCTTTTGAATTTAATTTAGAAGGTGCTGTAATGGCTAGTGACGCGTTTTTTCCTTTTCCCGATTGTGTTGAGATCGCACATAATGAGGGTATAGATACTGTAATTCAGCCCGGGGGGTCGATAAAAGACAAGCTGTCCATTGATTTCTGTAATGCCAATAATATGAAAATGGTTTTTACAGGAATTCGTCATTTCAAACATTAACTTTAGTATATTTGAAAAAGCTCTTTTTTACTTGAGGAGCGCATTTAAAATACATGCACAGAAGGGATAGTTAATATGGGTATTTTTAGTTTTTTAACGCAAGAAATCGCAATAGATTTGGGAACAGCAAACACGCTAATCATTTGGAATGATAAGGTCGTCGTTGATGAACCCTCCATTGTGGCCAAAGATATTCAGTCAGGTAAAATCGTTGCTATCGGAAAAAAGGCCCAACAAATGCATGGAAAAACTCATGAGCTCATTAAAACAGTACGACCATTGAAAGATGGTGTGATTGCAGACTTTCAGAGTGCTGAGCAAATGATTCGTGGAATGATAAAGATGATCAATTCCGGACGAAGCTTATTCAACCCGACGCTAAGAATGGTTATTTGTATCCCTTCAGGTATTACCGAAGTTGAAAAAAGAGCAGTGCGAGATTCTGCAGAACACGCAGGAGCAAAAGAGGTATATCTCATTCATGAACCTATGGCGGCGGCAATTGGAATAGGAATTGACGTTGAAGAACCCATGGGTAACATGATTATTGATATTGGTGGAGGGACATCCGAAATCGCAGTAATAGCACTTGGAGGGATCGTTTGTGATAAGTCCATTCGTGTTGCGGGTGACGACTTTACAGCCGATATAGAAGAATATATGAGGCGGCAACATAACATCCTTGTGGGAGAAAGAACAGCCGAACAAATCAAAATAGAGGTTGGTGCAGCACTCCCAGAACTAGAGGATCCACCACCAAAGTACGCAGTAAGAGGTCGTGACTTAATGACAGGAATACCAAAAGAAATATTAGTTTCATACACAGAGGTTGCCCAGGCCTTGGATGCCACAATCTCAAAAATAGAGGAGGCTATACACAGTGCTCTAGAAATGACACCCCCTGAGCTATCTGCGGATATATACAAAACAGGTATATACCTGGCAGGTGGCGGATCAATGTTAAGAGGCCTCGATGACCGCATTTCATCAAAAACAAAACTACCCGTTCATATTGCGGACGACCCCCTCAGAGCTGTTGCTCGGGGAACAAGTATTGCGTTAAAAAACATTGATAAATATCAGTTCCTAATCAAGGACTAATCTTGATCATTTTTCAAGATTTAAGGGCGCTATTTCTAAGGTACTTTCTTATCTTTGATCATGCAGAATTTAATCGCATTTATTAGCCGTATTCGCTTCTTCATTATTTTCTTTGTGCTTCAATTTTTTGCACTATCCACGTACGTATCTTTTATGTCTGCACCTAGAAGCAGTTACTTTACAACTGCATCCTACATTACGGGTAATTTATTTGAAATAAGGCACTCAATTACACAACACTTTCTTTTAGAAAACAATAATAAAGCATTGCAAAAAGAGAATATAGACCTACGCAAAAGTTCTTCTCTCTTTTTATATAGTAAAGAGGCTCAACAATCAAGGGTTGAGGATTCTTCATTCGCACAGCAGTATGAATATACCCCTGGGTTAATTATTAATTCTACGACCACGAAAAGAAATAATTTCTTCACTTTAAACATAGGCGAGCTTCATGGAATAAAAAAGGGAATGGGCGTCTTTTCAAGTAAAGGGGTTGTTGGTATTGTTCATAACACAAGTGAACATTTTAGCGTTGTTAAAAGTGTACTAACAAAAAATATAAATATTGATGTGTTGTTGACTGAGGTAGGTGCCTCTGGAATGCTAAAGTGGAGCGGGCAAAACTCAAATATTGGATATGTCTCAGGGATTAGTAACGACATTTCGATCCCGTTAGGAAGCAAGGTTGTCACAAGCGGAGGTAGTGGTATTTTTCCGAGAGGAATAGAGGTAGGCCTAGTAAAACAAACACGCACTGTAGAGGGTGAAGCTTCATGGCAAATTGACATAGAGTTCTCGCAAAAATATGGTGCGCTCGAGAATATTTATGTCGTAAGAAACCTTTTTCTTGACGAATTCAAAACAGTTCAAAACCAATAAATGTCACAACTAAAAATTTACTTTTTGAGGCTAGTTCTGTTTCTGTTTTTGCAATCTTTCATATTCAACCAACTCGAAATTAGTGCTTCCATCCATGTGATGATCGCCCCATTGTATCTTTTCTTGTTGCCTTTTGAGAGGTCCAAACTTAGCCTCCTTCTGATGGCTCTCGTTCTGGGTATTGCCATTGACGCAACATCCAATACATTCGGCCTACACACTTCTTCCCTACTCCTTTTTGCGTTTCTAAGACCTCTTATTTTTCGGGTTTTTTCACCCCGCGAAGGATATGACTCCCTGAAAAGCCCTTCAATATTTGATATGGGTAATAGGTGGTTTATCTCAACTTTTTCGATTCTACTGTTTAGCCATCATTTGTGGTTTTTTATATTAGAAGCTTTTTCTTTTAATGAAACCTTATTAATTCTTCAAAAAACCATTCTTAGCGGTGTAATTTCATTTGTGGTTTGTGTTATCTTACAAACCATTTTTATTAAACGGACGGGATAATTGAATATAGAAAACAGAAGATATGTCATCATTGCCTTTATCATAACAGTAGGGGTCATGTATATATTTCGTCTTTTCTACATGCAGGTAATTGACGATTCTTGGAGCGATCGTGCGCATCAAATAAGTGAAAAAAGAAGAGAAATAACTCCCCCTCGAGCCGTTATTTTCGACAGAAATCATACAAAAATTGTTGCCAATAAAACCTATTTCAACCTTATGGTAATTGAGGATAAAATGGGCCCAAATTTTGATACACTGGCTTTTGCTGAATTAATTGGATGGACGAAACAAGAAATTCATGAGCGCTTCGCCGAAATTATCAAGGGAGAAGGCATCTATTATAACCGTCACAATAATACCCGCATATCAAATTACCAACGCATACGACCCTATCCTTTTCTGAAAGAGTTGACCAAAGCAGAAATGGCAAAAATCGCCCCTTATTTGGATGCCTTCCCTGGTTTTTTTGAGGAAGAAACAAGCATGCGCTTTTACCCCTATCCGAATGCTGCAAATATTCTTGGATACCTCTCTGAGGTCAATGCGAAAGAGGTGAAAGAAGATAACTTTTATAAACCGAGCTATAATATCGGGCGTGCTGGAATAGAGCGCTACTATGAAAAAGAGCTTCGCGGTCTGAAAGGCGTTCATTACGTTGTTCGTTCTGCGTTAAACAATGACGTAAAAAAATATGAGGACGGAATTTATGATACCGTTGCGCAACAGGCGCCGCCCATTGAATTGGGATTGGATATAAAGCTCCAAGCTTATGGTGAAAAGCTCATGAAGAATAAAAAAGGTTGTATAGTCGCCATTGAACCGAAGAGTGGTGAGATTTTATCAATGGTTTCGGCCCCATCGTTTGACCCTAATCTACTGGTGGGTAGAAAAAATGTAAGTCGGCACTATCCAAAGCTGCTAAAAAATAAGGATAAGCCATTATATCCAAGGCCGACTCAAGCAGAATACCCACCTGGCTCTATTTTTAAATTGGTTCAGTCGCTGGTGGGGCTTCAAGAAGGTGTCATTGAACCCAACACTTCGTTTGCGTGTAATAAATCCCTTGTTGGATGTCATAATCATCCTGCTCCAAGCTCTATAGAAAGAGCCGTTCAATATTCTTGTAATCCTTATTTCTATTATGCTGTTAAAAGAATTATACAGCAAGGCAAAGAGAACTCTGTATTTAAGGATGCCGCTGTAGGACTGACGCTATGGGACAAATATATGCGCAGCTTTGGTTTTGGAGAAAAGCTTCAAAGTGATTTAACCGGACTTAGGTCAGGAATTATTCCAAATACCAAATTTTATGATCATTGGTATGGTAAACACAAATGGGCATTCTCAACAATTCGGTCTATTGCCATAGGGCAAGGTGAAGTGAAAATGACACCCCTACATATGGCAAACCTTGCAGTAATTATGGCCAATAAAGGATGGTACTACGACCCGCATTTTGCAAAAAAGATTGGGGAGGTCCCAGTGACTTCATTCAAAAAGCATCAAACAATGGTGGAAGAAAAATATTTCGAGCCCGTCATCTCTGGTATGTGGAGCGTCGTAAATGAAGAGGCAGGAACAGCGGGAAGGGCACGAATTGAAGGCATAGATATTTGTGGAAAAACTGGAACCGTCCAAAATCCACACGGAGAGGACCATTCTGTTTTCATTGCTTTTGCGCCAAAAGAAAACCCACAAATTGCAATTGCTGTTATTGTTGAAAATGCCGGTTTCGGGGGCACTTGGGCCGCTCCCATTGCAAGCCTAATGATTGAAAATTATTTAACAAAAGACTGCAAGCATCCTGAAAAAGAATTAAGGGTATTGAAGGCCAATTTATTAGAGCCCTGAACATGAGAAAGACCAAATCACTCATCAATAATTTAGACTGGCCTTTATTTATAGGGTTTATCTCACTAATTGTATTTGGCTTAATTACCATTTATTCTGTCGCATTCAATGAAGAGCATCCAAATATTTTTAGTTTCTCTGAAAAATATGGAAAGCAAATTATGTGGATTGGAATTGCTTTATTCCTGGGAGTAATGGTGTTTTTAATTGATTCGGACATCTATAAAAAATATGCATTTCCTATATATCTCGCTACACTTTCTTTGCTCGTGATTGTTTTATTTATGCCTCCAATTAATGGCGCGCGTGCTTGGTTAGGAGTGGGCAGTATGGGTATTCAACCTGCAGAATTTGCTAAAATATCAACTGCACTTTTACTTTCTAAGTATGTAAGCTCGCTCAATATGAGAGATCTCAACCCTACCAATGTTTTATTGGCTTTACTCATCCTACTCGTTCCAATGGTACTTATTTTACTGCAACCTGATGCAGGTACTTTTGTGGTATTTACCGCCTTTTTCTTCGTCTTGTATAGAGAAGGCCTTACGTTTGACCCATTCCTGTTAAAATTTGTCAATCTAATTCCTAAAGTTCGGTTCAAGCAGACCTGGCTTGGTAGCCATTTTATTCCTATTCTTTTTGTTTTTGTATTCTTATCCATCATTACTTTGTTGTTTGGAGAGAGAAATATTCCATTAATTCCAGGACTAAAGCTATACGGCTCGGTTGGTATTATTTCCACATTATTTATTTTGGGTGCTATTGGTACTTTTTTTGTTCAGCGTTTTGGGCTGAAAAGAGCAAAATCAAAAGCCCAGCTCGTCATTATTTTGTGCTTTATCCTCGGTAGCGGAGTATCGCTTACCGTAGAAAAGTCCTTTGGAAGTTTGGCACAACACCAAAAGGATCGAATAGAGTTATTTCTTGGATTAAAGGAGGATCCTAACGGAAAAGACTATAATCGAAATAGGGCTATGGCTGCAGTTGGATCAGGAGGGCTTTTGGGTAAAGGATATAAAAACGCCTCTGTTTCGAGCGTAAGAACGAACCATGTACCCGAGAGTGAAACCGACTTTATATTCTGCCCTTTTGCTGAGGAGTGGGGTTTTATTGGTAGCTTTTCCTTAGTTGCTGTCTATATATTTATCATTGTTCGGATTTTAATTGTTGCCGAGCGGCAACGATCTCAATTCAATAGGATATATGCCTATTCCGTAGGGATGTTCTTTTTTTACCATTTTGCTGTAAATCTTGGAATGAACATTGGCTTTGCTCCTGTAATAGGAATCCCTTTGCCATTTTTCAGCTATGGAGGATCATCTATGCTTTCGTTTTCGATTATGGTATTTATTCTATTAAAACTTGACAGCCAAAGAAGACACGTTCTTAGGTGAAAGATAAATTGTAATTTTGAATATTGATGGATGATAATAAGGACATAAAAAAAATTGAAAAGCGCATTCTTTATGGCTTTTTTTGGTTCTTTGGATTGTTGCCATTAAGCGTTATTCTTTCCCTTTATTTGCTTCAATCTGAGGATGATTTACCTCCTGTATCAATGCTTGATAATCCCCCTGAACTTTTAGCATCAGACATCATTGCAAATAATGGGCGTGGTGAAAATGTTACCATCGGAAAGTTTTGGCAGGTAAACCGTTCAAGCGTGCCTTATTCGGAAATATCTACAAATGTATTGGACGCGCTTATTTCAACTGAAGATGAGCGGTTTCTTGAGCATTCGGGAATCGATTTTAGGGCCCTGATGAGGTCCATCTCCTCTATGGGGAAAAGTGGAGGTGCTTCGACAATTCCTCAGCAGCTTGCAAAGCTTCTTTTTACGCTTCAAAAAAGATCCCGAAACAAAAATGAAACAAAATCAACAAACTCAAAATTCTTAGGAAAATTCGGTCGAATTAATGAAAAAGCACAAGAACATATAATTGCCACTAGACTCGAAAAAAGATATACAAAGAAAGAAATTCTAACGATGTATCTAAATCAGTTCGACTACTTGTACAATGCGGTTGGTATTGAAAATGCAGCAACTGTTTATTTTAACAAAACAGCAGCAGAACTTTCTAAAGCAGAGGCAGCAACACTCGTTGGAATGTGTAAAAACCCTGGGCTGTACAATCCGCATTCTTATCAAATAAGAAACTATGCGCGTAGACTTGCCTCAAGAAGAAATGTCGAACCAGAAGACATCAGTCAAAAAGATATCGACGCGGAACGTACAAAAGATTCGTTAAGGGCGATTGGTAGGAGAAATCAAGTGCTTTTTCAGTGGCTTCGAAATAGCAATAACAATAACCCCGCACTATCTAATAAAATCAGCCGTAAAGAGTATGATTCATTAAAAATGACTCCCATTTTGGTAAGCTATACTACAGTTGACCACAAGGAAGGGTTAGCCCCATACTTTAGGGAGAGCCTTCGTCAAGAAGTGAGTAAATTACTAAAAGAAAAAGATAAAAATGGAGACTATCTATATGCAAAAAAAGACGGGACTCCCTATAATATTTACCGTGATGGGCTAAAAATTTACACGACATTAAATACATCACTTCAAGAAAAAGCAGAAGCCGCTGTTGTAAGACACCTGAGTGGCAAAGACCCTCTAAACAAAAAAGCAAACAAGGTACCTGCTCTACAAGAAAAGTTCGATAAAAACAATAGAGGTCTAAGACGATTTCCTTTTTCAAATACCTTAAAAAAATCGACCGTTGAGTCTATTCTCAAACGAGCACAAAGAAGTAGCGCAAGATACTATGCGATGAAAAGAGCAGGGTTCAATACTGACGAAATTAACCAAGCATTTCAGAAGCCTACCCCCATGAAAGTATTCAGTTGGAATGGAGAAATTGATACCGTAATGACTCCGGCAGATTCCATTAAATACTATAAATCATTTTTACACACTGGGCTTATTTCTATTGATCCAACCACAGGCTTTGTTAAAGCTTGGGTAGGAGGAGCGAACTTTAAGCATTTCTCCTATGACCATGCAAGACAAGGGAAAAGGCAAGTCGGCTCTACTATAAAACCTTTTGTCTACGCCACAGCGCTCTCAATGAAAGTAGTGAACCCCTGCACTAAATTCACCGAGGAAGAGCACTGCGTAGATATTGTAGACGAAAACAATGTCCTTCTTAGTCAATTTTGCCCAGGAGGTGATGCGGCAGAAACCGTAAGTCTTGGCATCGCAAAGTCTTCGAACCCTACTACAGCAGGTGTTATGCGTAGAATGGGAAGATTTAATTCATTTCGTAAAACAGGTGGCCCATTTCAAATTGATAAGCTTCTTAAAAAAATGAATATCGTTTTGAGACCTGAGGATCTGGTTCCGGCAATGTGCCTTGGTAGTATGGACTTGTCCTTATATGAAATAGTCTCAGCACAATGTATTTTTGTGAACGATGGCGTTTACAACAAACCAACCACCATTGAGCGCATAGAAGACAGAAATGGAAGGGTTATTTATGAGGCGCATCAAGAACGTCAAAAAGTATTGAGCCCAACCGTTGCCCATGAAGTTCTTAAAATGATGACGGGTGTTGTAGAAGGGGGCACAGGGTCTAGCTTAAGAGGTTCATGGCTGCCATGGGGAGGTATTACTGCTCAAACTGCTGGTAAAACAGGGACTACACAAAATAATTCAGATGGTTGGTTCATGGGCTTAACTCCCGAGCTGGTTACTGGTGTTTGGGTTGGTGCTGAAGACCGCTCTGTCCGTTTTAAAACAATGGCCTGGGGACAAGGCGCAAGAATGGCCCTGCCCATTTATGGTTACTATATGCAAAAAGTATATGCCGATAGAAGCATAAATCTTTCGACTGAGGATTTCGCGGTTCCCGATGCATATAATCCAGAAGAATTTAAATGCGAAGAAAACACAACACTTGATCCATTTGAAATAGATAGTGGAGAACCTGATTTTTAAAATATGAATAAAGTAATAAATAACGTAACAGACGCCGTTCACGGCATTGAAGATAACATGACACTCATGCTCGGTGGGTTTGGTCTTTGTGGGATTCCTGAGAATTCCATTGCTGAGCTCGTAAAAACGGGTGTCAAAGGACTAACTTGCATAAGTAACAATGCAGGTGTAGATGATTTTGGCCTTGGGCTACTACTGCAGAATAAGCAAATAAAAAAAATGATTAGCTCTTACGTCGGAGAAAACGATGAATTCGAAAGACAAATGCTTTCGGGAGAATTGGAAGTTGACCTCATACCTCAGGGAAGCCTAGCCGAAAGATGCAGAGCAGGTGGTGCTGGTATTCCCGCTTTTTTCACTCCAGCAGGATACGGAACAGAGGTCGCAGAGGACAAAGAGGTTCGTACTTTCAATGGAAAGCCCCATATTTTGGAAAGTGCCCTCACGGCAGATTTTGCGATTGTTAAAGCCTGGAAGGGGGATACGGAGGGGAATTTAGTTTTTAAAGCCACAGCGAGAAACTTCAACCCGATGATGGCAATGGCGGGTAAGATTACTATTGCTGAAGTAGAAGAATTGGTTCCAGCAGGTGGCTTGAACCCAAACGAGATCCACACTCCTGGTATTTTTGTACAGCGGATTTTTCAAGGTGAAAAGTTTGAAAAAAGAATAGAACAAAGAACAACAAGAACTAAATAATATGGCACTAGATAAAAAAGGTATCGCACAAAGAATTGCACAGGAGCTTAGGGATGGCTGGTATGTCAATCTAGGAATTGGTATTCCGACACTTGTTGCGAACTACATTCCGGAAGGAATCGAGGTCGAATTTCAATCAGAGAATGGAATACTAGGTATGGGGCCATTTCCATTTGAAGGTGAAGAAGATGCTGACCTCATCAATGCAGGAAAACAAACCATCACAACTATGAAAGGTGCTTCCTTTTTTGATTCCGCTACATCATTTGCTATGATTCGTGGGCAGCATGTTCAATTGACCGTTTTAGGTGCAATGGAGGTCTCTGAAAACGGGGACATCGCAAACTGGAAAATTCCCGGAAAAATGGTAAAAGGAATGGGGGGAGCGATGGACCTAGTTGCTTCTGCGGATAATATTATTGTCGCTATGATGCACAGCAATCGCGCTGGTGTTTCCAAGCTTCTCAAAAAATGCACCCTGCCGCTCACAGGTGTTGGATGTGTGAAAAAGGTTGTTACCGACCTTGCTGTTCTTGAAATTAAAGATGGTGCTTTTCATTTGGTCGAAAGAGCTCCCGGAGTGAGCATTGAAGAAATACAATCAAAAACCGAAGGGAGCTTGATTGTGAATGGAGAGGTTCCTGAAATGTCGCTTTAAAATTATGCAAGCGTTGGAGGCTAAACATACCATTGCCATAAGAGCAGCCGTAGATGCTTCTCAAAAAATTATGGATATTTATGAAAATGAATTTCAAACCATAATCAAAGATGATGGTTCACCGCTCACAAAAGCAGATTTAGCATCAACCAAAATCATCCATAAATATCTTGAGCCTCTCGGCATTCCCATCACGGGAGAGGAAACAGAAAAAATGCCTTTTTCCGAACGTGAAAAATGGAAGGAATGTTGGTGCGTGGACCCATTAGATGGAACAAAAGAATTTATCAATAGAAATGGTGAATTCGCCGTAAATCTAGCCCTACTGCGTAAAGGCAAACCTGTCTTTGGGCTAATTGCCTCTCCAGTACAAAAACTGATGTATATCGGAGGGATTGAAACAGGGGTTTTTAAAATAGAATTTGATTACGCAGAAAATATGGCGAAATGGGAGCCCATAAATACTCCCAATTCAATTAATGACCCCATTGTAATGACCTGCTCTAGGAGCCACCATTCTGGTCCTGTTATTCATTTTATAAATGACCTCAAAAAAATATCTCCAACCGTAGAATTCACAAAA
The DNA here is from genome assembly GCA_913020765.1 of uncultured Flavobacteriales bacterium. Taxonomy (GTDB): domain Bacteria; phylum Bacteroidota; class Bacteroidia; order Flavobacteriales_D; family Crocinitomicaceae; genus UBA952. The sequence goes on along the minus strand of CAJWAO010000044.1, from coordinate 2,914 downwards.
AAAGGTTCCTCCTTAAAGTTTTTTGATTTGGCTAGTGGAGCGGCTGATGTCTATCCTAGATTTGCTCCGACCATGGAATGGGATATCGCAGCTGGGCAAGCTATACTTGAGGCGCTTGGCGGCTCAGTAGTACATGCAGAAACAGGATTGCCTTTGTACTACAACAAAGAAAACCTTACCAATCCCTATTTTATAGCCAAAACAAAACCTCTCATAGCCTTATCTCCATGAAACAAATAATGTGCATACTTGTGCTCTATACTGCCTTCTCTGTCCATGGGCAAATTGAGTCTCTTGCAGGTCATGTTTATTTCCGAGATCAAATCCAAAAACCGGGTTTTAAAATAGAGGGGGTTCATTGGCATTTAACAAAAGATAGCACCAAGGTTTCCTTTCGTGATAAATTAAAAAAGCACTTCATGGATGCATACCTCTTTCAGGTTCATGAAGAAAATGTAAATCTTTACATATCCCCTGTCGTCAATTTTCAGTCGGGAACAAATTGGTTGGATGAAGATGGTGCAACCTTATACCAAAACACTCGAGGCATCTACGTCAAAGGAACCTTACTAAAAAACTTTTCATTCGCAACAACCTTTGTTGAAAATCAGGCACGCTTCAGTGACTATGAAAATAGTTTTATCTCTAACCATGGAGAATTTTATCCCAATGCATCAACCATTCAACAAAACGGTGTGGTCCCAGGCGGAGGCAGAACGAAACCATTTAAGGAGGGAGGATATGATTACGCTTATGCAATAGGTACTTTTCTGTACAAACCCGTTGAAAATATCGAAATACGTGCAGGAAACGCACCTACCTTTGTGGGTTCGGGTTACCGTTCTTTGATCCTTTCGGACAATAGCTATCAGGCACCAAGTATTGATGTCAAATACACCTTTTTAAAAAAATGGAGCTACGGCATTCGTAGGACAAGATGCTTTAATTTGATACGTAAAACAGCTTTTTCAACGGTAGAGGGCTATTACCAACCTAAGGCTTATTCAAGACATTATTTAAATTACCGAATCAATCAAAACATCACGCTTGGATTCTCTGAAAATTCCAATTGGTCCATGGGAGATACGGCTACCAAAAGACCGAATGCATTCTATTATGCTCCTGTCCCCTTTCTTGGGTTAACCCAGTCCGAAAATCATACAATTTATGGTTTTGATGCCTTTGAGGTAGTTGGACAGAAAACAAGGTTTTACCAACAATTTGTGCTTTCTGGGTTCAATCCAGCAAAGATGGGTTTCCAGATTGGTGTTCGTTTCTATGACCTACTTCCAAACTCAATGCTTCAGATCGAATACAATAAGGTGGGTGGTGAATTGTATGCTGCTAACACCCCAAACATGAGCTATACCCACTACAACCTTCCGTTGGCTCATCCAAAAGGACAGGGTTTTGATGAGCTGGTTATTCGGGCCAATGTATCAATCAAACGCGTTTATGGAGAAAGCAAGACAGTCTGCTATTGGCTTAAAAACTACAACGAACGCCACCTGCTTCCAATGGACAATGAAAGCCCACCAATTGATGACCTAATCATTCATCAACAGTTTGAATTGGGCTACCGAATCAATCCAAAAATCAATTTCTGTTTCTTTGGTCGTGCCGTTTTAAGAGTCTCGGATATTGACATCACACAAATGCTCATTCATATTGGCTTAAGTACAAATCTATTCAATAGCTACAATGACTATTAGGCATGCCATATTGTTTTTATGTTTGCTCTGTGCCACTGGTTCATGGAGCCAAACTGATGTGGGATATATCAATGTCTCTGTTGTTAAAAATGGATGCAAAGGTTCTGCAAGGGGTATTGGTGACACGGTAACCTTTTATATAGATTCACTTCCTATTCAAAGAGGATTATCGAATGAAACCAAAAAAGAAATAAGAGAAGAACAATTCAAAAACCATTTAAGTCTAAAACCCAACATTAGGTTGAATAATTATGCCCTTGGTTTTCGTCTTTCAAAAGATTCAAAAAAAACAATCAACCTGATTCCATTAGTAGATTTGGGCATTCAATACAGCACAGGCTTAAATCGCTTGAATCATCGAAATGGAATGGGTTTTTTGCTTGAAGCACGACCCATTAAAAAAAGTTATGTTCGAATTGGTGGACTCGTGAATATATCCAATGCAGAAAGCCTCAATCCCGGAAACATTAATCTAACAGACGTTGGTGCATCACAAAAGCTTTGGGTCATGCCCATGACCCGATTGGCTTATACACCTAATGAGGTGTTCTGTTTTCAGGCCGGTTATGACAGGAATTTTATTGGATCTGGGAGGCGATCCCTCTTCTTAAGTGACTACGGAAAGCCTATGCCTTTTGGACAGATACGCACTACATTCTGGCATATGGAATACACTGTCAACTATCAGTTTTTATCCGAAAATTTCAATGGCCAGAGGCAATCGAAATACATTACAAATCATCACCTCAGCTGGAATATTTTACCGTGGCTAAATTTTGGGGTTTTTGAAGCTGTTGTGTTTCAGCCAAAAGACACCTTACTCAATAGAGGGTATGATGTCGAATACCTCAATCCTTTTGTGTTTTATCGACCACAGGAATATTCAATGGGCTCCTCTGATAATATCATTATTGGTGCATCGCTCGATGCAAAAATTAAAAACACCACGATTTACTCGCAGGTTGTCCTAGATGAATTTTTACTGTCAGAAATACGAGCCAGAAGCGGATGGTGGGCCAATAAGTTTGGTGCTCAACTTGGTATTATGGGAAGACTATCTGATAAACTCTCTTACCGAGTTGAGGGCAACCTCGTTCGTCCATATACTTTTTCTCATTTGACTCCTCTTCAGGTCTATGGCCATAGAGGTTCTGCACTCGCCCATCCTTATGGTAGTAATTTTGCAGAAATCCTAACCGAAT
>CAJWAO010000043.1 GCA_913020765.1 uncultured Flavobacteriales bacterium | reverse complement strand
AGGTGCCAATGAAAAGTATTGAGTTTATACATCGCCATTAAATCAAGGTATTTTTTAATTTCCTCAACGGAAAAAAAATGCCTGGAAACATCTAAATGCAGCCCGCGCCAATCAAATTTTGGGTAATCTTGAACGAATGCTTTAGGTATATATTTTATCTTATTCTCAGTTTTTATGAGCTGAATAAGGGATTGCATGGCATAATAAAGTGCTCTGTCATTTGAGTAGGATATAAAGATAAAGCTACTGACTGAAATAGAATAAAAGTCCTTTGGTACATTTTTAAGTTTTCTTAATCGAATGAATGCTTTTCCGGTCGTATCCTGAATTGTTATTTTATGAAAGGTTTGTAATAATGATTCGAATTGATTCAATGTGTTTGTCGGCCAATCTTCTTTATTGAGGTGTATTTTTTCTCGTAAATACAAATTACCTTTCACTCTTTTGTATACCACAGGGGTCGGTAGAATATCGCATTGTTCTCTCTCCTGCGCTGAGTAGTCAAATAACGTAGCAATAAAAAGTGTTAAGACGATTGCCTTTGAAAGAAAAATATTCATAAGTCACTAAGATAAGGATTAGAGGTAATAATTGAATCCTATCACTGAGCCGAAATCCTACTTTATAATTATCTTTGCACAAAGTAAAATAAATGAACGTTTCAAATAATATCCTCGAAACCATAGGCAACACTCCACTAGTTCGACTAAATAAGTTGACCAAAGAAGTTGACGCCATGGTTTTGGCAAAGGTTGAGTTTTTTAATCCGGGGAGCTCAGTGAAAGATCGAATGGCTGTTAAAATGGTCGAAGATGCTGAGGCAGATGGCCGTTTAAAGCCAGGCGGTACGATTGTAGAGGGAACTTCCGGAAATACCGGAATGGGCTTGGCTTTGGCTGCGATTGTAAAGGGGTATAAGTTGATTTGTGTTTCTACCGATAAGCAATCGAAAGAGAAGTTTGATATTCTTCGTGCTGTTGGAGCCGAGGTAATTGTTTGTCCTACAGATGTAGACCCAAAGGATCCAAGATCATATTATTCCACGTCAAAAAGAATATCAGAAGAAACTCCCAATTCATGGTATGTAAATCAATATGACAACCCCTCGAATACCATTGCTCACTATGAGCAAACTGGTCCGGAAATTTGGGAGCAAACAGATGGTAAAATCACTCATTTTGTCGTTGGTGTTGGAACTGGTGGTACAATTTCAGGAGTTGGAAAGTACTTAAAGGAAAAAAACCCGAATATAAAAATATGGGGTATTGATACCTATGGTTCTGTTTTTAAAAAATACCATGAAACGGGCATATTTGATGAAAATGAAATTTACTCATACATAACCGAAGGAATCGGTGAAGATATTTTACCCGAGAATGTCGATTTTAGTGTAATTGACGGATTTGAAAAGGTTACTGACAAGGACGCTGCGGTGTATACAAGAAAAATGGCTCGCGAGGAGGGAATATTTGCAGGTAATTCTTGTGGAGCAGCTGTTAAAGGGCTCATACAGTTAAAAGAAAATTTTTCTAAAGACGATGTTGTTGTTGTCCTATTGCATGACTCAGGAAGTAGATATGTTGGTAAAATGTATAACGATGATTGGATGCGTGAAAGAGGTTTTCTAGAGGAAGAAATTCTTACAGCCAAAGATTTGGTTAAAAAGCACGAGGACAAACCTTTGGTTTCAGTTTTTGCCGAGGAACTTGTTTCTCACGCAATTGCCAAAATGCGAAAGTTTGGTATTTCTCAAATTCCGGTGATAAAGGATAACCAATTTGTGGGTTCAGTTGATGATAGTGTAATATACCAAACCTTAGTTGATGAGCCCGAGTTAAAAGATGCACCGATTTCATCCATTATGGGAGCAGCTTTCCCGATTGTAAAAAGCTCAGCGCATGTAGATGAACTTTGTAAGTTGATTAATAAAAAAACACCTGCAGTGCTTGTTGAGTCTGACTCAGGGTCTATGCATATCGTAACGAGATATGATATAATATCCGCTATGTCTTAGAATGAATACGCAATCATTTATTGATCAATTAAATCGTGAGGTTTTTTTAAAAAAGAAGCCGAAGCGGATCATCTCTTTGGTTCCATCACTAACTGACTTTTTGCATTATTTGTCTCTTGAAGAGGAGGTAGTTGGAATAACCAGATTTTGTATTCACCCTAAGGCATGGTTCGAAAACAAAGAGAAAATAGGAGGTACAAAACGCGTAAATATCGATAAGATCATTGCGCTCAAACCTGATCTTATAATAGGAAACAAGGAAGAAAACACAAAGGAAGATATTTTGGCATTAGAGAATGTTGCTCCCATTTGGATGAGTGATGTTAACAGTTTTGACGATGGTATTGATATGATCATGAAATTAGGGGTTGTTTTGTCTAAAGAAGAGGTCTGTAATGAATTGGTTAAGAATCTAGAGCAAGTATATAATCCACTCAAAAATTTAGGTCAAAACCTTTCGGTTCTGTATTTTATTTGGAATAAGCCATCATATGTTGCGGGTCAGAGTACTTTTATAGGCAGTATGATTGAAAAGTTAGGTTTCAACAATATGGCACAGATAGATCGATATCCCGAGCTCGAGGCTCTGGGTGATTGCCAACCCAACTACGTCTTTTTGAGTTCGGAGCCTTATCCGTTTGAGGAAAAGCACAAGGAAAAATATCAGTCTCTCTTTCCAAGTTCGAAAATTACTCTTGTAGATGGTGAGATGTTTTCATGGTATGGCTCGCGAATGCTTTTCGCGGCGAACTACTTCAAAGATAATTTAAGGCAGCTACTATGAAAGATATAATATTTTACGACGCAGCTTGCCCTTTATGCTCAAGGGTAGTTCGCTTTATTTTAAAGCAAGAGAGAAATAAACAACTTTTTTTCTCGGCGCTTCAGGGGGAACATGCTAGGTCCTTTTTGCCAAAAAAGGGGATTTATGATGTTGATATGAAAACCTTCTATTTATTTAAAAAAGGTTCGATGTATCATCGTTCAAGTGCAGCGCTGCATTTGATTCCTTATTTGAAGTGGTATTTCAGTGTGCTTATGGTATTTTGGCTAATCCCGAGGACTTTAAGAGACCTTGTTTACAATGTTATTTCCAAAAACAGATATCGTTTATTCAAGGATCGATGTGAACTCGGCAATGTGGATGCTCAAAGAATGCTTTAGCTTATTCTTTTAGGTTCAGTAATTTAGTTTTGATATTTTCCAATTTAGAGGCCACGCTGTGTTTGGTGTCAAAAATGAGGCTTTTGTCTTTAGATTTCATTACTTTTTTTGCTCCATCCAATGTGAACAATTGGACCTTAACCAAGGCATAGATTTTATTAATTTCTTCAATTTCCTTTACAGAGTACAAGCGATTTCCTTTTTTATTCCTTTTCGAGACCTTCAGCTTAAATTCTTTTTCCCAAAATCTCAAAAGTGAAGCATTTACATCGAGCATTTCCGCAAGTTCTCCAATGCTGTAATATAATTTGGTAAGATGTTGTGTATCAATAACTGGCACGACTGTAATTAAATTATTACCGAAAATAGTTATAATTTTGCATTCTCAATGCGCTTTTTTTTGTCTAAAAATATAATTTTATTTCTATTTCTGATTGTTTCTTTTAAACAGATGATAGCCCAGTCTGAGGACTTAATAAATGACTCATCAGCTATTTCTTCTAAAGGTATTGATGCAATTATAGAGCAAAAGTCTGATGCCATTATTAAATATGCAAAGCAGTTCATGGGTGTGCCATATGTTTGGGGAGGAATGTCTCCATCCGGTTTTGACTGTTCGGGATTTATCAATTATGTTTTCCGAGGTTTTGGATTTAGACTGACAAGAACAAGCTATGGATTGGCAGAGCTCGGAACAACAGTTACTTTAAAAAATTTACAACCTGGTGATTTAATGTTTTTCAAAGGACGTAATTTAAATACCAAGGTCGTTGGCCACGTTGCACTGGTTGTAGACACAACGGATGGAATTATACAATTTATTCATGCAGCGCGGACTGGTATTCGCATAGATACCTTTAATAACCACAGCTACTATGTGCCTCGTTACATAAAGTCTAAACGTCTCGATTATGTCGGTTTTTAAATATTTATTGCCATGAGTAAGGTTGTCTTAGGTAGAAAACAATGGCTATTCGTATTTTTAGCTGGTTTATTTATCACTAATGCCGTTACCGCCGAGCTCATCAGTAATAAGCTTATTGAAATTCCAATAAAATTCAATTTTTTAGGTAGTGAATTTGGACCTTTTGTTACGATTGTGGGTATACTTCCTTGGCCTGTTGTTTTCTTACTTACCGATTTGTTAAATGAATTTTATGGATATAAAGCTGTTCGGAAATTGAGTTGGATTACTGCCATTTTAATCGCTTATTGTTTCTTGATTGTGGGTTTGTCAATTGAAATACCTGCTGTAAATATTCCAGGTTCAAATCTTTCTGATGATATTGCGTATAGAAAGGTTTTTGGGCAGGCGCAAATGGTTATCATTGGAAGTATTTGTGCTTTCCTCGTCTCTCAATTGCTTGACGCCTCATTATTTTCATGGATTAAGTCCAAGACTGGAGATCGTTATATTTGGCTTCGAAGTACTGGAAGCACTTTGTTCTCACAGTTAATCGATTCTTGTATTGTTTTGTATATTGGCTTTGTTCTTCCAGGTTCGTTATCTTTTGCGGAATTCATGCGAATAGCACCAACAAATTACATTTTGAAAATTATCATTGCCATTCTTTTAACGCCTTTTATTTATTTGGGGCATTATCTAATTCGTAGGTATTTGAATGATTAAAATGCAGACTGGCGATTTATCTTGTGCCAAATCAAGTAGAAAAGCGCCATAATACTCATGATCATTCCCCACATAAAAACATCTGAAATTGAATCTACGGTGTTGTCATAAGTAACTAAGGTGGATAGTGAACCAATCATAATGCCGACCTCCAAAGCGATAAATATAGTACCGGCGCCCACGCCGCGTCTCGTGATGTGCGATAAATCGGCTGTCCAAGCAAATAGAGTAGGGCTAGACACTCCTGTTGCCAAGCCAAATACAACAGCTGCCAAAACATATGAGTTGTATGAATCGACGCGCGCCAGAAGGACCATAGATAAAAACAACATGCAAACTCCAATAATCATTGTTTCGCGTCTGCCAATTTTATCTGAGAGTGAAGAGGCAAATAACCTTACTAGTATTGTAGAAAGTACATAAAAACCAAAGAAAAAACCTTTGTTTTCAATACCTAAAAAACCCGATATTTCGGGAGTAAGAACGAAAATCATACCCGTACAAGCAGTTGTTAAAAGCATTACCACTGCCGCTGGAATAACAGAAGGCTCTATTACATCATTCCAATTTACTTTAAGCTGACTACCATCAAATTTTTGAGGACTTTCAAGCGTTTCTTCAACTTTTAATAAAAATAAACCCGAAAGTAATGATGTTCCTCCCGAAATGATAAAAAGTGCATCCATTCCAAAATTGATTCCAATCCATGAACCAGAAAATTGTCCAACGCCAAATCCCAGCGAAATAAATGTTCCCCATATTCCCATTGCACGTCCTCTTTCATTTACTGGAATTATATCTGTAAGCAAAGCAGTTGATCCGGTAGGTGTAAATCCTGCACTAAAGCCATGTAAAAATCTTAGTGCCAAGAAAAAAAGGACAGAAAATGAGAAAGGATAGCACCAGGAGACGATTATCGAGAATAAAATACCCAAATAAATTACTTTTTTGCGCCCAATTGTATCTGTTAACTTTCCTGAAAAAGGTCTAGAAATCGCCGCAGATATCGTAAATAAAGTTATAACGAGCCCTTTTTTGTCTTCGCCACCGAGACTAGAAATAAAATCATTCAGTTCTGGTAGAATCAAATTAAAACTCGTCATGAAACAAAACATGGAAAAGGTCAGCAGCCAAAAGTTTTTCCCGTATTTTAAATTCATTGCGTAAATGTAAAGTAATCTTGCAAAGAGAACATCTATTTCAGTTCTTTGTTTAAGGTTTATGAAACATTCCTTTTTTTATTTATTTCTCGTGCTTGTTATCTCTTGTGAAGCTCAAAATACCACGGAGACGAATTCGTTTAATGGTCGAATACTTCCTGAAAACGTTTGCCGCATTGTAAAAGATGGTGGTACCGAAAGGCCGTTTACGGGTGAGTTCTGGGACCACAAAGAAGAAGGTATATATACCTGTGTAGCGTGCGATAATCCACTTTTTTCAAGTCAAGAAAAATATCGCTCTGGTTCTGGATGGCCAAGCTATTATGATGTCTTGAGTAAAGGAAAAGTAAAAAAAGTAGATGATTTTAGTTTTGGGATGAAAAGGATTGAAATACAGTGTGCAGATTGTGAAGCACATCTCGGTCACTTATTTAATGATGGTCCGCAGCCTACAGGACTGAGATATTGCGTAAATTCGGCATCCTTAAAATTTATACCTAAAACCGATGAGTAAACTTTCCTTAGCCACTTTTGGTGCAGGCTGTTTTTGGTGCACCGAAGCTTGTTTTAATGAGCTAAACGGGGTGCTTGAGGTTTTGCCAGGCTTTAGTGGTGGAAAACGAGAAAACCCTAGCTATGAGCAGGTCTGTTCTGGTGCCACAGGACATGCCGAAGTAGCGCAAATTACCTTTGATGAGGAGGTTGTTTCTTTCCAAGAGTTATTGCGTGTATTTTGGTTCATTCATGACCCCACTCAACTCAACAGACAAGGAAATGACATAGGGACGCATTACAGGAGTGTGGTGTTTTATCACAGTGAAAGGCAAGCCGAACTGGCAAGAATGTTCAAAGCGCGTTTAACTGAGCAAAATGTATGGGAAAAGCCTATCGTTACTGAAATTTCTCCTTTTGAAAGATTTTATGCTGCCGAAAGTTACCACAAAGATTATTTGAAGAATAATCCGAACAACATGTATTGTCAAGCGGTAGTTCGTCCAAAAATTGAAAAATTCAAGATTGCGTTCCGAGATATTTTAAAATAATATTAGGCCTCGGGAGCAAGTCTCAGTACAATGCCATCAATCGACTCACTCAATTGTATTTGACAACCAAGACGGCTCTCATTTTTTACGAAAAATGCTTGGTCAAGCATGTCTAATTCGTCATCACTTTGCTCAGGTAACGGAGTATCTGATTCCAAATAACATTGACATGTTGCACACATCGCCATACCGCCACATTCTCCCAAAACTGGAAGGTCATATGCTTTACAGAGTTCCATGATGTTCATGCTCATATCCGTAGGTCCTTCAAGAATATGTTCCTTGTCCTCTCTATCGATTATGTGGACTCTGATATTTTTTGGCTCCATTGTTTAATTGTAAATGGTGACAATATTATTTCCATTGAAATTACATGCATATTGCATTAAACCGTATTGTGAACCTGAAATTGGGCTACCGTCATATAGCGAAAATGTCGCACCGCTGCACGAGTCTTTAAGAATTAAAAAATTATCGGCATCCGGATAAAGTGGTTCTTCGCATTCTGCATTTGGATCAGCAGGTGAGTGTCGGTCAAAAGCGATAAATTCATCAATCGATCTTCTGTAGACAATAATTCCCCGTGAACCTCCAATTACATAGGCAAAACCACCAACTCCTGAAAGCGCATAATAGCTTGGTAGATTGAGATCAATACTTTGATTAAAAGGAACGTAAGGGACAGGGTGTCTGTTTTGCTTTCCGCAGGAAACACTGATTAAAAATAAGGAGATTACGGTTAAGATATGTAATTTCATTATTCAAAGATACCCAAACTTGAGGAGAGTTTTTTCGATACCGCTTGTTATTTTTCTGAGTTCAATTTGCCTTAGATGTGCCCAGAATACCAATACTTCTGCTCAAATGAATCCTAAATTGACTAAAAAAATATTACGCCAGGAACGAAAAAAAGAGCGTTCGAAAAAGAAATATTTTGAGTATAAATTCAAGAAACACCGAAAAAATCAAAGTAGGGAAAATCGAAAATTATTACGTAAAAGTGATCGAAAACTCAGGCGCCACAAAAGGAGGAAGGGTAGATAAAAATTTGAGACAGTCAGAATGAAATCACTATATTTTTTTAAATATTGGGATGAACTTTTTGTTCTTTTTTGTTTTCACTCTAATGCTTCGTTCTTTTGGGAGACTTTTGCCTTTCCATCTATCAAAAGCATATCCCTTATTGGGAATTGCCTCAATATGAATAGGAATATCTTCAATATATTTTCCGGTCCATAAGGATTCATGAATGTCTATTGAATTTATCCTTACATGCCCCATACTCACATTCTGAATGACCTTAATATCTGATACTCCATGATCAAGTTTAAAATAATCAATGATGTGCTTTCGAATAAATTCTGGTCTTTTTACAGCGTAATCTTTAATCCAGCTTATGCGTTCTCCTTTTTTGATGTAAAGCATTGAATCTTGCCATCTTATTCTATCTCTATCTACCTCAATAGCTATTCTTTCAGTTATTTTATCAACCAGTGAAATGACATTTTGAGCTTTGAAACCCTTATTGAGGTAATCACACATTCTATTAATCCAGTCTTCCCTAAATGTTTGATTTTTCATTAATCTTTCAAAAAGGAAAACCTTTCCTTTATCAAGGTAGTAGTTTAGTGATTCCTCTTGAGCTGTATACCAAGAATCTTGATCATAGCTAATCCATCTCCACTTTGCATCCGGAGATTTTGATTTCCAGTAGCGGATGTTTACAGATATGTCTCTGGCCCCACAATATGTTTCATTCACCCAGTAATCAATATAGCTGTCAACATGTATTTGGTTTAATATTTCCTGGTAAATGGAGTTTTGGGTAATATCGTTTTGGGCGATATAAAAAATCATTTGGTCATATTCACTAATATTCCCAGATACTGCTTTTGCATCACTCGAGGTCAAGATATCGACTTCCGTCTCTCCATGGTTGTTAAAAATAAAGTCTTTTCCTTTTCTTTCCATGAGATTGTATAGCCCCCAATATTGTCCATTTAGAAAAACTGAAACAGGTTCATAGGCTTGCATATCAACTTGTCCATTCATTTGTCTATTTACCTCATATAGTAGCTCATTTTTAAATCGTTCCCCAACCCATAGCTCTGATACGTTTCTTCCAGAAGTTGCATCGGCGCGCACCCAAAGTCCGCCAAAATCCTCTATCTCCTTATCTCGAAATATAGGATAATTGAATCGTTGCCCTAGGCCGTCTTCATTCGTTGCAAAAAATGAAAATGATTTTTTTGGTTGTCTTCGACTAGTTTTTCCAGCGATTCTCGTTGTTGCCGATTTTGAAATGGCTAGCTTGAGTAGGCCCGTATTTGTAGTGTCGAAATATTCAACATGGGCAGGGGCTTCAATTTCTCGATTTTCAAAATTGCTATAAATACCTTTTCGTTTATTCCATAAGTCGTCAGGGCTAATGATAAGTGAGACTACAGAAAGCTCACTTTTTTCATTGATAAAATATGATGCATTTGTAATCAAGTCAGGCCTATATCCATCCGATATTATTCTAGCACGTAAAACTGTGTTTGAATTTATTTTGATGGGCTTGGTATAAAGGGTACTGATTTTTGTTGGTTCTGAGCCGTCGAGACTGTAATAAATAGGGGTGTTTTCATTTGCCGAAAGCTCAATGGTTTGAGGGCCTTGGTAGAAGCCCGAACTGAGGCTGAATTTCACCTTATTGGGCGTCATATTTACTTTTTGTCCATTTTTATTTTTCTTATTTGGGGTAGGTTCGTTAAAGAATCCAAGCTCGTTAGACTCTGGATTTATTTTACCAAATGAAATGTTATCAGTTTGCTCTCCAAATGTCATGTGGTCAACAAGGTTTGTATCTCGGTCATAAATAGATAGGTATCCTCCCTTTTTTTTAATTGTGAATGAGATGTGACGTTGACCTTGCTCTGGGTCGTTATCTAGCCAATATAGGGCATATGATTTTGGATTTATTTTCGTCCAAGATTCACTTTTATAGCCGATTTGGTGCTTTGTAGGATTCAAAGAGTCGTTGGTTATGAACATGCCACTCATTTGTATCGTATCTTCAGAAATGTTATAAAACTCAATCCAATCGTCCTGTTCTCCAAAACCATCGTAATTTAAATTTGTATTGGCGGCCAAAACTTCGTTTATAATTATCGTTTGGCTATTCAAATGGAAATGGAAGATTATGGAGAAAAAGAGGGTTAAGCAATACAAGCGTATCATTTTTATTTATTTTTTCAGTCTTTAAAAATTAAAGGTAATAAAAAAGCCCCCCTGCAAAGCGGGGGGGCTTTCAACACTTAAGTTAGTTGTTATTTAAGCACAACAAACTTTTTCTTCAAGACACCTGTAGGTGTGTTAAGATGCACATAGTAAATACCACTTTGAAGTGTCACTAGACTGTAGTCCAATTTATTTACCTCGTTAGCTCTTACGCTTCCGTTATAAATTGTACCGACTAGCTGACCGTTGATATTCAAAATGTTTACACTAACATCCTGATCTGTTGGTACAGAGAATTCAAAAGTTGCATTGTTACTTGCTGGGTTTGGATATTGCTTAATCATCGCTCCATCAAATCCAGTAACTACATCTTTATCGTCAATCTCTCCAGCTTCAGTAACTGCTTGTGAATTAACACTACAACTGTTACCTTCAGTATCTGTCCATCCGATAACTTCAAATGGGAAGAAATTCTGACCTACTGGGTTATTACAGCAGTTTGTTGGGATTTTGTAGTTGCCTACACCAGCCCACTCAAAGAAAGTATTTTTTCTCAAGTATGCTAGACCCGCATCTGATGCGTTTATAGTGAACTCGTCACCAGTCATTAAGTCAGTCAATGCCGCCAATAGGATGTTGCAGTTTTTCTTAGCGTGAACATTCGCGCTAGAGAAAGAAGGTCCAACCCATCTTATCGTCATTGATTCGATTTTACCATCGCAAACACATGATACAGGCTCTTCTGTTGCAGTTGAGTTGTTGCATGCCTCGGGTAGCTGATCATCACAGCTTCCAAGCGTGTATCCACATGTTAATCTGTCCTCTACCTCGTCTACATCGACACAGTAAGTCGTTCCATCAAGGCACATCTGTACTGATCCACTTAAACTAGGGTATGTCGTGCAGTTATTACCACAGTACGATGTACCTACATGCTCACTTCCATATACTGCAAGAGAACCAGTAAATCCAGTACTTGGACTATGCCAGTAGTGACCACCTACACCGATGGTTACGGAACCGTATATTGATACACCTCCACAAACTACAACATGTCCGCCACTCAATACGTGGATCGTTCCATAATACGTTCCTGAACCTTTAATGCAAAGCACTTGTCCACTTGAAACGACAACTGATGGTTGAGGCACCCAGTTTGTGTTATTTAAATTCACATACTGTGTACATCCTGGAGGTGCCTGAGCAGCACTTGAGCTAGAGCTCGAGGAACCTAAAGACGAGTATTCAGACAATTCACAAGAAACTGTGCTTGATGATGAACTAGAGCTAGATCCATCACCACCACAGAATGTTCCAATGTGCTCGTTACCATAAACGGATAGAGAGCCAGTGAATCCTGTGTTTTGACCGTGCCAGTAGTTACCACCATTTTGAATTGTTACAGAACCGTAAATATTTACATTTCCACAAACAATTAGGTGACCACCATTCAATACATGAATTGTTCCAAAGTATGTTCCTGAACCGTTAATACAAAGTACTTGTCCGTTAGAAACTACCCTAGATGGTTGCGGAACCCAGCTTTGGTTGTTCATGTTCACATTCGCTGTACATCCTGGAGGTGAGTCACACGTTGGACCGCTTGGACCGCCATCGCACGCAATGTCTATTACATCTACTGTCCAATCTGCACTGGCAACACAACCATTTGCATCTGTTACATGAGCTACATATGTTGTAGTATCTGTCGGACAAACCGTAATTCCTTCAGTGGTTTCAGTATTAGACCATTCAAAAGAATATCCTGGTGTACCACCGGCTACCGTTGTGCTTATAGCTGCGCATCCGTAATCGGGTCCCGCACCAGCGTATACACTACCACATCCATTTGCATTTAGTGTAAGCTCAGTTGGCTCGTTTATGGTGATCAACTCATCCATTGCGGCACAACCGTTATTGTCAGAGACTCCAATTGTGTAATCTCCCGCATTTAAACCGTCAAATGTGAATAAACTGTCAACAGCAGCACCTGTCACAACAACACTACCTAAAGCGTCAGCGTTTACAGGGTTTGCATTCATTCCAGTAATCATGAATCCAACCTGAAGGATATGTTGGTCATTCAATTCCTCACCTGTTACAGTGACACTGAAATCTCCACTCTCTGGTAGGTCGATTACATATTCTCCGTACAACGCATCTCCTGAATCGTCAGATGGATCAATATCTTTTATGAAGTACTGAGCCGTGTATCCATCTGCAAGCGTATTGGAAATTACTGTACCACTGAAGGTTACGTCATTTCCATTCCAGGCTATATTTTCAAGGTAGGTATTCGCTTCCATGATTTTATTACCTCCTTCATTACCATCAGACCAAAATGGGTCAGCGGCGTTGTACGTATTGAAATTAGGCTGAAGTGTAATTGTATTCGCACCAGCATCCAACGTAGACATTACATCAGGAAGAGCCCAAGGGCTTCCGAAGATATACCCGCCTCCACAACATGGGTCTGCAGGGTTATCAAACACATTCATGTATCCAATATAGTTGTCGGACGCATTAACGGTTACAATAGTAGGCTCAGCTACTGACTCACCATTAATGGTGTAGGTATACGGTGCTAGACCTCCAGAAGGATCAATAGCAATACTTCCATTGTCATCGCCAAAACATAGTGCATTTTCACTGTAAAGTTCAAACGAAGGATTACTGTTCACCGTAACGTCAATAGATGCAGTATTTGTACCACATGCATTTGTTCCAGTAACAGAAATTGTTCCCGAGTTTGTTCCAAAATCAACTGAAGCAGAACCAGCATCAGCAGTCAAAGTTGCGTCTAACGACGTTGACCATTCATAGGAGTCAAATGCACCTGAAACAGTATAAATTTCAGCTTCTGTTTCCGCACAAACCGCATCAGGACCATCTATCGCGCTAATCGCCGGAAGGTCATATACTCCTGTCACTGTTAAATCGAAATCTCCGTAATTAAATGAAGAAAATCCTTCAACTGCTAGGTAATATGTACCCGCGGCCAAAGATGCAGTTAAAGTTGACTGAAAACCGCAATCGTCATCGTTAAAAGCGATTGTTTCTCCACCGCATGGTGCCGTTGTGAGCAACAAATATGTATCCCAAGATGCTCCACAAGTAGAAAAGTTGTATGTTCCTGCACATGGTACGGAAATCTCATAAATTCTGTCTTGAGAAGTTCTTAAATCACAATCGTTACATGCTCCATCCGTCGTTCCTGAGATTACGAAATCTCCGTCGTAGGCGAATGATCCATCAATTCCACCAGCTGGAGGAATGCATGGGCAAGAAACAGTAAGCGTTCCATTACTTGGAGCAGTATCCTCGTCATCGATAAGGAAGTAGTAAGTAACACCACCTTCTAGTTCTATTGTAATGTTGGATGCCGAAAATACATCATCGATGTAAAACCACTCGTCATCTTCAACAACAGTAACAACTGGTATTGTGTAATCAATAGTATTACCGAAGTCTCCACCGGCAACAATTGCTCCTGATGCATCTTCTAATTCAAAAGAAACCTCTGACGTGAAAGAACCAGCAACCCAAGTTGCTGTTAGAACAGCTCCTTCTGGGGCAGAGAAAGTTTCAGAACCAAATGATCCATCATCAAGTGTGGCTGTCAAAACAGGAGCACCATCAGCCAAAATTGTGATACTACTTCCATTCCATCCATCACCCCAACTGTCCTGCATATTCAGAGTAAATGATGCTTGAGGTGCACCGTTTGAATCTGGAATCGTGTAATCAACCGTGTTCCCAAAGTCACCGCCCGCAACAACGTCGCCTGATGAATTTGTAATTTCAAAAGAAACTTCACTTGTGAATGAACCAGTTGTCCAAGTTGCAGTCAATACAGCGCCTTCTGGTGCAGAGAAAGTCTCTGAACCGGATGATCCGTCTGTAATTGTAGCATTTTCAAGAACAGGAACACCGTCAGCGAGAATTGTAATTGCATTACCGTTCCATCCGTCTCCCCAAGAATCAAACATGTTGAGCGTAAAGTCAACTATAGCTGTTTCTGTACTCGTGCATGAGAATCCAATAAAAAGATCTGAGTAGTAGCCCACATTTGTCATCTCAATGAGATATGAACCATCTGACTCAGGTGTGTATGCGAAAACTACCTCTTGACCAGGTGTTCCCCACGGGCCTGATTCTGGATTAAGGGTTCCCTCACCTGCACCGGTCGACCAGTTGTATTCTTCACCGCAAGTCATCACAGTGAGGTCATTACATGGGTTTGTTGGTTCTGAAGGACAAATTACTTCGATACTACCTGAGCTTTGAGTCGTATTCTCGTCGTCAAGCAAGAAGTAGTAAGTTACACCACCAGTTAAGTCAAGCATGTTGGAAGCTGCTGAGAGTATATCGTCAACATATGTCCAACCCTCTGCTTCGCAAGTACCTGCTTGAAAGAATAAATCAACGTAGTAATCATCATTCGTCACAGAAATGGCATAGGAACCATTTTCATCTGGCGTGAAAGAAAATACGGCTTCTTGTCCTGGAGTTCCCCATGGTCCATCAACAGGGCTATATGAACCAGAACCGTCAGCAAGAACAAAGGAAAGTGGAGAACCACATGCCAATTCTTGAGGATTATCACAAGGTTGAGGCCCCCCTGGTAAGGAGAGTAGAACAGCTGACAACTCAGCGCATGAATACTCATCTTGACAATTGTATTTGTCTACAAGGATGTTCACCGTTCCTGTTGAGGCTGCAGTAAAAGATACGGTAGATTGTAATCCACATGCATCATCATTATAGCCTACTACCGCACCCGAAAATGCATCGTAAACTGTAACTTGGGTGTCAAAACTAGTTCCGCATGTTGAAACCTCGTAAGTGGCACCTTCAATTACGTTAAGGGAAGCATATTCTCCACCGAAAATACATGTGGTGGACTCGGTTTCTCCTTCATCTGTTAAATCCCAAAAATAAAATGGGATGTTGTCGTTTGGACATTGAGCATTGGTATTAAAAGTAAAACCAAAAGCCAATACAAACAACCCTATACTTAATATAAAGTTCTTTTTCATGGCTTAATGTTTTTGTTTAATATTGTTTTTCTGCTCTCTGTTACGAATAGACTCCGCATTCTTTTTTGAATAAGAATTCATCTTTTCGTATTTCTCAGGATTTCTCTCAACCCATTCAGCTTTATTTCTAGCATAATTGCTAGCGTCAGCTTTTTTGTTTCCCGTATTAATATATTTCGGGAAACTTGGATCAGAAGTTATGATTGTTATTTCCTCAGTCCGAACATTTTGCTCGATGAAATCTTGCTTTTCAGACTTGGTTTTAAATTCCCGTTCGCCGGAGGGCAAAACAGAGTTTTTGACTTTTTCCTTTTCAATGGAAAAAGTCGGGCTCTTTGTCGATTTTTGGGCATAGGAAAAACCCACGGCAAATACCGACAAAATAATCAGAGATTTTTTCATGATAAATGATATTAGTTAATAGTTTAATGTCAGGCTTACATAACTGAGTAATGTTATTTCGCCCATTTTAGCGTGCACAAGATACAAAATGAAGTTTGGAGAACAGGTAAAAGTTATTAACATTTATCAACAATTGTGAAAATAAATGTTAATAACTCAAATTAAAAAGACAGTTTCAGGTTTAATTTTAATTGAGAAATTCATTGGTTTTTGATTCCCATAATTCTAGCATTTCTTGGACTTTTCGTGATTTTTCGGCATGTTCAAAATACAGTGAGTTTCTTTCTTTTTCTGTAAGCTTTGATGGATATTGAATTTTCCCCTCTAAGACCTTAATTTCGAGTTCTAATGTTTCAATTTTTTGCTCCAATCGTTGAATTTCGCGTTCTATTTTTTTATTTTGCTTTTGCGATTTATATTCATTTTTACCCTTTTTCTCTTTTTGTTTTGGCTTTTTAGGAGCTACATTTTTTTCTAGTGTATCCTCCTCGTGGAATGAATTTAAAAAGCCTTGGACATCATCAAAATGTATGCGTACCTTTTTATCCTTTATATCCCATATTCTGTTGGTTAGTCCTTGTAGAAAGTCACGATCGTGAGATACGACAATAAAGGTGCCTTCATAGCTTATCAAAGCTTGTTTCAGTACATTTTTACTTGCAATGTCCAAATGGTTTGTGGGTTCATCTAGAATTAAGAAATTAGATGGACTCAAAAGCAGCTGACAGAGAGCAAGACGTGTCTTTTCTCCTCCCGATAATGAGGCAACTTTTTTCGTGATATCGTCTTGGGAAAAAAGAAAAGATCCCAAAATATTGCGCAGCTTTAAGCGCACTTCACCTTTTGCAATATCATCCACGGTTTCAAAAACAGTCTTTGTTTTATCCAATTGGTCGGCCTGGTCTTGAGCGAAATAGGTAACATTTACATTGTGTCCGAGTTGAATTGAACCCAAATAGTTTGTTTCTCCATTTATACATTTAAGAAGCGTCGTTTTACCGGTTCCATTCGCTCCTAGAAGAGCTATTTTTTCACCTCTACCTATGGTCATAGAAACTTTTTCGAGAATACTTTTTGTATCATAACTTTTTTTTAGATTCTCGATTTCAAGTACTTTTTTTCCGGGCTGAATACTCAGTGGGAATTGAATTTTTATTGAACCCTCATTTGAGTTTTCAACCTCTATTATTTCAGTTTTCTCAAGCTTTTTAATTAATGATTGGGCAAAGGCGGCTTTGCTACTTTTCGCCCTGAATTTTGAAATTAGCCGTTCTGTTTGTTTGATTTCTCTGTCTTGCTGTTTTTTTTCATTTTCTTTCAGTACGTTTTCTTCTTCCCGTTTGATCTTATACTTTGAGTACGGGAAAGGGAAGTCAAAAATCTTCTTAAGACTAATTTCCAATGTTCTTTTGGTGATGGCATCAAGGAATAATCTATCGTGAGAAATAATGATTACGATTCCTTCAAATTTGATTAAAAATTGTTCAAGCCATCCAATGGATAATATGTCTAGGTGGTTTGTCGGCTCATCTAAAAGCAGTATATCGGGTTTATTTACTAAAATACGTGCTAATTCCAATCTCATTTTCCAGCCTCCCGAAAATTCAAATACTGGTTTTTCGAAATCATCGCTTGAAAAACCTAATCCTTTTAGTGTTGTTTCTATTTTTTCGGCCCATTTATATCCTTCAAGAAGATCCAATTCCTCATTTAACTCATTCAATTCACTTAATAGGTTGAGGTAAGCTTTAGACTCATAGTCAGTTCTTGTGGTGAGTTCAATATTAATTTCTTCAAGTCTATCTTGTATTCTGTTGAGCTCCCTATTCGACTTTAGAAGATAATCTTTCAGGTTCTCGTTAGATTCAAAGTGAAGTTCTTGCTTTAAATAGCCAATTGAGTTTTCTTTTGGTATAATGATTTTTCCCTCTGTAGGATTTAGCTCTTTTGAAATCAGCTTAAGTAAGGTTGATTTTCCCGCACCATTTTTACCGACCAAACCTATTTTGTCACCTTTATTCATTTGAACTTTTACGTTTTCAAACAAATAACCCTGCGGTAAAAAGAAGCTGACTTGGTCGAATTGTATCATGTGTTTTACGAAGAATTGTTAAAGGGTCTTAATTTTTAACGAAAATGAACAAAAGTACGGAAAAGGTGTTTATCTTAGGCTTTTAAAATATAAAGAATAACATGGGAAGACCACCAACGAGACCAGCGAGATTGAGAAACGGATTTTATATAGAGGTAAAATCTCAAGGTTCCTCCTCAATCTTAATTAGAAGAGATACGAAGGAACAAATGCTCATAGCGGCAGAGGACTATGCGAGAACTAAACTCGTTAAAATTAAAGGTGAAATGTTAGATGACAAATGGGTTGGAGTGTAGCTGATGATTCTAGATAAATTAAACGATTACCGCTTTTCCTATTGGATAGCGGTATTTTCTTTTCTTCTAATTTCCATTCCATTGAGTGTGATGGTTTTCGACAACTTGTTGCTGGCAAAGATTTTCGGTGCTACGCTTGTGATACTTTTGTTGATTGCTTTGCGTTTCTGGTTTGCTGTTGCTCGAAATCGAAACAACATTATCCCTCGTGTTGTGCTAAATAAAAATGACTTATTTGATCTTCATAAGGACTTCAATTCATTCAAAGAAATATCGGCTGCTGACCAAGATATTATTTTAAACAGAGTTGGTATTTTGCTCTCTAAAGTCAAGTTTGTTGACGAAAACTATCAATTACTAGAAAGAAGAGAAGCCATTCAAATGGCATATGTTTTCGTATGTGAAAACTGGACGGATGATTTTAACGTGAATGAGGATTGGATTTTTTCTTTTTCGAATAGCAAAACAAGCAACGATAGTAGTTTTAAGTTCTCTTTAAGTATCGAGGACTTTGAAATTAAAAAGGCAATAGTAAAACCTCCCAAACACTAGTTGAGCTTCATTTGATATTCAAGGTTCGCTCGGCGTTGTTCATCTTTCTCATTTTTTTTCATTTTTTTTTCATTTTTTTGTTGATATAATAAAAAGAGTGTTTACCTTTGCACCCCGCAAGTGGTTAATCGTAATCATT
>CAJWAO010000042.1 GCA_913020765.1 uncultured Flavobacteriales bacterium | reverse complement strand
AAGACGCAAATCAAGCGCGTTTTGAAAATGCAATAATCAATATGACCATTCAAACAGCTTCAATAAATACAGCAAACGAGTCTAGGGATAAACATCTCCGCGGTACTGATTTTTTCGATGCAAATTCCTATCCCCATATTATCTATACGAGTAAAAAAGTAAAACTTAAAGAGGGCAATGTTTACGAGGTTTTGGGAGATTTAAATATGCATGGGGTTACCAAAGAACTAAAACTTTTAATGGTACACAACGGTACGGTCAATACCCGTAGAGGAAACGAATTGGCAGGCTTATATTTTTCCACTACCTTTAATAGATCTGATTTTAATATAGGTGAGGAGATGCCAACTACAGTTGTTGCGGACGAAATTGAATTAAATGCAGAAATTGAAATTGTAAAACAATAAACCATGAAAAAACTACTCATAACGTCTGCAATTTTACTTTTAACAGGACTCATTAGTGCGCAAGATACAACGAGTGTAGACACCTACAAAATTGCCTTTTTTAGCAAAGATGCCTCGGGTGTTTTTAAAGAAATGAAAGGTGAGGTTGTCACCAATGGAGACAGCTTGCCAACTTCATTTGATCTTCGTATTCAAACTGCCTCTATTAATACTGGAAATGGTGTGCAAAACAAGCACGCAAAGAGCTCAGAATGGTTCCATTCAGAAAAGTATCCTGATATCATATTTAAGTCGAGAAAAATCGTCACCAATGATGAAGGGGTCTTTGCTCAAGGTGATCTTGTTTTGCATGGAGTTAGTAAAACCATTATTTTGCCGCTAACAATCACAACCAATGATGTACACCACGTGTACAAAGCCAAATTCACTGTTGATCGTGCGGATTATCAGCTGGGGCCAAAGAATAAAGTTTCTCCTTCGATTAAAATAATCGCAGCGGTAACAATCAAAAAGTAATCATTTTGACAAAAGGTTTAATTCATCCTTTTATTGCAGGCACTTTTGCGTCCTTCATCACCATACTTTTTGGTTTGGCTTATGAGAAAGCAACGGCAATTGAAGGCGCACAGCTTGAATCCCTTCGTGAAGCCATACCTATGTTACATTTGTTTATGGCACCCATTGTGGGTTGCCTATTGGCCTCTTTAGGGTATCGTTTATTGCAAAAGCTTGGCAAAAAATGGGGCTCTTTCTTGTTTTATTTTCTCTTTGCAAGCATATCAATCATTTCTTCTTTTGGAATTTTTTCGGTTTACAACTTACATGAGGAAATTCAGTACACCATTTATGGTTATGCGATGCCAATGCATTATTTCCCTTTTCTAAGCTGGGTGGCATTTAAACCTTTATTTTCCTGAAGGGAAAAATAAAGATACTGATTCACAACGTTTTCTTTTAATTTACGTTATATACGTAGTATATAATTATGAAACTTATATTCTCCATAACTTTTGTGCTATTGATTGGTGCTCCTTTTGCCCAACTCGTGACGGGTACTGGAATATCTCCACTTGGTCTTGTGCAAAACGTATTGCTTGGTCCTGGAGTGACAGTATCAAATATTATGTATAATGGTAATCCTGCGGCCATAGGATCATTTCAAGCTACTGGTACCAACTTAGGAATTGATGAAGGAATCGTAATGACAACAGGAACGGTAGTTGCCAATGAGAACGGTCCTCAAGGTCCGAACAATCAAGCGGGTTCGGGGATTGACAATTCTTATGGCGGTTCCGCGCTTTTGTCCAATTTACTTTCAGGGGAACAAACATTTAACGCTGCGATATTGGAATTTGACTTTGTACCTTATTCGGATACTGTCGCTTTTAATTATGTTTTCGGATCAGAGGAGTATCCAGAGTATGCGCCACCTGAAAGCTCCACTTACAACGATGTTTTTGGTTTTTTTATTTCAGGACCTGGAATTGTTGGTTATGAGAATATAGCTCAATTACCGAATGGAAATGGAGTTGTATCGATTAACAACGTAAATGCCGTAACCAACACTCAGTATTATATTTCGAATGGAAACGGAGGCAATGCGCCCTACAATAGTTCTGATCAATACATACAATATGATGGTTTTACAAAAGTATTAAAGGCTGTTTCTGAAGTTCAGTGTGGGGAGACCTACCATCTTGTTTTGGCCATTGCAGACGTTGGTGATGGGTCGTGGGATTCAGGTATATTTTTAGAGGCCAGTAGCCTTTCTTCACCCACACCTGTAGAAATTACATATACAGTTTCTGATGAGCTTTTTAGCAATCCTGATTGGATTGCAGAGGGTTGTGTAACTGCCACCGTAACCTTGGAGCGACAAACAAATATTAACCAAACTTTAACGGTTCCGTTAATTGTGTCGGGAACAGCAACGAACGGAGTTGACTATAACGGAGTTCCAAGTTCAATCACTTTTAACCCGGGTCAAACAGAGGTCTCATTTACGATTGACGTCGTTTTAGATGGCATAACCGAAGGTCTGGAAAATATAATTCTTGATTTTCCGTTAGAGGATCCTTGCGGAAATGTTACACCTGTCTCAATAGAACTATTTTTACAGGATATTGAAGACGTCGTGGTGGACATCGTTAATCCGGAAATAGCATGCCCTGGAGAAGATATTCAACTTACGACGAATGTCTCTGGAGGTCTTCAACCCTATACTTATTTATGGAGCACTGGTTCAACTGAAAGCACTATAAGTATATCGCCAACAGAGACAGGGATTTATTTTGTTGAAGTCGTGGATGATTGTTTGAACGAATTGGCGTATGATACAGTTTTGGTGACCGTCCCAGAGTATGAACCTATATCCATTACTGTCCCTGAAGATATTATTGAGATATGTCCCAATGTAGGTCAATCTTTGCTTGTTGAGGCCCAAGGTGGTACAGGGAATTACATTTACAATTGGCAAAATGAATCGGGTCAAGTTATTTCATCATTAGACTCAGTTTTAATAGCTCCAATGAGTACAACGTTTTTCGTTATTTCGGTGAGCGATGAATGTGGAAGCTTCGCAACAGATACAATTCATTATGAGGTTACAAGTCCACCACTCATTGTAACAACAAGTCCATCGGTTTCAATTTGTCCGGGCGACTCTACCTTGATTCAGGCTTCAGCGACAGGTGGTTTTGGTTCATACACATATTATTGGCCCCATAGCCAAGAGAGCTCTTCTGAGGTTTGGGTACAACCCGTATCAACCGCAAACTATCTAGTACAGGTTTCAGATGATTGTCAGACATTTTATGTAACCTCTAGTATCCAAATTAGTGTTGTAAAACCGGATGCGAACTTCACAGTGATTAGCGATCCTGTTATTGAAAATCTTCCGGTATCATTTCAAAATTTAACCTCTAATGGGGTTACCTATGATTGGTTATTCGGTGATGGCGGCTATTCTTCAGATATTCATCCTACGCATGTTTACGACACTCCCGGAATTTATCCGGTAACATTAATTGCAGAGGATACTAAGGGATGTGTAGACAGCATTACTTTACTTGTTCAAATATTTAAAGAATATTTTGTTTACGTTCCCAATACTTTCATCCCGGACGGTGATCGCCTTAATGAGGTATTTTCAGCAAGTTTGATCGGTGTTCAGTCCATTGAGATTGAAATCTTTAATCGTTGGGGTCAGCTCATATTTGCTTCAACCGATCTTGACTTTGAATGGGATGGAACATTTCGAGGCAGACAAGTTCAAAACGGAACTTATGTTTGGAAATTAGTCGTTCTCCCGGAGGGGAAAGTGGACAAAGAAATCTATACGGGTCACGTTAATTTGCTTCGCTAATTCTGAAGCCTTAAAGGTTCTAAAGTATGTTTCTGACTAGTCTTTGGATATAATGTCGTAAAGCTCATTTAGATTTGGTGAAATAATAACCTCAATCCTTCTGTTTTTTGCTTTTACCTCTGATATCGGATAGAATTCCCCGCGCCCTGCAGCCATTAATTGTGTTGGAGCAACACCTGAATTCGCCAGAATGATTTCAACAACGCTCGTGGCCCTCAGAACGGATAGTTCCCAATTATTTTTAGGCGAGGTAGATGAGGAAAGCCGATCTGCGTCTGTATGACCTTCCACAATAATCTCAAGTTCTTTTTCGTTCTCTAGTACTTTTCCTAGTTCAATAAGTGCTTTTTTACCTGCTTGTTGAACAACTGTACTCGCTGAAGTAAAGAGTAACTTCTCTTCTAAGCTGACATAGATACGTCCGTTTTTTTGCTCAACTGTTAGCCCTTGACCTTCAAATCCTTTTAAGGCACGCGCCACACGCTCCTTGAGTGCTCTGATACCATCTTCTTTTTTGCGGAGCATTTCCTCTAGTTCATTTACACGTTTTTCGCGTTCAGAAAGCATGCGCTCTTTTTCTTTTAATTCCTGTTCCAAACTCAATAAGGCATCTTCTTTTTCCTGAAGTTTAAGGTTTTTGATTTTTAATTCTGATTGTAACGCGGCAGTCTCCTTCGCGCTAAGATTTTTAAGGTTATTAAATGAATTTTCAAGCTCTTTAGATTGAAGCTTCAGAACGCCTAGGTTTCTTTTCATTAGTCGCATTTGTTCGCCTAAGTCAGCGGTATCTTTTCTCAGGCCAATCAATTCTTTATTTGCTAAGTCGAATTTAAGTTCAAGATCTTTTGCTAAGCTTTCATAATCTAGGCTCATTTTTTTATACTTCGCTAAATCTTTAGCGCATGTTTTTTCTCGCTCTAGAAGCTCGTTGTATTTTTTCGAAGGGACACAGGACGTGACTGTAAAAATGATTGCAATAATTGCTGCTACAAATGTGGTTGAATATTTCATGCCAAAAAGGGTTTTAACAAAGTTCAACTAATCCAAGAACCCTTTGAAGTCTACTGATAATATTTTTGAACAGCGTACCCTTTATAAAGTAGCTATCAAATCGATCTGCATAATAATCTTGATACTTTCCCTACCTTTGCGATTCATAAAATAATTATGCCACAAAATAAAATCACTGTCCCACTTAAAAAAGCCTTGTTAGAGCTTGAATCAGGTGACCAAAAGAAAATAGATAAAGCCATTCAAACTATTTCTACTTCAGGAAACATTGCTTTAATTCCTATGCTTTTAGATCTTTTATTACATAACGGTAGTCCGCTAATTCAAAAAAAAGTAATGTCGTTATTATCGGATATTACGGACAATAATGCAAAAGAAATTATTATAGAAAGTTTAAAGAATGATGCGCATGAAAAATTTAAAACTAATTTGATTAATGTTGTTTGGAATAGTAAGCTTGATTTCAGTGAGTACATTGCTGAGTTTGTAGCTTTGTCAACACAGGGGGACCTAATGCGGGCAGTGGAGTGCCTTACAGTCATAGAGAATTTGACGGGGCCATTTGAAGAACACCACCTGCTGGAATCACAATTATACTTGAAAGAGTACTACGCTGAGCGCCTAAAGGAAAGAGGCCAAAAGGATGAAATAATAGCCGAAATAGCAATGTTTATTCAAGAACAAAACGATGGTATTGACGCTGACCTACTCATAGAGTAACTAAATTCAAATTTTATACATTTGTTAAAATAGATTATTATGATGCAATCGATGACTGGATTTGGAAAAAGTAGTCGGGTTTTTCAGTCAAGAAAGGCTTCTGTCGAAATCCGCGCATTGAATAGTAAAGGGTTGGATTTATCAGTCAAAATGCCCTCTATCTATAAAGAGGTAGAGCCACAGATTAGAAAATTGGTAGCAGAGGCCCTCAGCCGCGGAAAAATTGAAATTTCCATTCACATTGAAAGCGAAAAAAATACCGAAACCAACATAGTAAATAAAGAATTAGCAACTTCAATCTACGAGGAACTGAAAACGCTCAATTCATCCTGGGGGCAAAAGGAAAGTGACTATCTATCTATTATCCTTAAAATGCCCGAGGTTATAAATACAGAGGGAGAGGCTCCAGATAAGGAGGAGCTATTGAAGGTTGTTGACCTCGCCAAGGATGCTTGCAGTCAGGTGAGACAATTTCGGGAAAAAGAGGGTAAAGACCTTCAATCAGAGTTTATGCAAAGAACAGGTGAGATTTCAAGATTACTTAAAGAGGTAGCGCCTTTTGAACAAGAAAGAATTCAATCAACTCGAGAACGCCTTCAAAAAGGATTAGATGAATTTCCTTCTGATAAAATGGATAATAACAGATTCGAACAGGAGCTTATTTATTACATCGAAAAGCTAGATATTTCCGAAGAAAAAATGCGTCTGAGCAACCATATTGAGTATTTCTTGGAAACAATACCGCTATATCAATCTGGGAAAAAGCTTGGCTTTATAGCGCAAGAAATGGGTCGTGAAATTAATACGATAGGCAGTAAGTGTAACCATTCAGAAATGCAAAAAAAGGTTGTCCAAATGAAGGATAGTCTAGAAAAGATTAAAGAGCAAATTTTAAACACCCTGTAGTGTCCTCTAAAAATTTAAATGAAGGAAAAGTTATTATTTTTTCAGCACCTTCAGGGGCTGGAAAAACAACAATTGTACGCGCTTTATTGAATAAGATGTCGGAATTGAGCTTTTCTATTTCGGCCTGTAGTAGAGCGCCGAGAGGAAAAGAGGTGAATGGGAAAGATTATCATTTTATTGGAATAGAAGGGTTTAAAAATAAGATAAAGAACAATGAATTTGCTGAGTGGGAGGAAGTATATCAGGACCATTTTTATGGAACGCTCAATTCGGAACTCAATAGAATTTGGAATGCAAACAAAACAGTCGTTTTTGATGTTGACGTTGTAGGTGGAATGAACTTAAAAAAGAAATTCGAAAAGAATGCGTTGGCAATTTTCGTCATGCCACCAAGTTTGCTGGTCTTGGAGGAACGTTTAAGAAAGCGTAATACAGATTCTGAGCAGAAAATTCAGCAGAGACTTGCCAAAGCTGAGAAAGAAATTTCTTTGTCTTCTAATTTTGATTTCATTATAAAAAATGACAAACTTGAAATTGCGATATCCGAGGCCAATGCTATTATAAACCAATTTTTAGTGTCGTGAAGATAGGCTTGTATTTTGGCACTTTTAATCCTATTCATGTCGGACATTTGGTGATTGCTAATTATATATCTGAGTTTACTGACTTGGATCAAGTGTGGCTCGTTGTTACTCCACAAAACCCATTGAAACAAAAGAAATCAATGCTTTCTGACTTCCATCGCTTGGCCCTTGTTAGGGAAGCCATTGATGACAATAGAAAGCTCCGAGTTAGTGATATTGAATTTAAAATTAGAAAGCCAAATTACACCATACACACGCTAGCCCATCTAATTGAAAATCATCCTGAAAATGATTTTTCCCTAATTATGGGCGAAGATAATTTACGGAGCTTTCACAAATGGTTCAATTACGAGGAGATATTGGCGAAGCATAAAATATATGTTTACCCAAGGGTATTAACGCCTCAAGAAGAGCGCGAGCGTGACAGAAGTCAAAAAAGAGAACAAACAGATGCACTTAAAAACCATCCAAATGTTTCTATTTGTAAGGATGCACCAGTGATGAAGATTTCTTCTTCTTTTATAAGAGCTGCAATCAAGGAGAAGAAGGATGTAAGGTATCTACTTTCCGAACCTGTTTTTCGTTACGTCGATGAGATGAAGTTTTATCAATAAAAAAGGAGGCTGTTGACCTCCTTTTTTTATAACTAGGTTTCTTTAGCAATCTATCGCTTGATAAATTTAACCGTTTCAATTCCGTTCGTGTGTGCTACTTTTACAAAGTAAACGCCTTTATTTAATGACGTTAAATCAAAATCTGCGTGTTTGGCATTCTTGTAATTCTGTTGAGCGATAACCTTCCCTTCAATATTCATAATTGAAATGGATGAGTTTTCGAAAGCAGAAAGACCACTAATCGTTATTTTTTCTGTTGCAGGATTAGGGACAACGGTCAAAGGTTCAATAATACCGTCTATTGTACCAGCTGAACCAACCACGATTTCGTAGCCTCCAAAACTTAAGGCTTGGGTAACTGGAGTTGGAGGCAAACCAGGGAAAAGGACCACCTGAATCACACCTTCAACAGTAATCGTAACTGGGAAAGAACCTGTTTCACTTGTTGTTCCAAACACATTGGCACATCCGTTTTCTCCTCCAAGATATTCACATCCAGATACATTGCAAGCATAGTCAAAACCCGAAGGCAAACCATCTACACTAGTCACTGTAAATCCTTGAATCTCAGAACCAATAAAAGCTTCCAAGGCTGGATCTCCTCCAGTGATATCCGAGGTTACTTCGTTGGGGACTTTAAAGTTTAAGTCTGTTGAATAGGCAACTCCTGCTTCGGCAGGGGGGAAATTCGTTGAGGTATCAGGCCAAATTCCGTAGGTTGAGTCTGCAAAGTTTTCACCTGGTGTACAGGATTGTGCATTAATTTGCGCAGAAACTAGAATTATTGCACAAAAATAAAGTAGAATTTTTTTCATATGTATTGGTTTAGTGTTGATCAAAAATAACTTTTTTTAGTTCGCATACCAAACCTTTATTAAAGATTTCGCGGGTTTCCGGTGAATAGCTTATTTTTGAATATGATTATATACAACGTGACTTTAAGTCTTGATGCCTCAATAGAGCAAGAATGGCTAGCTTGGATGAAAAGTAAGCACATACCCGATGTAATGGCAACGGCTTTATTTCGGGAATGTAAACTCTCGCGGATTTTAGGAGAGGAGCAAGGAGGGAAAGCATATTCTGTAATGTACGTCGCCTACAGTCAAGATCATTTAGATAAATACAAGTCTATCCATGCCGTGACATTGCAAGAAGAGCATACCACAAGATTTCAGGGTAAGTTTGCTGCATTTCGTACGGAGCTCAAAGTCATAGAAGAATTTATTCATGAAGGTTAAAGCTAAAAAACATTTAGGTCAGCATTTTCTTAGAGACTCCTCTATATCTCGAAAAATCGTTGAAAGTATATCTTTTGAAAAGAGTCAAAATATATTGGAAATTGGTCCCGGTACGGGGGCTTTAACCAAATGGCTTCTGAAAGAAAATAAAACGGGATCACTTTTTCTTATGGATGTTGATCAGGAGTCAATTACTTTTTTAAATCAGAAGTATCCAGAACTAGAGGGTAATATTCTTTTTGCTGATTTTTTAAGGTACAATATTGATCAATTTTTGATAAATGAATCCTTCAGTGTGGTTGGTAATTTTCCATATAATATTTCGTCTCAAATTTTATTCAGATGCTTAGAGTTCAAAGACAGAATTCCTGAAATTGTAGGAATGTTTCAACGTGAAGTTGCGCAACGAATAGCACAAGGTCCAGGGAATAAGCAATATGGTATTTTAAGTGTTTTTATGCAGGCCTATTATGATATTGAATATTTATTCACAGTTGATGAAGATGTATTTGATCCACCACCAAAAGTCAAGTCGGGTGTAATTCGATGTATTCGTAATTCACGCACAAAACTACCTTGTGATGAGAAGCTTTTTAAGCTCGTGGTTAAAACAGCCTTCAATCAACGAAGAAAAACGATGCGAAATTCTCTTAAATCTATACAAGGGACAACAATGCTTCCCGAGAAATTTTCTGCTGAAAGACCAGAACAATGTTCTGTTGACGACTTCATTGAGCTCACCAACGCGATAAAAGCGAATCAAAAAGCCTAGTTACGAACCTCTCTCCCTTTGTAGAAGGTTTTCCTAACGACCACTTTGCCGGATTCGCTGAAGATAAGGAAGCTTCCGTCCTTCAGGTTATTTTTATATTCTATTTGGTGTCGGATATTTCCCCTTCGAGAGAATTGCTGAAAAAGCCCATCTAAATCCCCATTTTTGTATTGTGCTACGATTGTTGGAACTACTCCGCCTGGATAGTAGTCAATGAACGTTCCATTCTTTTTCCCTTTTCTGAAGGAACCGGTGGCCTTTATTGCATAATCTGTTTCGGAATATGATTCAAAAGGACCATGTAGCACTGAAATTTCTTCATTTCGACCAATGATGATGATCTCATTTTTACTGTCTTTACTTTTTATTACCTTATAATTTTCAAGCAAGAGAAGCTTGCCCTTGTCATTGAATGTTTTCCACTCGCCGGTTTTAAGGCCGTTTTTATATTTCCCTGAAAGAAGGATATTTTTATTTGGGCTATATGAAACCCATGTTCCATTCAAGATGCCATTTTTAAATTCGGCTTTGTTTTTAATGGCCCCATTTTCCCAATAATTTATCCAGATTCCCTGCTCTTTTCCTTTTGCGTATACTCCTGTCATCAATTGTACTCCAGATTCATAATTTGTTTTCCAAAGCCCTTCCTTGAAATCTTTGTGGTATTTCCCCTCTTTAAATAGGGTTCCATCTTTGAAGAAGTAAGTCCATTGTCCCGAGCGTTTTCCATGGTTGAAATTGGCATTATATGACAACTCACCTGAGGAGAAATAATATTTCCAGTCTCCATGTTGAAGGCCTTTCACAAAGCCTCCCTTCATTTCTAAAGAATTATTTTCATTATACCATGTCCAATCGCCATGTTTCTCTCCTGATTGATAATTTCCTAATGTATTGATTGTCGAATCAGAGTTCATTACTAGATAGGCCCCGTTTAGTGTATCTTTTTTATAATTGATACATTTTTCAATACGTCCATTTGGGAAATAAAAGGTCCATTTACCATTTTTTAATCCCTCATGAAAGCCTCCTATTATCGAGATGATCCCGTTGGCCAATCGCTCCTCAAAAGGCCCAGTTTTTAGCCCCTTCGAGTAGGTATAGAATTCTTTTAATCCACCACTCACATAAAAGCTTTTGATTTCACCCTCGCCAGCTTTTACTACTTGGGAATGCAGCGTGTCACTTGTATAATGTTCGATGAGGTAAACCGTATCATTTGATATTTTTTTTCTTGATTTTAGCGCCCCATCGTTATAGTAATAATTCCATTCTCCACTTGGACTTCCCATCTCATAATGCCCCTCAACTAACAATTGACCACGATCATTCCATTCACGAAAAATGCTATCAGCTACATTAAATACAAAATAACTTTCTGAAGCAATTTTTTTATTCGGGTAATAAGAGAGCTGCTTTCCATGAATACGGCCTCTGTAAAAATATTGTTCCTCTGTTAGATTCCCTTTTGCATCATAAAACCACCACTTACCGTGCTTCTCTTGAGTTACTCCAATGATTTCATCTTGATAGTATGCTCCTCTCGCACGAATTTTTTTCTTGCTCGCGTCCCAATATAATCTCTCGCGGTCAGTTAATTGATTCTGTAAAACCTTTTGCGCGTAGGAAATATTTAAGCAAAGAGTTAAAAAAAATAGAAAAAGTGAACGCATGGGACTTGGAGATTTACATAGGGTATATTCTGAAGTAATTTTGAACCAATAAAACAACCCCAAATAGGAAAAAAACCAATCCTATGAGGCGGTTTAGGCCAATCAAAACCCTTTCTGTTACAAGTGGTTTCAATTGTTTAGCTCCAATTATTTTTAATAGGTCAAACCCTAAAAAGGTGAGCAAAACAATCAGTAAAAATAAAAACAGCATAAAGTCGCTTGAACCATCAGCTATGGACTGGTTAGCAAGTGTGAGTACACTGAACCAATAGAAAAGTATCAATGGATTCGCGAAGTTTAGAAGAAATCCTTTTAAAAAAGTTTTTGTAAAGTCTAACTTCAGGGTATCTATATTTTCAATGGCGGTTTCTTCACGGACTTTGTTTTTTTTAAAAAATGTCATCACTCCGTAAATGATAAAAATACCGCCGCCTATAAATCCGAAAAGAGCTTTATTAGTGCCAGAAGACATTTTATCTACTTCAGCATAGAAAAGATAAGCTAGAAGAATGTATAGTGCATCGCTTGCCAAAACACCAAGATCAAAAACCAAAGCGGCACGGAATCCTCTTCTTATACTTGTTTCCAGAAGGACAAAAAAGACAGGTCCAATCATGACACTTAACAAGAAGCCAACACTGCATGCCTTAAGTAAAAACTCCATACTACAAATTTAGAATTTCTTTCTTGGTTTATTCGTGCTGTCTTTATTCAGGTGATAAAATCCATTGACAATGTTTTCTTTCTTTCTGTTTTTTATTCAAGTAAACTCCTTAAATTTGTCGCAAATTGAAAACAACATTATGAAAACTCAGGACGCAAATGACAAGCTTGATGCAATCCTTTCAAAAGTGGAAAAGAAAGGAGTAGAAGCACCGAAGCTCATTGAAACTTTAAAAGAGCTGCGTAATATCGCCTTACAGGAGCAAGATCCATTGGTCGTAAAAACCTTAAGATTGATGTATGAGTTTATCGAAGAAAACAAAAACTTTAATGTTCAAGCGCAATATGAGGAAGATGAAGAGGGCAACGAGTATCCACTGGAAATAGGGGATACGGAGAATCTGGTATATTTACTTACGCTATTAAAGGACGCTGAGCATAAAATAAACAGAGAAGAAATTAAGGATTACAGAACTGTTTTAAAAGAACAGCTTTATTAATTTTTTTATCAACAAGCAACCTTAGTAAATACTTTATCGTCTTACGTGTATAGTACGAACAATTTCTTTGTTCATATTTGGTTTTATTTAACTTGCAGATTACCTGAAAAGATTTCGAACAAAATTTGATTTCTTTTCAGGTTTTTTTTATTCACAATAATTGCAATATTTTGCGTCCGTATTGTGCTCGAAAGAACTTTCAATATCAAATATTTCTCCTATAACTTCTGCTAAAAATTCTTTAAATAAAGTACATATTTCCTCTATGTTGTGCGAATTAGAATGAAGCGGGTAAGAAAGTTGTTTGACATCGGTCAGAGAGAAAATACTGGTTTCTGCGGGAAAGCAACCTTGGCTTTCTTTTAAAAATAGCGCGTACATGGCTAATTGAACAGCGTGTTTGCATTTTGAAAATGTGAGCACCGTATTTTCTTTCTCAATGAATTTGACATCTTGAGCCCTGACATTTCCAGATTTGTAATCGATTACCCTAAATTTTGTTCCAATCTTGTCAATCCTATCAATATAACCGGAGAAAGAAACTTTACGTTCAATGCCATTAACATTGAGTGATAAGGTCATATTCTGCTTGGCCTCTACCTGAATAATAAAGAGTTCTTCTTTCAAACTTTTTAAGAAAGCAAGTTCTTTATTTAAGGTGTTTTCAATAGTGTCTTGTGCGATGGTATAGCTCACCAAGTTTTTGCCTTTCAGAAAAAGTTGTTCGTCTTGATCAAAGTATTCATAAAACTCATTGTAGAGCACCTTCTTATAACTCTTTAGCATCATTAGAATATCTTTCTCACAGAGTGCTTTTGGTTTGGGACTCACTTCATTCCCCAATGAGTCAAGCAGCGCAAAAGGTTTATATAAGACTTCTAAGGCGCGGTGAACTAAAGAGCCAAATTGTTGGCTTTCAATGTCCTCCTCAATATTTTGTTCTTCACCAAGCTCAGCGATATATTTATAGTAAAAGTCTAGAGGGCATCTTAAATAAGTATTGATGGCAGACGCAGAGATTGATTTTTTAAAGTAATTTTCAACTCTACTCATAATGATTGGTGAACATTCTATAACCTGCGAGTTCACTTGAGCTATTTCTTGAATGGGGATGTTATAATGTAAGTTTTGAATTACCATATTTGGATTTATTCGCTTCAGTTCGAGTTCAAGCTGAAGTAGGTATCTACTTTTTTCTTGCGAGCCAATTTGTTCACTTGTCGATGAAAACGTTGCCACAAGAGTTTCACATTGGTGCAGTAAACGGTAAAAATGATGAGCAAAAAGTCCTTGTTTTTCTCTTGTAGCTGGCAGACCTAAGCCGTATCGAAGATCCATTGGGATAAAAGATTGTATCGGATTCGTTGCAGGTATTTTACCTTCATTCATGCCAAGGGCATAAATCGTTGTGAAATCAAGCATTCTTGTTTCAAGCAAACCCATAATCTGAAGCCCCTCTTCTTGGTCTCCTGCAAAACTTATAGACTTGCTAACCCAATGCTGATCAAAGAATAGTCTGAAGCTCTTTTGGTTCATTTCAGGAATTCCTTCATCCACTATATTTTGCAGCTCTACGATAGCCTCATCAAAAACATATAGAATGGTTCTTTCGAACTCAAATTCCTCTTTCATGCGGTCTAAGAAGAAAGTATTCAACGCACGAACGTTTGCAAGCGCCTTACTCCAGTTTTCATTCCATTGTTCAAAGACCAAGCCGCACAGGTGATTTAGTTCGTTACTTTGTGGAAGTGAATTTATATGTTGAAATATTTTATTATATCGGATGGCATCTCTCTCAACCTCTCCCAGTTTTTGAACCTCACTTCCCTTTAATGAGCTAATGGTAAAAGAATGGTTAATAAATCTTTGAAGGTCATAAAAATAGATAGAGTCTGTTTGAAATTTAAGTTTGTTTTCTTGGATTTGAAAAAGCAGGTCTACCCATGATTTTACAGCTGTTTGATTGAGTGGCAGCCCCAATGTAAGATTTGTTTTCGCCACATTCTTAGGTATATGGTTGATCATTGAACCAATCAATGCTTCATCACAAAGTAATACAAGTGTTTTATTGAGTTCTTTTACACTTAGCTTGCTCAGCTCATTTGCTGCAACTTTAACCTGGCCAATATGCTGTGCGCATTCTATAATCTTTACATCTAAGTTCTTTTCGACGAGCTTATTTAGTGGCTCTGGGATATAATTTATCTCCAAGAATTCACGATTTTTCCTGAGGAAATTGCCCGCCTCATGCAATGGATCGCCAAGATACAATAAGTCTGAATCAGTAAGGAATAATCCCTTTTTGGCGTCAATAATTCTTTTTATGGTGACGAGCTCAGCTTTTGATAGCGCATTGAAGCCAGCGAAAACGAATTGCTTATTTGATGCCGTTGATAGAAAATCATGCTGTCCTTCTGCAAAAAGTTTGTATGCCCTTCCCGATGTAAGTTGTCCTTTTGAGGATAACTTCTCGTGAAAAAGGTCATATAGTCTTGGTAGTATTTTCCAAAATCCTAAGAATTTTTTCTGTGATTCTGAATAGTCCTCTTCGTCAATTTGCCAGCTTTCTAACTCTTTTATCGACGCTAGATTTTTAAATACTGCTGCCGGATCTAACAGGTAACGGTCAATTTCATTAAAATCTCGTAAGATAATTTTACCCCAGCCTAAAAACTCTTCAAAATTTGCGTTCGGAATATTGGGAATAAGCTTACTTACTTCATATAATGATACAAGCTGCCTCGTTTCATCAACAACAATTTGGTTTTCTGGCCTCATCCATTTATCAATTGTCTGAATTTTTGGGGCAAAAATCGGCTTCTCAAATAAACGTGCAATTTGTACCCTTAATTGATTCGCAGCTCGGTCTGATGGAACAACAACATGGAGATGCTCCATTGGATAGTTTTTTGCTTTAATCAGAGCAGCTATTTTTTCAATAAATGAATGCTTATCCATGGGTGTTTCCGATATCATTTTAATTCTTAACGCTTGGTGAAAATTCTTTGAATAAGGTGCTCCCCAAATGAGTAAGGTATGTATTCTAGTGAAGGAATTGCCTTGGTTAAAATAATTGGAGAGGTGTTGCCAAGGCTAATTTTTCCGTGAGAGTGTTGAAGCCCCATTGCGTAGGCAGCATTAATTGTGAGTGCGTTTAGGGCCTCCTCAGGTGTTAGCTTCATTTTAATACAAGCCAATGACCAAATTTGTGACATATTATAGCATGGTGTTGACCCTGGATTGAAATCACTTGCCAACGCAAAAGGAATATTTTTTTCAATCAATGCCCTAGCATTACCAAATGGGATTCCTAAAAAATGAGAGCAACCAGGTAAAAAAGTAGGCATACAATCGCTGCCCTCTAGCGCATCGATATCCGACCCATTGAGTTCTTCGAGGTGGTCAACACTTAATGCACCGAGGTCAATCGCTGATTTCACGCCCCCCATTGCTGAAAATTGATTCACATGAACCTTAGGTACAAGTCCTATTTCTTTTCCAGCTTTTAAAATACGTTCCATTTCACTTACAGAAAAGTAGTTTCGTTCGCAGAATACATCAATGTAATCTGCTAAATTTTCGTTAGCGATAGCGGGTAGCATATCAGAGATGATTTCATTGATGTAACCTTCGTGGTCATTTTTATACTGAATGGGAAATGCATGAGCGCCAAGAAATGTTGCTTTAATTTCAATTGGACTGTTTTCTTTCATTCTTTTAATAACCCTTAATATTTTCAGCTCGGATTCAACGGTTAGTCCATATCCAGATTTGATTTCCAAGGCACCAGTCCCACTTTCAATAATCCTTTCCAGTCTGCTATATGAGCGCTCAAAAAGTGCATCTTCTGAAAGTTCCCCAAGTGCTCTTGATGAATTTAAGATACCACCTCCCTTTAAAGCGATTTCCTCATAGCTCAGTCCCTTGATACGGTCAACGAATTCACCGGATCTTGTTTCGGCAAACACAGTATGTGAATGCGCATCGCAAAATGCCGGAAGTACATAGCATCCCTCGGCATCAATTACTTCAAGATTTCTCCAATCGTCGATCCCATCCCAGTCCTCCATTGAGCCATATGCAACCACTTTACAACCCTGCTCTAGCGCCAAAAAGGCATTTTCAATGATGGGTATTTTTCCCGCATCAGCCCCACCAACTCGTTCAGGAAAGTCTTCTCCAACCTGCACAAGTCCCTTAATGTTCTTAATAAATATATTTTCCATACCTCGAATATTCGCTCCGGTAAAGATAATTTTTATTCACTCTAAATGGTAGTGCTTTTCGTCTCTGATTTTCGTATCTTATGATATAAAGTAAACTCATTATGTACCACATTGGAAAAAAAGCAGAGGAAAGTGCAGCAGAATTTTTAGAAGGTAAAGGATACAAGATTCATTTTAAAAATTACCGTTTCGGCAGATTGGAGATTGATCTTGTTTGTGAATATGAAGGCCAAATTATTGTTGTAGAGGTCAAGTCACTTCGGTCCCTTGATTTTAAAAATCCTTACGAAGCTGTTTCCAAGCCCAAACAGCGCAGGATTGTAAAGGTGGCAGATTATCTTTTAAATCATTACTTCCCTGGTCGGGAATGTCGTTTTGACATTGTATCTATTTTTATGGCTGAGCAAGAGGCGAAAATAGAACACATAACGAACGCATTCGTTCCTGAAATGAATAGTAGTTAGGGAAAAATATATAACTTCAACCTATGAAAAATATCCTCTTTTTCGTTGTTCTTTTCACTTTTCAACTTTCAGCACAGGAATATGGGAGTGAAGAAAAGAAAACTTTTCCAGAGAAAGGAGCTGGATGTGCACCACCAACGACTTCTACATACATGGAAATCAATAATGTGAGGGCCTTAATGCATACTGCTGGAAATCTATGGCAGATTCCAGGTCAGAATAATTCTCAATATGAAGTACCTAAAAACTCAGGAATCATGGCGCTTTTTACTGCTGCATTGTGGTTGGGTGGAACAGATGTAAATGAACAATTGAAGCTAGCGGCACTTAGGTACCGAAATGGACAAGACTACTGGACGGGTCCGCTAACTGAGGTGTTTGCTGAAACGGATTATGAAACTTGTGATGCTTACGATCAGCATTTTATCACGACGCAAGATATGATTCGCGAGTTTACCTCTTGGTATGCGGCGGGGATTGCCGATCAGCAAAATGGTACGAATATCCAGTCGACTTTACATCCCAATTATGAAGTTCCTGATATTATTAAAAATTGGCCGGCGCATGGCGATTTATCCGCTGGACAGGATTATTATTTGGCACCATTCTACGATTACAATGATGACGGTCATTACAATTGGCAGGATGGCGATTACCCTTGGCATGATATAAATCGGACAAAAGAATGCACAGTGGACCGGACAGTTTCGTTGTATGGGGATCTCAATTTTTGGTGGGTAATGAACGATAAAGGAAACATACATACAGAGACAGGGGCTGACCCTATTGGCATGGAGATCAGGTCCCAAGCTTTTTCATTTGCCTCCAATGATGAGGTAAACAATATGACTTTCTACAACTATGAGTTGATAAATAGAGGTACGCAAACACTTTACGATACTTACTTCGGATTCTTTACAGATGGCGCGCTTGGAGACCCCTATGACGATTATGTAGGTTGTGATGTGAATCGAGGTTTGGCCTATTATTACAACGGAGACAATTTAGATCTTGATAATTCGGGCTACAAGGGCTATGGCTCATCTCCTCCTGCAGTTGGAGTTGATTTTTTTGAGGGCCCTTATCAAGATAATGATGGTATTGATAATGCCTATGGAATCAATGAGAATGAGGCTTTAAATGGCATTGGTTTTGGCGATGGAGTTATCGATAATGAACGATTTGGTATGCGTAGATTTTTATACTACTCAAATACCACAAACGGAGCAAATCCAAATCAAACAGATCCAACAAATGCTTCTGACTATTATAATTATTTGAAAGGTTTTTGGAAAGATGGCTCTAAGTTTGTTTATGGCGGAAGCGGTCATATTTCTGATGCTGAAGCAGATCCCAACACGCCTTGCGATTTTATGTTTCCTGGCGATACTGATCCATTGGGTTGGGGAACGGATGGCAATCCTCAAGCGCCGTGGACAGAGCAAAGTAGCAACAATACACCTAATGACCGAAGATTTGTTCAGTCTGCGGGTCCTTTTGTTTTGAAGCCCGGCTCCGTGAATAACATTACCGTTGGGGTGGTATGGGCACGTGCTACAAGCGGGGATCCATTTGCGTCAGTTGAGGTATTGAGAAAGGCAGACGATAAGGCACAAGCACTATTTGAAAATTGTTTTAAAATTCTTGAAGGGCCACATTCGCCAGATCTCGTTATACAAGAGCTAGAAAATGAGCTCATTTTAACCATAGACAACAGTTCTTCTTCAAATAATTATCAAGAGGCCTACTCGGAGTTTGACCCCTTTATTGTGACAGATGATTCGCTAGCGGATCGTTATTATCGGTTCCAAGGTTATCAGATTTTCCAGCTTATTGATGATGAGGTTTCTCTTTCGGAGCTTGATGACCCGAACAAAGCGCGTCTTGTGGCGCAATGTGATAAAAAAGATGGTATTGGGCGGCTTATTAATTTTGAGTTTGATGAGGCATTATCTGCATCTATGCCGGTTGAAAAGGTCGATGGTTCTGACCAGGGAATTCGTCATTCATTTAAAATAACAGAAGATAAGTTTGCTCAGGGTAACCCAACTTTGGTGAACCATAAGTCTTATTTTTTCATGGCCATCTCATATGCCTATAACCAGTTCAAAGAATATAATCCTGAGGACCCTACTTTACTTGATGGTCAAAAAAAGCCTTATATACCCTGCAGAAAGGCTTCAGTTGGCGCGGTTAAAGTGGTTTCGGCAATACCACATAGTCCGGTTCCTGAGGCAGGCGGCACACTTCAATTGATTGAGTATGGTTCATCTCCACAAAT
>CAJWAO010000041.1 GCA_913020765.1 uncultured Flavobacteriales bacterium | reverse complement strand
TTCTTGAAGCATCAGGTTAAATCAAACATTGTATTTGCAAAAAGATTCTTCAAGGACAGAGAGGTTGATATGAAACATACGTTGATTTCGAGGTCAGGATTTGATAAAGAGGTTGTAAAATACGCAGTCTCTGTAGATGCAGATTTAATTGCAATCATGAATCTCAACAAAAGCAATTTTCTCAACGCCATCACCTCTCACTATGAGCAATATATCATTACCAATGATGCCCTAATCCCTGCACTCATTGTTAATCCTGTTTATAAAGAAGGTTATGGACAAAGTATCATGTTCAGCTAAAAGGTCTTTAGAAATAAACTAACGTTACCGTTCATAAAACAACCCTTACACATGACCTTTCATGATTATTTTGCGGATGCACAATCAATAAAAGGTCTTGACCAGGCACTCTGGCCTGTACTTGAATCAATAACAAATGCAGCTGTCAAGGTAAGCCATGATTTGCAAAAAGCAGCACTAATTGATGGTGTTTTAGGTGCCCACGGTGGACAAAATGTTCAAGGAGAGGAACAACAAAAACTGGACGTATTAGCAGATATCGCATTCATCAATGCATTCAAGAGTTGCGGGTCCGTTGCCGGTATAGGATCTGAAGAAAATGAATCCCATCTAGCTTTTGATACCGAAAAAACAAACTCAGCCTCTTATGTCGTTTTATTTGATCCATTAGATGGCTCTAGTAATATAGACGTCAATGTATCGGTTGGAACAATTTTCTCCATCTACAAAAGGATCTCACAATGCGGACATGCTGCGACACTCGAAGATATGCTACAAGCCGGGACTAAACAGACCGTTGCAGGATATGTCCTATATGGCACATCTACAATGCTGGTGTTGAGCTGGGGCGACGGCGTTCAAGGCTTTACACTGGATCCATCAAGTGGAAAATTTATTCTCTCACACAGCAATATGAAAATGCCTGAATCAAGTAGGCTTTATTCTATGAACGAGGGGAATATTAAAGAATGTGAGCCTGGTGTAGCAGCATACATCTCATTTTGTCAAAGTCAAGACAACGATTTTAATGGACCATATTCAGGCCGTTATATTGGTTCATTGGTTGCCGATTTTCATAGAAGCTTGATTAAAGGCGGAATTTACATTTATCCAAATGTCCCGGCAGCACCTAAAGGCAGACTTAGATTGTTGTATGAATGTAATCCATTGGCTTTTATTGCAGAACAAGCAGGAGGAATGGCTACTACGGGAAGAAAACGCATCTTAGAAATTGAACCCAAAGCACTTCACGAACGCGCACCACTTTTTATTGGCTCAAAAAATATGGTTGAAAAAGCAATGAGTTTTTTGAACTAGCATGAACCTTAAAAGCTTTAAAAATAGTTCTCAAGAACACCCTAAGGTTATAGAAACCCTGCAAATCATTGAAAACCATGAGAATAAAATTCATTGGGCAGGACTCGTTGGTTCCGCGAAATCGGTCTACACAGCCGCGGTTGCCAGTCAATGTCCGGGACATCATGTATTCGTTCTAGACAATAAAGAGGATGCTGCCTACTTTCTAAATGATTTGCAAGGGATTTATCCGGATGACAAACGATTAGTATTCTATCCCGCCTCTTACAGGACACCTTATCAGATAGAGGATACAGACAATGCCAGCGTAGTCGCAAGAACAGAGGCTCTAAAAAAGCTAAGCACACAAAAAAACTGCTGGGTTGTCACCTATCCCGAAGCTTTATTTGAAAAAGTACTATCGGTTAAAAAGCTGAAATCAAATACGATGAAAATAGAGGTTGATAAAACCTACTCTATTGAATTCATTAATGAGCTTTTACTTGAATATAATTTTGAGCAAGTTAACTATGTATATGAGCCCGGGCAATACTCCATAAGAGGGGGAATTGTAGATGTTTTTTCTTTTGCCTCTGACACACCTTACCGCATAGAGTTCTTTGGAAACGAAGTTGAGTCAATCAGAGCATTTGATGCGGCAAGTCAACTTTCCATAAGCAGTCATTCATTCTTTACGATTGTACCCAATATACAAGGCGAATTACTCGTCAAAGGAATGGACTCATTCTTTAGATACCTCAAGGGTGAAAAGGCGCTTTGGTTAGACTCTGTGGAAAGAACATTAGCTCGTATTCAACTTGAATTCGATAAAGCACAACACATCTATAATGAAATAGAAAATAAAGAAAAACTAAGTACGCCAGAGCAGTTATTTTTGAATGAAAAAGAATGTGGCGAAACATTTGAATTAACAACACTTTTAGAGTTCAATAGTAACCCATTTTACAAAGGGAGCAAAAAGATAGAATTTTCTTTATCTCCTCAGCCTAGCTTTAATAAAAACTTTGACCTCTTAAAGGAGGACCTCATCGGACATCAGAAAAAAAAGTATATCAATTTCTTGTTTTCAAATCAACCGAAACAAATCGAGCGACTTTATCAGATTTTTGAAGATATCGGAGCTGCTGTAGAATTTACGTCCATGAATTCAGCGTTACATGAAGGATTCATTTGTAAAGATTCTAAAATAGTTTGCTATACGGATCATCAAATTTTTGAAAGATACCACAGGTTTAGATTAAAAGAAAGATTTAGACAAGCCAAACAGGCACTCACCCTAAAAGAGATATATAATCTACAAAAAGGAGACTACGTAACCCACATTGACCATGGGGTGGGGCAATTTTCTGGGCTTGAAACCATTGATGTCAATGGCAAACCACAAGAAACAATACGACTAATCTATAAAGAGGGTGATGTTCTCTATGTTGGAATTCACTCTCTACACAGGATTTCTAAATTCACAGGTAAGGATGGTTCTGTGCCCAAAATGAATAAGCTCGGGACACAAACATGGAATACCCTTAAAAACAAGACAAAGAAAAAAATAAAAGAGCTCGCTTTTGACCTTATTCAGCTTTATGCAAAAAGGAGAAGTCAACCTGGCTTTGCATTTACACCAGATACTTACCTGCAAAATGAGTTGGAGGCATCCTTTATGTATGAGGATACACCCGACCAATACAAAGCGACTCAAGATGTTAAAAAAGACATGGAATCAAAGACTCCTATGGATCGCTTGATATGTGGTGATGTTGGATTCGGAAAAACAGAAATAGCGATTCGAGCAGCATTTAAGGCGGTTGCAGATAGCAAGCAAGTAGCAGTTTTAGTGCCTACGACCATCCTTTCTTTGCAGCACTTCCGGAGCTTTAAAGAAAGACTAAAGGAGTTTCCGTGTAACATTGATTACATCAATCGATTTAAAAGCGCAAGACAAACCACAGAAACTATTCAAAAGCTCAAAAAAGGAGAAATTGACATCTTAATTGGTACGCACGCCATCGTCTCAAATAGAATTCAATTCAAAGATTTGGGGTTAATGATCATCGATGAAGAGCAAAAATTTGGTGTCTCGGTCAAGGACAAATTAAAAACATTAAGAACAACTGTAGATACACTGACACTTACTGCGACTCCAATACCAAGAACACTGCAATTCTCTCTGATGGGCGCCAGAGACTTAAGCATAATAAATACCCCTCCTCCTAATAGACAGCCAGTACTCACAGAAATCGTGACCTTTAATGAAGAAATGCTAAGAGATACAATATCCTATGAGGTTTCAAGAGGAGGTCAGGTTTTCTTTGTGAACAACCGCATTGCCAATATCAAAGAAATTGCAGGGATGATTCAACGTTTATGCCCTGGTGTAAAAGTAGGTATTGGACACGGCCAAATGGATGGAAAGGTATTGGAAAAAAACATGATGGACTTCATAGAAGGGAAATATGACGTACTAATTGCAACGACAATTATAGAATCTGGAATAGATATTTCCAATGCCAATACAATCATTATTAATGATGCGCAAAATTTTGGATTAAGTGACCTACACCAG
Source organism: uncultured Flavobacteriales bacterium (assembly GCA_913020765.1). GTDB lineage: Bacteria > Bacteroidota > Bacteroidia > Flavobacteriales_D > Crocinitomicaceae > UBA952. The sequence goes on along the minus strand of CAJWAO010000041.1, from coordinate 15,797 downwards.
CTAAGAGGAAGAGTCGGTAGAAGTAATAAAAAAGGGTTCTGTTATCTTATCGCACCGAAAACAACAATACTTACCTCAGAGGCTCGGAAAAGACTGGAAGCATTGGTTCAATTTTCAGACCTGGGTTCAGGTTTTAACATTGCCATGAAAGATTTGGATATTAGAGGTGCTGGAAATATGCTAGGAGGTGAACAAAGTGGATTTATCTCCGAGATTGGCTTTGAAATGTATCAAAAAATCCTAAATGAGGCCATGAAAGAACTTAGGGAAAAGGAGTTTAAAGAGCTCTTTAGTGAACGCAATAGCGACCAACTAACGACCTACGCTTCTGAATGCGTATTTGAGACAGACTATGAAGTTCGGATACCTGACAACTACGTGAATGATGTAGCAGAGCGCTTAAGCCTTTATCAAGAGCTAGACAATATTGAAAACCTCGCTGGACTGAATGCCTTTGAAGAAAGAATGATTGATCGGTTTGGTCCAATACCCGAACAGGTGAAGGAATTGTTCTTTTCCTTTGAACTAAGATGGATGGCGAAAAAAATTGGCCTTGAACGACTCGTTATTAAATCTGAAAAAATGGTTTGCTCGTTTATTTCAGACCCCAATTCACCATTCTATGAATCAGCGTTATTTACAGAAATATTGAAAGAAATAACAAATCAAGGTAAGGGATACAGACTTTTACAGAAACAAGATCGATTGCGCTTAATTGTCGAACCAATTACTGATATTAGAGAAGCATATCAAAAACTTGAGGTTCTATATAACGAAACAGAGGTTATCCAATCTACTGATAAATAGGCCCCAAATATTTCACACACGGAAAAGGAAGTATTCCTGTATAACATCTATACTTAAGATTAAGTACAACAGTATCTGTTTTCTGACTTACTGTGAATGCTCCATCAAATTTTTTCTTCCATTCATCGATACAAACTGTACCACCATCAAGCACGAAGTTTGAGTCTAAACTCATTCGAAGGTCCTCAAGAAGTTCTTCTGTATCTGCCAGCTTAGCGCCTTGATACCAATGATAATTTCCCGGTCGCAATTTTACTTCTCGCACTCCATTTACACGCAGATGTATGGAATCATTTTCACCTACAATAAGAATATGCATGTCATGCTCAATCTCAAAACCTTTCAATGACTCGGGCGTGGGAGGAACTCCGCCACAATGTGAATGATGCAGTTGTGCTTTTAAAACCACCATATTTTTGCAAGAAAAAAGCAAAAAAATGAAAGTACTTAGAAGGAGAATTATTTTCATGATATACGCTTTTGGTTCGGGTTTATTTAAAGATCACATACTCCATTGTAGCAACATACTTATAGTCCTAAATTAAAATAAAACAATTGCCTTCTTGGTCTCGTTTCTGTAAAATGCTACAGAAATCAAAACGGCCATAAACTGATAAGCATAAACCAAATAAAGGAGTGTAGAATGACCAAACCATGACTCCAACCAAAGGCCAATGCACAGCGCCATGGACATTCTAAAAATTTCAAATAAAAAATTCCACTTGTTTTTATCCATAAGGTCAGTTAGAGAATAAATCGTCAAAAATATATATGCTCCATAAACCAATATTTGGAGAAAGGGAAGTGAACCAAGACGAGAAAAAAGATCCAATAAAAAAACCATGACGACAAAAAGATGTGTAATCCCCCAAATAAGTTGAAACTTGGTTAAAGCCGGCTTATATTTTGAGAAACTATAAACATCTTCTATTTTATGCAAAGGGTAAAGTTTGTCAAAACCTCTTGGTCTCCAGCCCGTTGGTCGGAACCATATGGTCAACTTATCCACTAAATTGTTCGCATACCAGGCATCTCTGCAGAGAACGAAAAAATGTTGAAAATTAATTTTAAATGGATTCCAGGTTAATGCGGGCCGAGATATCCCAAATACTGGTGGAACATCCTCCAATTCCTCTTGGAAAGTCCCAAACATAAAGTCCCAAAAAATAAAAATCTGACTCAAATTCTTATCCATATATTCCGGATTAATTGCATGGTGCACCCGATGGTGAGATGGGGTCACAAGTATGTACTCAATAAATCCTAATTTCCCAACATGGCGGGTGTGGTACCAGAATTGCATAAACAAATGTAGAGGAAGAACCACAGAAATCACCTCAGGAGGGACACCCATGATTGCTGCAGGAATCAGTAAAAAAGTGAAAAACTTAAAAATACCTGATATTGGTTGTCTTAAAGCGCACGCAAGATTAAATTCTTCGCTGCTATGATGAATCACATGGTGGTTCCAAAACAAATTGACCTTATGTGCAAATCTATGAGACCAATATCCATAGAAGTCAATAGCGAGGAATGCTATGGCGTAAACAATCAATGTATTTTCAATACTGAAAATCGCAAGCTTCGAGAAAAGCCATTCATAAGAGATAATTCCAATGGAAAGCCCCAAAACGTCTTTGAGCACATTTGTCATTCCAGAACTCAAACTAGACACTGCATCATCAAGTGGAACAGTATCGTGCCCCTTGAGATAGCCATAGACTTTCTCTAGGACCACAAGAACCAGAAAGGTTGGCATTGCAATCAATAATATTTTTCCGTATTCTTCCATGTACGTTAAAGCGTCCTTTAAATTACAAAGATTTTAAAAGAAAGCGCGAAGTTCCATTCCGCCGGTATGAATGATTCTTGTATTCTCGGATTTTCGTCCTAGATACTGTATAGAGAGCTGTAAGTTTTTTGAAACCGTCTTTTGATAACCGAAGGTCCAAGTGTAATTAAGTCCAGGACGCAGTGCCTCGAGCATTTCAAAACCAACAGCAGAATTTTCGATACCATCAAAATTAATTTTCAAAAGTTTAATCGCACCTTGAAGGCTTCCTTTATCTGTTTGATTGTACTTAAATGTAGTTCCGATGTCACTGATGTTGCAGAATTCTACTCCAAAAGCAGGATCATTTTTTTTATCCACGATTCTGCCATCAAGGCTAACACGAAAATTAGTGCTTGGCTGATAGGTAATAGAGGTCTTTAACCAAGAATAGTTTATGGAATAATCCCTTCCTGAGGTATAATCCGCTATCGTGTTTTTTATTCCGTCCTGAACTGTAGCGAGCAGAGAAAATTTGGGGGTAATATTCCATCGAGCATTTATCTCATGAAATGATGCCAATTTGGAATCAAAACCTGAGGCCAATAATGTTTTAGATTGATTCTCCTGAAATATATACCTAGCTCCAAATATTGAACCTGTTCTATTGAAAAAAAGAGAATTCCTAACAAAAGCAGTTGTGGAAATAAGATTGGTATCGGCAATCCTATTGTTTATCGGATTAAATACAGAACCATCTAGAAAAGCATTGGATTTTTTATTGACCCTAAATCTCACCTGGTCAGAAAATAATGATAAAGCTTTGAGCATTCCTTTTTTTCGAGACCAAACACGCTCAGGCCGCAAGTATATCGTTTGGTTGAACTCGTTAAAATATGTGGTTACATATGCATTGCTAGGCACAAAAACACGAATATAATTTGCCTGATCGATAAACTGAGAAATTTCAAATTCATTTAGATCTTTTACACCATCCTCATTGTAATCTATCCAGGTATATACCCCTTGACCGTCATTTACCTGAATATAAAGGAACTCTCTTTTTTGTTCGAGACCTGAACCTATCTCGTAAAATGTAGACCACTGAACAGCATTTTTCCATGCCTTAAATGCGTATTCTAGTCGACCAATTACCGAGTTTTCTGGTGTTTGATTCATGAGTGCCGTGTCCAAAACATCCAAAGAGCGATATCCTGATAAAAAAGTAAGCTTCTGATTTTTTAGGCTATTTATTTGAAGCTCTGCTCCTGTTGTTTTGGCAATGGCTGTTCTTTTAAAACTCTCAGAATCTAATCTTCGATCATATCGCTCGCGATAGTAAAGCTTGTACTCGATTTTACTGGTATCCTGATTGGCTAGGTAAAACTGGTAATCAAAAAACTCATAACTCTGATCGGAAATCGAAAAGATTGAGTCTTTGTAACGGTTTCTCTCATGATCATCCTTGTAGCCAATTCTTAACGGTCCTAGCTTCTTGGAAAGATTCAATCTGTGCCGTAAAAAACTACTTTTTGCCTCCGAATTGGCCTGCAAATAACTTGCATCCCATTGTGCGTCCCAACCTTTTTGTTTCCAATTTCCCTTTGAATATGCGCGCTGACCACTGTAATCCGAACCCACCGAAAAATGTTGGGCATCCAATGAAATTGAACCTCTCTTTTTATGTAAGAGTTTTGTCCCCAATATCCCTAGAACTTGATGGCCCTGGTAGCCCTTAAATCGCGTATTCCAATCCCGATCAAATTCAACTGCTCTATATTGCTGCACAGGTCGAAAAGATGAAGAAAGGTATTCGATCTCTGCCTTTGTTTGAAGGGACCATAAAGTTAGCGTATCCACTTTCCCAAATGTGCTGGTATTCATCCATCTTGTTCGATTTGAATACCCAATATTATCGGATTTAGAAAGATCAGAATACGTATTTAAATCCGTATTGCTAATGGCCCATTCAGACTCAACATAACTCGACTTTGAATACTTCCATTTTAAACCAGAGCTAAACATTTGTTGTTTTTTTGGGGTGATGATGCTTCGCGAAGCACGATAATTCCCCTGAGCAATATTATTTTCTGGCGCTATCCATTTGAATACCTTACCCAAGGCATTATAGTTTTCTAGAATATAATCCCCATTTCCATCACCAACGAATTCGAAGAAGACACGATAAACGGCAGAGTCTGGATTTATACTAAAAACCAAAATGGAGTCAAAACCCAATGAATCAACCAATTTGTACAGGTTTTGATTATCGAAAAAACCTACAGAATCAACCGAATTAACAACAGCGAGACCTAAACTATCACCAATACCCGCCAAATACGAACGCTGAGCACTAGATAAATCTTGCTGTAAAGGTTGATTTTTTGCATCTTGCTCGGCATATATATTCATCCAAAAATCAATTTTTTTTGACTGATAAGATAGTGCATGCTGTAACAATGAACGTGCATAGTTTTGATCAGAATACTGGAATTCAACTACAATCCGAGTATCCTTGGTAATTAGGTTTCTCGATGTAAAAATAATTTCTGAAGTATTGTAATCAATCGTATAATCATACTCCTGGCCTCGCTCTAAAAGGCGACCGTCAATGAATACTTTTTCTGTCCCAGAAAGTACAATAATAAAAGGTTCATTTTCGGCACCTACAAGACGATATGGCCCCTGATTTGCCTCGATACCTTGAATGATTTGCCTATTAAATTTACCTTTTGAGAGTGCACCACTCAGTTGTGTGGTCCAAACCTTATCTTTGTGTTTGTTCCATGTATAATTGACACTTAATCCTTGTGCTCGTTTGCGATAATTCATAAAATACCCTGTGGGTTTAGAAAGCCAAAAATCTCCTGCGATCAACTTCAGTCTATCATTATAAATCTGAATAAATACCTTATCAAATTCCTGAAGTTTATTGGTATTCCCCTCTGGTTGTATTGGTATATTGGCATCTGAGACAGATGCTAATATTTTTAAATTGGAAGATATCTTTCCCGAAAGTTCCAAATTCAAAGAAGAATTAATCCCCAAATCTTGGTTGTTCCCAAAAGAAATACCCCTTGAAATCGAACCATTTTTATTCAATTCATTTCCCCCGAAGACATCGTCAACAGAAAAAAAGTTCTCAATCTTAAACAAGGCACTGTTGTCCCTATCCTTATCAAATACTACAGCACTATCGCGCAACTGATATTTTTTAGACAAATCGAATGGAAAAACCTGATACTCAAAACGAATGGAATCTTCAATGGGCTCATTTAAAACAAACAAGGCAGATGAAAAATTCAAGCGATATTGAGAAACTGATAATGGAACCTCACCGACGAAGACCTTGAATGAATTTGGAAAAATACTTAAGGTATCTAATCGAATAGAATCGGAGACCTTTAATGTTTTCATGCGGAGACCAGCATCTTGACAGAATGAACCTACGTAAAATACAGAGCAGAGCAAAATAGCAAGTATAATTTTCATAGCTGACATCCTAACGAAGATAAGACCTTGTGCTTTAAAACGCTATTTTACAGTTTCCATTGTTTTACATCAATCATGTAGTATAGATTCCAAGACACATTTAAGCTCATCAAGCGTCCCGTGTTTCAGTATTTTAGTGGGCTTAAAACCATAATGCAGCAAGGCCTTGTTGGTTGAATGTCCCCAGGCTATTACTGTGCTATCCGCTGAGATATCGTTTTCAAGGAAGAATGCGTGAACATTGCTTGGGCTCGTAAAAACGAGCACATCTGCAGGGACAACTTTTAATGGCAGCAATAGTGTTTCATATACAACAGCACGCTGTATTTGATCAGCCGAAATGAATTGTTCTACCGAGCGTAATGACCGATCGGATGAAGGAATAAAAACCTTTCTAGGCCCTAACCAGGCTGAGAACTCCTTCGATACATATTCTGGATTGCTTGCATTAGCGGCAATGAAATTGACCTCGAAACCCATTTCATTCAACTTTAAAGCAGTCTGCGGTCCGGCACATGCAATACTGTATTTAGCGAGGTTTATCTTTTTGGATTCGAATAAAAATTTAGCCGATCGAATGCTCGAGAAAAAAATAACCTCAAAGTCGTCTATTAAATCAAAAAATACGGGCTTAAAGTCAATCAATGATCGACATTCAAATCCTAGGGTATCACCCCCTTTGAAATCATCTAGGAAATCTAGCTCGCTAGCATCTTTTGAAATAAATATATTTCTCAAACTTGCTGATGTTGCAGATGCTCAACAATTTTTCTTGGAAATTCAGGGTCATCTTTGTAGGGAAAACGAAAGTAACGAGATGGATGCATTGCATCATCTGAAAACGCAACATGGACATATTTATTATCACAATAAACGCCAAGAGGCAATTGACAACCTCCATCCATTAGATTGAGGACAGAACGCTCTAAATGAACAAGCTTTTGAACCTTAAAATCATTTATTTGCTTTAAAACCTTCTGAAGCTCAGTATCCACTGACCGAATCTGAAGTGCAAGGACTCCTTGCGCTGGAGCGGGCACAAATTCATCTGGTGTCAAATCAATAGATACGAGATCAGAAAGGTCTAGTTCTAAACGAAGAATCCCCGCTTTTGCCAAAAGAATGGCATCATATTGCCCTGACCTTAATTTTTCTACTCTCGTGGGTACATTTCCTCTTAATTCCTTAATCTGAACGTCCTGTCTCAAGGCCAAGAGCTGTGACTTTCGCCGTGCGGATGATGTTCCAACAACCGCATCTTTTCTCAGTCCCCACAAGGCATTTTCTTGATACGCAGATTCTCGAATCAAAAGCAGTTCACATGGATTTTCCCTGGCAGAAACGGCAGCAACTTCAAGACCTTCGGGCTGTTTTGTTTCTAAATCTTTATGGGAATGCACCGCTAAATCAATATCTCTTTTTAAGAGAGCGGCTTCAATTTCTTTCGTAAAAAATCCTTTCCCCTCCATTTTGTCGAAGCCCAAATCCTGAATCTTATCGCCCTGGGTTGTTATCATTTTAATGTGAACCTGATGACCTAACCTCTCTAATTCTTTTCGGACAAAATTAGCTTGCCATAAGGCAAGATCGCTTCCGCGAGTTCCAATTATAATAGGCTTAGTTGGTGGCATTTTTTAAGATGATTTCCTTTGCAAGTTTCATTGGCCCGCTAATGTACTTTTTTTCTACATAACCGAGCACTTTATCTAAAACTTCTCGCGCCTCAGGATTTAATTCTTCCATATCGCGCTTAAAAACCTCATCTATAGCTGTTTCTTTAATGGCTTTAACTTGCCGAGGAACGTCTTGCATCACCAGCTCGACATTTCGCTCTTCGACCAACTGAATAAAATCCTCTAATGCCTGGTCTACAATCGCTTTTACGCAATCAACCTCATTCGCACGAACCTCTAAATTGGCATTGGATATTTTTTGTAGTAAATCAATGGATAAGTAATGGACTTTATGCTTTTGAACGATCTGAGGAGAAATATCTTGTGGAATCGCAATATCAATCAGTGTTTTCAATCCTGTATCCCCATTTAAAAGACTTTCATAGGTCTCAAGGGAGACAACATTGTGGTTGGCACCAGTACAAGTCAAAATAACATCAAAGCCTTTTTTATAAGAAGACAATTCTGACAGTGGATAATAGGGGGCATTTAACTCTTTTGCAAGTGGTTCAGCATTGGCCAAAGTTCTATTAAAAAGTATGAAGTTACTGAACCCGTGCTTTTTGAGAAACTTACACATGTTGGAGTTTGTCGCTCCGGAACCAATGATTAAGATTCGTGAGTCAAGAGGAATATTTAACTTCTTAAGTTTATGGTAAGCTAAGGACACAACAGATACTGGTTTTGTTGCAATGCTTGTTTGTGTATAAACCTTTTTCGCTGTCTCTATAACTTGACGAATGAGCAATCGCAAAAAATCTCCTGTTAATCCACTTGCGTTTGAAAGCTCAAAAGCATTTCGAACTTGGGTAATAATTTCTCGCTCTCCAACAATCATAGATTCAATAGAAGAGGCCACAGATAGGGAATGCGAGACTGCATTCTTTCCCTTGTATTCATCTATGTTTAATACGAAGTCTTGAACAAGGACATCAGATAGATCTGGATACAAGTATTTGATAAACTTTTCAACAGAAATCTCGTTCCCACTCACGATGGTAAACTCTACACGGTTGCACGTCGAAAGGAACATAATCTCATCTATACCAAACTCTTGTTTGACAAGCCTCATTTTCGTAGCTTGATCTTCAGTTTCAATATGGAGAAGACCTATCTTTGCAACATCCAATTTATGATGTGTAAAGGCAAATATTTTTAAGTGCTTGAGGTTGTTTCTCATTCCTTAATACAAATATCGGTAGTCATGCCCCATTTATTGTCATAAAAGTGTCATGTATACTGAAAATTAAGAAAAGACGATAAATTTGTAATCATTCTAAATAAGACATTTTACATGAAACGAATCAATGCACTTCTTTTTGATTTGGGCGGCGTAATAGTTGACCTAGATTACAATAAAACCATCAAGGCTTTTGAGGCCATAGGTTTAGAAGATGCAGAAAACCTATACAACCAATTTAATCAAAGCAAAATCTTTGATGAATTTGAAATAGGGTCTATATCCCGAGAAGAATTTATTGACTTACTTCAAGAAAAAATACCGCAGAAGGTCTCGCAGTCTAAAATAAAAGAGGCCTGGAATGCAATGATTTTAGGATTTGAAAAATCTAAACTAGAGCAAATTAAAAGATACAGTGAAAAAATACCTTGCTATTTGTTAAGCAATACCAATGAAATTCACCTTGAATACATCCAAACGCTTTTGCAAGAAGTACCTTTCAAAAATCTCGAATTGTTATTTACAAAATGCTACTATTCTCATATTATCGGTAAAAGAAAACCACATCGAGAAACATTTGAATGGGTTTTAAATGACATGGGGTCATCACCTGAAGAGGTCTTATTTATTGAAGATTCACCTCAGCACATTAGAGGCGCAGAAAAGGCAAAAATAAAAACCCTTCACTTTACGAATGGTCGGAGACTAGAAGACGTTGATTTATTCCTTTAGCTATCGAATAAGGTGAAGAAAGCCCTGTTTTTGGCTGTCTTCGAGCACCAATTTATACATGTAAACTCCCTCCATTAATTCAGATCCATCTAAAGATTCTCCCGAAAAAGGGACTTCATTCTGTTTATGCCGGTATACTACATTACCCCACCTATCGAAATAAAACACCTCGTATGGTTCACAGGTTTTGAAATAGGCCTGCAAATCGAAAACTTCGTTTGGCCCTTGGTCGTTGGGTGTAAAAACATTAGGTAAGTCCGCATCCTCGAATGAATAAATATTAAGAATATCCAATTCTGCAGATGAAATGGGAGAAATACATCCATTTACGGTAACTGAAACGACATATTCGCCAATATTTTCAGGATATGCTTCAAACGAAAAACCTTCGGCATCCGAAAAATAATTGTTAGGACCATTCCACTCGTAAAAACCATCCTCAACGGCTGCTATTGAAACCTCAAAAACATCTCCTGGACATGATAGAGGGCTATTTGTAAATACAAACGGGGGATCAGGAATAGGATGGACAATGAGTTCATAAGTTATGATTGAATCACAACCCAATGAAGTGAACAAATTGAAGGAATACGAACCAGTGCTGTTCATTGTAAGCCCCTCAAATGTAATCGACTCGCCCTCACAAAGACTTGTATCTATGACAATGCTGTAGGCAGGATTGACCGTAAGTTCTAATTGCACGATAGAATCACATCCTGCAGAGGACAGTAAATTTTGAATATATATTCCAGAAGTATTTAGTTCATCGGGGCCAAAGGTGTATGTTTCATTAGAGCAAATGGTTTCAACAAGACTAATGTCATATGATTCATTGACTACTATTTCGGCACTTGCGGTGTCACTGTAACATCCGCCGACCTCAAGATAAATAGAGTATGTCCCTGCATTAGAAAGGTCTAAGTTATTTATTACTGTCTCATTTCCATCAAAGGAGAACCCCGCAGGACCGTTCCAAAAGTAAGATGCACCGGCCACAACATTAGTGAATAATGTGAGACTGTCAGATGTACAGATAGGAGCATTCACAATAATTTCTGGTGTCGGAATTTGATCTGGTTGCAATAAAGAAATCACGGCCGTTTCTTCACAAGAGCCCGAGCGAGCATAGACCATATACGTACCTGCGCTCAGCCCAGTAAAATTCGCATTTGACGAATAATTAATACCGTCAATTGAATATTCTACATTATTACCCGTGGCAACAATACTAATCTCGCCATCTCCTGACTCGTAACAGCTCAAATCAGTTCCTAAAACAGTTACAATGGTGAATGGAATAAAAACAGGTGGAGGAACATCAAAAGCAGGAGAACCTACCGGCGTACCATCATAAGCTGCATTTCCTTGGATATTGATATAATCGTTATCGAAGCGGTAATAGGCTTGGAGATTAGGTTCTGTTAAGGGACTGACAATAGAATTCATATTTAAATTGATCTGTTCTTGAGTACGCGCCACATTCCATATACGTACCTCATCTATTTTTCCTCTAAAATGTTCGGGACCATTGGGCCAATTCGAACGATTACCAATCGCAGCGGCCCAATCGTTTGTAATCAACGAACCTGTATGTGGCGTTTCACTAACCAAACAACCATTCACGTAGTATTTAATGGCTTGACCATCATATGTACCTGCCACATGGTACCAAATGTTATTCGTCAAAGAAATTGGATTTAAAACAAATTCGAAACCATCAGTAGTAGAAATTTGAAAACTATTAGGGCGAAACAAATAATTACAATCGGCAGTTCCGTCATGCTTCGATACAATATTCATATTGCTGCTGTTCTGACGACGAACAAATGCTTCAATCGTAATTTGACTACCGGGAATGTCTAAATCATTTATATTGATCCATTTTTGGCCAAAACCTTCCGTGCTTATGGAATTTTGAGCAAAAATTGAAAAGAAAAAGCACATAAATGCCAAAAACAGAAATGACGCACGACTTGAAAAGCCGACAATACCGTTCGTTAAAATTTGTTCAATCGCTCTAGTCACTCTACAATAAAGACAAAGTATCAACCTATTAGTTGTACTAAATTAAAAAAAAATTGAAGCCAATTCAGGATAAGTCTAATGCAGACCAATTAAGCACTAGTCAAAGAAATATGAAATTCAAAAAGTAATACCTGATGATTTACTGCCCCCGAATAATATGTAAGAAACCTGAGACATCTTCGTCTTGATCGAAAACCAATTTGTAAAAGTAAACGCCGTCGGGAAGCTCTCGGTCATCAACAGAACGCCCTTTAAAAGAGCCTTCTCCACGCTCCTGACGGAATACTTCACTTCCCCACCTATCCCTAATCGTAAGCATAAACTGGGCACATGGACCAACAAAATCCTCAATATTTATTTCATCATTTATACCGTCCCCGTTTGCCGTAATAAAATTCGGAAACTTAAATGATTGGTAGTCAAACGTATTGTCAATGTCTAAATTGATGTAAGTGGTTGCTGAAGAACAACCGTTTAAGGTATAGGAAACACCATAGGTGCCGACCATGTCTGTTGTTAATTCAAATTCGTTTGAAACTTCAGAAGATGAAAAACTGTTGGGGCCGAACCATTCATAAATGGCATTTGTATTCCCATCTGTGACCTCAAAAAAGACCAAGTCTTTAGGACAGCTTACAGAGCCACTGGAATATACCATTGGCGCCGACAACTGATTTTCCGAGACAGATAGATTGGCAATTGAATCACAACCATTCGCAGCAGTTGATACAAATTCATAAGCGCCAAAATCATTTATTGATAAGCCATTCCACGAAAATGGAAATTGAGAGGCACAGACAAGCGTATCTAAGGAGCTTGTTGGAATGGCATTGACCAATAAATTTAATGTCACAATCGAATCGCAACCGTTTACAGAACTGGTTAAAACAACCGACTCAGAACCGGCTTGTCCAATCGTTAAGCCGTTCCATTCATAAGGGAGGTCATTTTCACAGATTGTAACAGTTTCAGACGATGAGCTCGTTGGAAGAACTGAGGTGTTTAAGGTCACGATTGAGTCACAGCCTGTGAGAGCACTGATTAAGTTCACACTCGAGGTCCCGGCTTCAGTTATTGTAATGCCATTCCATTCGAAAGGAAATGCATTTGAACACAGCTCAATATTTTCGGTCACGTTAAGTGTAGGATTTACAGTTATCGTAAAATTCGATACATCATTCACACCCATGTAACCAATTACTGTATAGGTGAATGTATATGTCCCAGAGCTTAGACCATCGATTGTTAAAATACCTGTCAAAGAATTGAATGCACCAGAAGCGGAGGTTTCTGAAAATCCTCCGAGTGAACTGGCATCAGAAGATAGTAAAGTGTAAAGGTCCACCTGAGTAACACCATTGCTACAAACAGCCAAAGAAGAATCTTGTCCCGCTGAAGGGATTAATGGTTCCCCACAGATTTGTACGGAAACAGAATCTATCAACCAGCTGCCATTTAAATTATCAAAGGGATTTGGGTCACTCGAATTTTCGCAGCAAACGTTTTGATCATTGAGCTCAGCAGTTGGAGAACCGGTAACCGTTGTGGCCCCGTTGTAACTGTTCATGTCTAATTCACAAGTTAAAAGTGTTCCTCCACATTCAATATGCCCACCTTGTATATAAATCAAATCTGAAGATTTTATCGTTCCTGAATTACAAACGTAACCTTGATTGAGAAAATTTTCAATGATCGATAGCCCTGAATTGTACATTGTTCCTTGCATGTCAAATTCAGCTAAAATAGATAGTGTGCCATCAACAGTTAAGAATCCGGACTGAAAGAGCTCAACGTCATTTACATGAGACAACTCACCAGTACTATTGATAATTAAAACACCGCCAATTTCCATTGAAGATGAGGCCTCTACATCATGGTTAATGATCACCGTATCACCCACCTGAATTTCATTTGGTGCGCATCCGTTGTCCCAAATATTACAATTATCGTATTGCCCATCAGAAATTGAAGTATATACCGTTGCGCTTGCATCCGATACAAAAAATACCGCTAAAGGAATTAGCATTGCAGGAGCAAAACCGTTAAAAAAAGATAATATGTTGGGTAAATTTTTCACTAAACTTTTATACCATTCAACACATAGACACACTAAATCAATAAAAAGTTGCATGAAGCAGACGAATTTCTTCATTTTTTTTAAAAAAAAGGAACCTAACAAAAAATTGTGCTACTCGGAATGAGTATATCAAATTTATTATTCATGCGTTTACTTTCAAAACAAACTTTACTATTGAAACTCCGAAAGCTCCAACCAACGATTTGTTTTTAGCTCAATAGCTTCCACTACCTCGGCCAATTTATTACCTGTTTCGAATAATTGATCTCCATCTAAATCACCATTAGAAAGCTGATTGGTGTACCTAATTTTAGCCAGCTCCAATTGCTCTATCTCCTTTTCAAGAGCATCAAACTCTGCTTTTTCCTTGAATGATAGTTTTGTTTTGACACGACTCGGTTCAGAATCGTTATTTACCTTTTTATTGACTACCAGATTTGCCGATTTAGTATTCTTGAGCTTAAGTTTTTGCTTTTTTCGATATGTTGTATAATTCCCAATCACATCTGCAATCTGTCCTTCTGACTCAAAAACGAACAAATGATCGACCATTTTATCCATAAAATATCTATCATGAGAAACTACGATGAGACATCCTTGAAAATTTCGTAAATATTCCTCAAGAACGGCCATCGCAAAAATATCTAGGTCATTTGTGGGTTCGTCTAAAATCAAAAAGTTCGGGTTAGACATGAGTACTCTCAAAAGCTTTAGTCTTCGCCTTTCGCCCCCACTTAGCTTTCTCACAAAGTTATAATGCATGCTTCTAGGAAATAAAAAGCGCTCTAAAAGCTGCGCCGCTGACAATTGCTTTCCTTTCTCTAAGGGAATAAATTCAGCAACCTCTTTTACGACGTCAATCACCTTGTAATCCGGATCTACGGCCTGAAGCTCTTGGCTAAAATGACCAAATACAACCGTATCTCCGACAACCACCTTTCCAGCATCAATCGGTTCTTCACCCATCAAAATCTTTAAAAATGTCGTTTTCCCTGTTCCATTTTTACCGACAATACCAAGACGCTCTTTTCTTTGAACATTGTAGGAAAAGCTGGACAATATTTTTTTCTTACCGAATGCCTTAGAAACCTTGTGAAACTCGACAATTTTAGATCCTAAACGCTCCATTTTTATTGGTAGCTCCAATTCTGACTCTGTCAAATTGGTAGATGCTACTTTTTTAACCTCATGAAAAGACTCGATGCGTGCTTTTTGTTTTGTTCCCCTGGCCTTAGGCTGTCTTCTTATCCATTCCAGTTCTTTTCTGAATGTATTTCGGGCTTTCTCAACTGTAGATTGCAGTTGTTCTTCTCGCTCCGCTTTTTTTGTTAAGTAGTATGAGAAGTTGCCCTTGTATTTATATAAAGTTTCATTTGAAAGCTCCAATATCGTATCACAAACTACCTCTAAAAAGTATCTATCGTGCGTCACCATTAGCAATGTTGATTTTGAATTTGACAAATAGCTCTCTAACCATTCGATCATATCTAAATCAAGGTGGTTGGTTGGCTCGTCTAAGAGCAAAAAATCTGCATCAGAGAGCAAAACCTTAATTAGGGTTATTCTCTTTTTTTGTCCGCCTGAAAGCTGACCTATAGTTTGATTTACATTATCGAGTTTAAAAACAGATAAAAATTGCTTTACTTGGCTTTCAAGCTCCCAAGCGTCATGGTCGGTTAATTCCTGAAAAAGATTTGATAAGGCCTCTTCATCATTTTTTTCGAGCGCCTCATTATATGATTTTATCAACCTCAGCTTTGGAGAGCTGTGGTCGTAGATGACCTCATCTATGGTCTTATCCAAAGGTAAGTTCTCAGCCTGCTCCATAAATGCCATTTGCAGGTCATTTCGAAAAACAATACTCCCACTATCTTTTGATTCTTTTCCCATCAGGCAATTCAGTAGGGTTGTTTTACCGGCACCGTTCTTAGCTACGATCGCCACTTTTTGGCCTTGATCAATCCCAAATGAAACATCAGAAAATAGGAGTCTGTCACCGAAAGATTTAGTCAGGTTTTCTACAGAAAGAAAGTTCATCGC
>CAJWAO010000040.1 GCA_913020765.1 uncultured Flavobacteriales bacterium | reverse complement strand
TTATTTTTTTCATACAACAAAGTAACATATTTATCGCAAGAAAGTTTAAATGGAACATTTTTTGATATTCTACGAATACAAACGGACAATGAGATTTATATCCCCCTTTTTTTTTCAGATGCTTTTGCTTCTTATTTTGACGAAAAGTTCATTGACGCAAATTAAATTATCAGGGACATGGCGCGGAGCTGAAATTATGGATTCATCGGGTACAGGTGCTATTTTTGAAACAAAATTTAAAATCATCGGAGGTTTGGCTGACGGATACATCAAAGTTGAATCAAAGAACAATGATTTTTATATTAGGAAAATAAAAGGTTCTAAAAAGTATATTGAGTTAAAATTAAAAGAGTCTGACTTAATTTTCAGCGCATTGAAAAATACAGATAAGAAGAAGACATTTGAGTTCACATATAATTTGGGCACTGGTTACCTTGAATCAAATTATGATAGTGTAAGGCAATCAAGGATTGTACTTTATCAAGATGAATTTTCCTTCAACCCTAAAACAAAGTCTGTTCAATCTCGAAATTGGCTGCCCTCATTTATTGAAAATTACCGCTCTGGAATTTCTGCACCGAAGAAACGATTACAGGAACTTCGTGAATTCAAATTCGTACCAATTTATTTTGATGTTGATCGAGCGGTCATTCTAGAGCAGTACCATGGACAACTTATCGAAATTATAAAAATCATAAAAAGTCATTCTGATTTGCGCATTCAAGTTACGGGTCACACAGATTCAGATGGATCAAATTCATACAACAGAAACCTTTCAAAAAGAAGGGCCGAAAGCATCATAAAATTCTTCACAAAAAGAGGTCTACGACGTGACCGAATCGTTATCGACTTCAAAGGAGAAAGTGAACCGATAGAAACGAACAAAACAAATGAAGGTAAGCAAAAAAATAGACGGGTAGACTTTAGGTTTATCTAACTTAAATTACTCAACTTTTCCTCTAACAAAGAAATTTTCAAGAGTGTATCTGTCTGTTTTTTCTTTTCAATTTCAACAACTTTCTCAGGCGCAGAATTTACAAATCTTTCATTATCCAGCTTTTTCTGAACACTCTTTAAGAAGCCTCGAGAATAGTCAAGCTCTTGCTCCAACTTCTTCCTTTCTGCCTCGACGTCTACCGTATCCCCAAAAGGGACATAAAATTGAACCCCATTTACAATAAAACCATTGGAGTTTCCGATTTTTTCATTGGTCGCCTCATAGAGAGAAAGATTGCCCATTTTTCGAATCAAAGAGGTGAAATCTGAGTCAACACTATACTTGCCGGAGTAGAACAGCTCTAATTTAATTTTAGCACCTATACTTTGTTGCTTTCTGATGTTTCTGATATTGGTTACAATTTCAGCTGCACCATCAAACGAGTTTAATAGATTCTCGTCGTATGCTTGGACAACAGGCCATTTGGAAACCACTAAATCTTCATTTTTTGACGAAAGTTGGTGCCACAACTCTTCCGTTACAAATGGCATAAACGGGTGGAGAATCTTTAAAATATCATCAAAAAGTAAAATAGAATGCTCAAGTGTTTTACGATCAATTGGGTGCTGATACCCCGGTTTAATTATCTCTAAAAACCACGAGCAAAAATCATCCCATACGAGTTTATAGCTCACCATTAATGCCTCGGAAATCCTGTAATTGTCATAAAGCGCATTCAACTCAACGAGTGTTTGATTGAATTTATGTTCAAACCACTTAATGGCTATGGCAGAAGATGCTGGTTGGTCTATATCCTTGACCTCCCAACTAGAAATCAATCGATAGGCATTCCATATTTTATTTGAAAAGTTACGTCCCTGTTCACACTGACTTGTATCGAAGGGCAAATCATTGCCAGCAGGGGAACTAATCAGCACACCAACGCGAACACCATCGGCCCCGAATTTATGAATAAGGTCTATGGGGTCTGGAGAATTTCCAAGCGACTTTGACATTTTTCGGCCCAACTTATCGCGCACGATTCCTGTAAAATATACATTTTTAAAAGGTATTTCTTCAAGATATTCATAACCCGCCATGATCATCCTCGCAACCCAAAAGAACATAATTTCTGGTGCGGTGACAAGATCATTCGTAGGATAATAATACTTGATTTCATCGTTACCTGGCTTGGTTAAACCATTGAAGACCGAAATTGGCCATAACCAACTTGAGAACCATGTATCTAATACATCATCGTCTTGACGTAAGTCACTTAAAGACATATTTTTACCGGATTTTTTAGATGCAATAACCAATGCTTCTTTTATTGTTTTCGCCACGACAAAATCGTTGGTCCCTTTTCCATAGTAAAAAGCAGGTATTCTATGCCCCCACCACAACTGTCGGGATATACACCAATCCTTGATGTTTTCCATCCAGTGCTTGTACGTATTTTTGAATTTACTCGGATGAAATTGAATTTTATCATTCATTACATTTTCGAGGGCCGGCTGGGAAAGTTCTTTCATGTGCACAAACCACTGAAGTGAAAGCTTCGGTTCGATAATGGCATTGGTGCGTTCAGAATACCCGACTTTATTTTGATGGTCCTCAACCTTAATCAGATACCCTTTCTCATCAAGTTCGTTTTCTATCTTTTTACGCACCTCAAATCTATCAAGTCCCTCGTAGTGCAGACCGAAAGCATTTAAAGTACCATCATCATTAAAAACGTTAATGTTTTCTAAATTATGCTTAACACCTATTTCGTAGTCATTTATATCATGTGCAGGAGTGATTTTTAAACATCCCGTTCCAAAATCAATATCTACATATTCATCGGTTACAACAGGTATTTCACGATTTGACAAGGGAACTTGAATATATTTACCATGTAATGATTTGTAACGATCATCACTTGGATTTACACATATTGCTGTATCACCAAAAATGGTTTCGGGTCTCGTTGTGGCTACATTAAGCCATTCATCCTGGGAGCCAACGACTTTGTAGCGAAGGTAAAAGAGCTTTGAATTCACCTCTTTATGCTGAACCTCCTCATCAGAAACTGCCGTCAAGGCGTCGGGATCCCAATTTACCATCCGTACACCTCTGTATATTTTACCCTTGTTAAATAAATCTATAAAAACATCGATAACAGAGTCAGAATAATCAGAATCCATTGTAAATTGAGTCCTTTCCCAATCACAAGATGCACCTAGCTTTTTTAACTGTTCTAGAATAATTCCACCATGCTTTTCCTTCCATTCAAATGCATGGCCAAGAAACTCATCTCTCGATAAATCTGATTTTTTCAAGCCATCGGCCTTCAACTTCTGAACAACTTTTGCCTCTGTTGCAATGGAGGCATGATCCGTTCCTGGAACCCAACATGCATTCTTGCCCTGCATCCTTGCTCTTCTAATCAAAACATCTTGGATTGTATTATTTAGCATATGTCCCATGTGCAGAACACCAGTGACATTGGGCGGTGGAATAACAACAGTAAAGGGTTCTCTTTCGTCAGGGACAGAATTAAAATAACCTTTTTCCACCCAATGCGCGTACCATTTTTCTTCTGCGATTTTGGGATCATACGTTTTTGCAATGCTCATGGCGGAATTTTAAATGCAAATGTATAAAAACGTCATGATTTAGCTATGTATCAATTGCATTTACCTTCATAAATTCCATAACCAATTCACGAATAGAAATAAAGGTTTGTTCGAGGTAAATATCGATCTCACGAAATGGTACCCATTTACATTCTGAAATACCCTCCTCAATTTGAGGAATAAGCTCCTCTTTCGATGAACAACTCATAATGAACCAATCTGTTCGCTTCAATACGCTTTCAGAGTGAAACAAGTAAGCATGATACGTGGGTCGGAAAAAATCTAATATTTGAACACTGGCTGATACGCCACATTCCTCTCTCACTTCTCTCAATGCCGCTTCTTCAAATGACTCATCCTTATCGACATGTCCTTTGGGTAAATCCCAAAACCCATTTCTGTGAATCATCAATAGCTCTTGGTTATGAATTACGAGGCCACCTGCTGCAATTCTGAATTGAAAATGCGCGAATAGTTCGTCAATTTTTTGCTTTGGATTTTCTGCTTCAATATGAATCATATTATTTTCGGAAAAAGCCGAAAACTGAGCAAAATCCGAAAAAGAGCTTGGCCCTTGTTGCACAGTATTATTTTTTCTCGAATCGCAGATTAAAATACCTCCTTTTTCAGTAAAAACTTTATACTTTTGCCTCATGATCAACGACAAATATAAGGCCTTAAAGATTGCCGAACTACTTCTTCAAGTTAAAGCTGTGAAATTACAACCAGCGGAACCTTTTACATGGGCATCAGGCTGGAAATCACCTATTTATTGTGACAATCGGATTACCTTATCTCACCCTGTCGTTCGAACTCACATTAGGCAAAGCATCGCCGAACTAATTATCGAGAAGTTCGGAAAACCTGAATTGATTGTGGGTGTTGCCACTGGAGCAATAGCAATAGGAGCATTGGTCGCGCAAGAAATGGGTTTGCCATTTGTGTATGTGCGAAGCGCTGCGAAAGGGCATGGAAGAAAAAACCTGATCGAAGGGTATTACGAAGAGGGACAAAAAGCTGTTGTTATTGAAGATCTTATTTCGACAGGAGGAAGCAGTCTAAAAGCTGTAGAATCACTGCGAGAATCCGGCATTGAGGTGAAAGGACTTGCAGCCATATTTACCTATGGATTTACAGAGTCTGAAAAAAGATTCAACGAGGCAGAATGTGCTTATTCAACCCTTACAGATTATACAACTCTACTAGAAAAAGCGCTTGATTCCAAGTATATCAAGAAAGATCATCTTGATTTATTGAGAGAATGGCGGAGAGATCCATCTAAATGGCTAAATTAGTGGCATATGATTTTAACCGGTGATAAAGTGAGCGTCGAGGCTAGTCGTTCCAAGATTATAGAATTTCTAACAACACCCTCAAACCTAGAGCATCTCCTTCCCATGGATAAGGTGAAGGATTTTGTAAGTGACGAAACTTCATGTTCCTTTAAAGTTCAGGGAGGATTTATTATTTCGCTTATTCAAGATGGCTCTGAAGAAGATAAAGTTTTCCTTAGGTCTGGAGAGAAATCACCATTCCCTTTTAAGCTCACGATTCATCTCGTTGAACAGGAGGAGAACAAAACTGAAGGTCATATTGAATTTGACGGTGAAGTCAATGCATTCTTGAAGATGATGGTTGAAAAACCATTGCTAAGTCTTTTCAACTACATGTCGAATAAGCTCGGCAAGCACTTTTCATAAGAATTCAACTTCCTTATTTTTGAAGTAATGTATCTCTTCACCAATTTGTAGTAGCAAAAATCCATGTTTGTTTACTCCTTTTACAACCCCTTCTACCCGATTTAAGCCGATCATGAATTCACGTTTTTCGTCAACCCCAAATAAATTATTTTGATACATCCTGTGTAAGTTTTCAGAACGACGTTCAGAGGTGATAAAACCCTCCCACTTTTGAAAATAAGAAATGAGAGAAAGCCATATGGCTTCCAAATCAAATTCTTTCCTCTTCTCTAAAAACATACTTGTAACGTTTTGAAGTCCAGAAAATTCCATTTGGTTTACATTCAGGCCAAAACCTGCTATAGAGTATTGAAGAACATTTCCGACGAGTTTATTTTCAACTAGAATGCCACAAATCTTTTTCGAATCGACTAAAATATCATTGGGCCATTTGATTTGCGCTTCAATATCATGACTCTTGAGAAAGTCTAAAATTGCAATCGAAACAAAAGCATTAATGCGAAAGAGAAACTGAGGGTCCAGTTCGTGAAATTCAAAAATAAAAGAGCTGAGAATATTTTTTCCTTTCGCTGACTGCCATTTCAAACTGCGCTGACCTCTGCCATTCGTCTGATTTTCTGCCAAAATTACCGAACCATGCTCAGCTAAGCCATCATTAATGAGTTTGGCAGCAAAATTGTTTGTGGAATCGACAGATGTCAATCGAATCTTTTGGATTCCTATTTTAGAATTGCTTTGAGGCATAATAATCAGAGCAAAATTAAAATTAATCAATTAGATTTGTGATTCTTTAACTATGAGCAAAAAAATATCAAAATCTCCTTCTGAAATACTTTGCGGCGCGATTGTAGAAGGTATGTTAGAAAATAAAGCGAATGAAATTGTTGTCCTAGATTTGAGAGAATTGGATGGTGCAATTACCGAGTTTTTTGTGATTTGCTCTGGCGATTCAGATACGCACGTTGATGGGATTTCAAATTCCATCTGCAAACATGTAAGAAAAAACCTCAAAGAAAAGCCTTGGAATATTGAAGGCAAAACAAATAGTGATTGGGTTTTGTTAGACTATGTTAATGTCGTGGGACACGTTTTTTACAAAGAAAAACGTTCGTTTTACGATATAGAAGAATTGTGGTCTGACGCGACGAGAACAAATATACCCTCTTAAAAAAAAACAAATGACAAAGAATAAAAATAACTTTTCGATATACTGGATTTATGCAATTTTAGGCGTAGGCCTTATTGCATTTCAGTTATTTATGGGTAAGAAGGATCACTCGAGTGTGAAAATACAATCCTTACTCGAAATCGCTGATGAGTCGGGAGTTAAGAATGTAGTCATTATCAATGAAAAAAGTGTTGAATTTCAATTAAACTCAAATGGTGTTGATTTCGTAAAGAAGTCGGATAACAAAGACTTAAAAGATATTGCTAAAACAATCAAAGGGTCTAAAGAATCGGACAAAACAAACATTGTTTTTGAAATTAAACAAGTGGACCAGACTTATCTTTCGCAAAAATTAGATGACAAAGGGATTACGGTGGAGTACGAGGAACGAATAGATTACTTCGGAACAATTCTGAGCTATTTACTTCCTTTCGTAATTATAATTGCGATTTGGATTTTTGTTATGCGAAGAATGTCAGGTGGAGGTGCCAGTGGAGGTGGGCAAATCTTCAATATTGGTAAATCTAAAGCCCGGGTTTACGAAAATGGCAAAACAACCAATGTTACTTTTTCAGATGTGGCAGGACTTGAAGGGGCTAAAGAAGAAATTGTTGAAATTGTCGAATTTCTAAAAAACCCTTCGAAATACACCGAATTAGGCGCAAAAATTCCCAAAGGAGCCCTTTTGGTTGGGCCTCCAGGAACGGGAAAAACATTACTAGCAAAAGCAGTTGCGGGGGAGGCAAAAGTTCCTTTTTTCTCGCTTTCTGGTTCGGATTTTGTCGAAATGTTTGTTGGGGTTGGTGCTTCTAGAGTACGAGATCTATTCAAACAAGCCAAAGAAAAATCACCTGCTATTATTTTTATTGATGAAATTGATGCAATTGGACGAGCCAGAGGAAAAAATAACGGTTTCAATTCAAATGACGAACGTGAAAACACACTCAATCAATTATTGACAGAAATGGACGGGTTTGGCACAAACTCTGGTGTTATCATCTTAGCTGCAACAAATAGAGCAGATGTTTTAGACGGAGCGTTAATGCGTGCAGGGCGCTTTGACCGACAGATTTACGTTGATATGCCCGACCTGAATGAGAGAAAGGAGATATTTGAGGTGCACCTCAAACCTCTCAAACTTGAAAAAGATTTAGACGTTGACTTTTTGTCAAAACAAACACCAGGTTTTTCAGGAGCAGACATTGCAAATTTGTGTAATGAGGCAGCACTTATCGCTGCAAGAAATGATAAAAAGCAGGTGGAAAAACAAGACTTTTTAGATGCTGTTGACCGTATTGTTGGTGGTTTGGAGAAGAAAAATAAAATCATTACCCCGAGTGAGAAAAAAGCAATTGCATTTCATGAGGCCGGCCACGCAACTGTTTCTTGGTTACTTGAGCATGCACATCCATTAGTAAAAGTAACCATTGTACCTCGTGGACAGTCTTTGGGCGCTGCTTGGTATCTTCCAGAAGAAAGAAGCATTACAACGACAGAACAAATCCTAGACGAGATGTGCTCGGCACTAGGTGGAAGAGCGGCAGAAGAACTGATTTTTGGAAAAATAAGTACAGGAGCCTTGAGTGATTTGGAAAAAGTTACCAAACAAGCATACGCAATGGTTTCCATTTATGGTCTCAATGAACGGATTGGTAATATTTCTTATTTCGATTCAAGAGGGGCTGACATGTTCACAAAACCTTACTCTGATGACCGAGCGAGAGTGATAGATGAGGAGGTTAGTAAAATGATTGAAAAGCAGTATGAACGCGCATTAGATTTGCTCTCCAAAAACAAGGAGAAACTTACGGATTTGGCCAACAAGCTGCTGTCCAATGAGGTGATTTTTAAAGAGGATCTCGAGCTTATCTTTGGTAAAAGAGAATGGGAAGCAGAGCAAAAAGAAAGCAAAGAAAAGCTTTCCACAGAAGAAGAGGAAAAATTAAGTCTTGTAGAACCTGTAGAAAGCGTAGATGATCATACTGAGGTGAAGAGAGAAGAAAAGAAATCTCAAGAAAAAAAGCCTCCTTCTTCAAATACTGAGGAAATTAATGAAGAAGATTTAAATGACTAAAGAAAGGATTATATCAACGACAGATCGGACCTACTTTCAGCTTTGTCAATCACTACTGTCAATGAATAAAATTCCCTATCAGATTACGAGTACAGTAGATTCGATGTTCAATGATTTTGGTACATTCGAAATTTATGTAGCTGAGGAGGACATGGAAAAAGCAACTGATTTATTACACAATCATGAAGACGCTGCTGACGCGTAGTATCTCCGGGCTAGTTTTTGTGGCTCTGGTCATTCTCAGCTTGACATTGCAGCCGTTTTTTTTCTTAGGCTTTATTTCCATAATAATTAGCATAGGTTTGTTTGAATTTCATAAACTATTTTCGAATGAAAACCAGCTAACACATGCATGGTCGATAACAGTTGGATTAGGTTATACCTTCTTTCTAGGACTAATTCTTCCATTATATATGTCATACAATCTTAGTTTTAACTTACTTTGGATTGGACCGATGGTCATTTGTTGTTACGGATTACTACAAGCATTTATATTTAAGAATAATGTAACAAGTTTTTTTCTATTTATTGGTGCAATTTTGTACGTCGCCATACCTTTTTACTTGGCCTTTAAAATCCACTTACAAGACACTGGCACGGTCCCTATTGTTTTGGGCGTATTCTTGCTTGTATGGGCAAATGATACCTTTGCATATTTATCTGGAAACCTATTTGGAAGACACAAGTTATACGAAAAAATTTCCCCAAATAAAACTTGGGAAGGTTTTTTAGGTGGTGTTGCGTTTTCAATACTTGCTGGATTCATCCTCGATAAATATGTGTATCACAATGCCGGTTATGCACCATTTTTTTGGGCAAAGTCTGCCATTTTCATAGCACCTGCAGCCGTGGTTGGTGATCTTTTTCAATCAGCATTGAAAAGAAAAATGAAGGTCAAGGATACCGGAAACATTATGCCGGGCCATGGAGGAGTTTTAGACCGCTTTGATGCCATGCTCTTCGCGATTCCTGTATTTTACCTTTTACTTTATTTTGAAGCAATATAATTATCTTAGACGATGACTTTACACAGAGAAGGAACAAGCATAATACTTATAAGTCTCGCCATTAGTATGGCATTGGGCGTATTAAATTGGGTCTACCTTTTCCCAATTTCTAATATTCTTGGTTCATGTTTTTTCTTACTATTATTGGTGATGTTGGTTTTAGTTATCCAATTTTTTCGAATACCTAAACGTCAAAACACATATGAACCAAAGGAAATAACTTGCCCGGCAGATGGGAAAGTAGTGGTCATAGAGGAAACAACGGAAACCGAATATTTTAAAGACAAAAGGATACAAGTATCCATCTTTATGTCACCATTAAACGTACATGCCAATTATTATCCAATAAAAGGCACCTTACCTTTCGTCAAATACCACCCTGGAAAATTTTTAGTCGCATGGCATCCGAAAAGTAGTACAGATAATGAGAGAACGACAATTGTTGTTAAAAATGAGGATGGCAAAGAGATTCTAATCCGACAAATAGCAGGTGCAGTTGCAAGACGAATTTGTTACTATGGTCAGGCAAATGACAAGGTAGAACAAGCTGGCGAATTAGGATTTATTAAATTTGGATCACGCGTTGATTTATTCCTGCCATTGGAGACTAAAATAAATGTAAAGCTTGGCCAGAGCGTTCAAGCCAAACTCACTAGTATTGGGTTTCTTTCTTGAATTTTAATATATTCGTATTCTAAACTACTTATCATGAAAAAACTATTTTACGCCTTGACGCTATTTTTGATTGTAGGCACCCTAAGCAATCCAATATTTGCGTCAAGTACTTCAACAAAAATTGAGCTTAAAAAAGACGACAAAAAGAAAAAGAAAAAGAAAAAAAGAGGTAAAAAGAAAGCCTCTTGTTCAACGGTGAAGTCCTCATGCGGCACAAGCGAAATGAAAAAATCTTGTTGTTCAAAAGGCAAAAATTAAGAACGGTTAAAGCATAAATAAGAGCGTCCATCGAGACGCTTTTTTTATGCCATGAAAAAATAACAATAACCCCACAAGGTAAGCACTGCAATTATATTTAGAAAAAATCCAATAGAGGCCATTTGTGCGATGGTGACCTTTCCTGATGAAAATACAATCGCGTTAGGAGGCGTACTAACGGGCATCATAAATGCACAACTCGCAGCCAAGGTCAAAGGGATGGTCAACTGAAAAACAGGGTAGCCCATTTGGATGGCCAAAACTGCTACGAGGGGAACCATTACGGAAACCAATGCCAAATTCGACATGAGCTCAGTAGCAAATAAAGAAACCACAATAACAATGAGTAAAATAAAAATGAGGCTCCATTCATTTAAAAATAAACTGTTTGCCGCTAAATATTGAAGCAAACTACTTTTCTCAAGTGACAGGGCCAAAGCAATTCCACCTCCAAAAAGCACCAAAATACCCCAAGGTACCCGCACAGTATCTTGCCACTTTAGGAGCGGTTCATTTTCTGTTGATGGAATTAAAAACAATAAAAACGCACCGAGAATAGCTATGGTAGCATCCTTAATTTCAATTTGTAGCCAAGTAACGATATTCGAGCGAAAAATCCACATCAAAATCACACAAACGAAGAGTAACAGCACTCTTTTTTGAGCACTGGTCCAACTGGATTGTAGCATCTCATTTTTAACAAGAACAGACCGCTCCGTACCCAAAAGATATTGAAAGAACAAAGTAAAAAAGATGAATAAAATTAAACTAACGGGACCCCCGATGCGCATCCATTCTACAAATGTTATGGGTAAGTCATATGTTGCGGACAAGGTTGCAGCCATCTGCGTATTTGGCGGAGAGCCGACCAAGGTTGCCATTCCTCCGATACTCGATGCATAGGCAACGGTAAGCATCAGTAACAAAGGGAATCTATCCTTGGTATCTGAATTTTTATCCTCCTGCAATTGTATAATCGAAAGTGCCATTGGGAGCATCATTAATGTCGTAGCTGTATTAGAAATCCACATACTCAAAAGATATGCACTCAATCCAAAACCTATCAAAATACGAGACTTTGTTGATCCAAATAATGCAATAATTCGGGAGGCAATTTGATGATGTACTTTCCACTTTTCAAGCGCTAATGCAAGTATAAAACCACCCAAAAAAAGGTAAACATTATGGTTTCCGTATGACTTTGCTAAATCCGTAGAATCCAAAAGGCCCAACGGCACGGCTAAAAATAGAGGAATCAATGCTGTGGCGTAAATGGGCACCACCTCAAAAATCCAAAAAACAACCATTATTGCAGCCATGGCTAGAGCATTGCACGCCTTTGAATCTCCACCACCAAAAGAAACAATGAGGGTGAAGATAATGAGAGCCGAAAAAGCAGCTAATGTTTTTTTGTGCTTTAAAAAAAACACTTTTATTTGTTCAAAGCATTCAGTTGTTCAACGAAGTATTTACCTTTCTCACCAACATAGTTGGTCAATTCTGTAAATTCTTTTTTTGTTTTGCTTCTTGATATTTTCCCCAAAACTTCATCTTGAAAAGCGGCCGTCTCATCAATTAAAGCTTCCGTTTTCTTGGTTTTAGATTCATCAACCATTTGTAGATAGAAACACTCCTCTACTATATCAAAAACCATTTCATTCAGGTTTTTCTTAAAAGTTCTTTTGTTTGCCATTATTTGAATTTGAAACAAAAATAGAGAAGAATAATGGAACATAGATGATTTTCAAAAATTCAATATGTTGAATAAATGATTTTTAAAGCCACCGGGAGATAACAGAACTAAATTGTCTTAATTTTGATTTCGGTATGACACTAGACCACAAATACACGAGTCTTTTAAGGGTCTCGATGCCCTTAATGGTATCGGGATTTATCCAATCTGTTGTATTGCTCACTGATTCTGCTTTTCTCAGCAGATATTCAACCTTGGCCTTTGATGCAGTGGGAAATGCAGGTCTTTTATTTATCACATGCTTCATGATTTTAGTCGGTTTTGGTGACGGAACTCAAATTATATTAGCACGAAGAATTGGTGAAAAAAAAACGGAACAGCTAGCGCATGTTTTCACCACAGCGCTATTGATTCAATCCATGATTGCGATAGTACTTTTTACCATCTTATTTTTTATTGCCCCAAATTGGCTTGTCTCCATCTCTGAGCAACAAGATATCGCATCACTACAAGGAGACTTTTTAAGCATTCGTTCTTTTGCATTTTTTCCAAGCTGCATATTTCTTATTGTCCAAGCTTACTTTTTGGCCAAGGGAAAAACTTGGCCAGTTCTTTTTTCGGCAATCCTCACCGCGCTATCAAATGTTGTGCTAGATTACTCCTTGATTTTTGGGAATTTTGGGCTACCAGAAATGGGGGTTAAAGGGGCCGCACTTGCAAGTACCTGCTCCGATCTCATTGGAATGACCTCTATGGGAATTCTTTTTGTTCTAGATAGAGAATTCAGACTTTTCAAATTAAAGACATTCAGCATTCTATCAGCAAAAAACATCCTCAAAATATCGAGTCCACTAATGCTTCAAGGAAGCATAGCGCTGGGGACTTGGACGCTCTTTTTTATAATGCTTGAGCAACGAGGCGTATTTGAGCTTACCGTATCACAAAATATACGTTCTATTTATTTTTTAGCCTTTGTTCCTGTTTGGGGTTTTGCAGGCACTACCAAAACCTATGTTTCACAGTATCTGGGAAGTGGTAAGGCCGAACTAATTCCCCAGTTACAAAGAAGAATTCAACTATTAACTACACTTTTTCTGATTATCACCTTCCATGGTGCTGTTTTATACCCAGAGCTTTTGGTTTCTTGGATTAACCCTGAAGAGGCCTACATCGAAAAAAGTGCATCAATTTTACGTCTGATTTCTCTATCTATAATTCTCTATGGTCTCATTTCAGTTTACTACCAGACAATTCAGGGAAGTGGGAACACCTTCTATTCTATGTGCATTGAATTATCTACCGTATTTATTTACGTTAGCGCTTGCCATTTATTCATCAATATTTTCTCTTTTGATATTTATTGGATATGGACCGTTGAATAC
This sequence comes from uncultured Flavobacteriales bacterium, assembly GCA_913020765.1. Lineage (GTDB taxonomy): Bacteria > Bacteroidota > Bacteroidia > Flavobacteriales_D > Crocinitomicaceae > UBA952. The sequence continues at coordinate 6,544 of CAJWAO010000040.1, read as the reverse complement.
ATATATTTCGGGGTAATAGGTATCATGAGTATTCTGTACCTAAGAAATTCAAATTGGAAACTGAAATCGATATAGACCATGAAAAAGGGACTGAAAATTATCTTTATGGGCACACCAGAATTTGCAAAAGGAGTTCTTTCATGCATTGTAAAAAGTGACCATGATGTTCTTGCAGTCGTCACTGCACCTGATCGTCCAGCGGGTAGAGGCCAAAAATTGAAACAGAGTGCAGTAAAAACATATTCAGAATCAAGTAACATCCCTGTGCTTCAGCCTGAAAAACTCAGAGACGAATCGTTCATTGAAGCCCTTAGGAAATACAATGTCGATCTCTTTGTTGTTGTTGCTTTTAGGATGCTTCCAGAGGTGGTGTGGTCTATACCAAGGAAAGGAACCATAAATTTACATGCATCTCTACTTCCAAACTATCGAGGAGCTGCTCCTATAAATTGGGCCATTATGAATGGAGAAAAAGTATCTGGTGTGACGACTTTCTTTATCAATGAAAAAATAGATACAGGTGATATCATTAAATCCAAATCTGTAGATATTTCAGAAAACATGAATGCTGGGCAGCTCCACGATGTACTTATGATTGACGGTGCTGAGCTTGTCGTGGAAACGCTAAATCACTTAAAAGTCGACGATTTTAAGAGAGAAAAACAAACCGACAAGCAAAACATGACATTAAAACATGCCCCGAAAATATTTAAAGAGGATTGTAAAATCCAGTGGGATCTTAATGCTCAAGTCATTCACAACAAAATCAGAGGACTTTCGCCTTATCCTGGTGCTTGGTGTAAAATAAAATCAAAGGGGGCTACATTACAATTTAAATTATTCTCCTCTTTCCTAACCGATAAAATTCCAGTAACAGGTGATACAAATTTAAAAGCAACAGAAAATGGTATACTTTTTCCCTGTAAAGACTTATTTATATTGATAGACGAACTTCAAATGGAGGGTAAACGAAGAATGAACTTTAAAGACTTCCTAGCGGGAAACAAAATTGAAGACTTCGCGCTTATTCAGGAATAATAAATTCTATTTCGTGCTCAAAATTAGCCTTTACACTTGTTTTTCTACTGTAAGAAAACCGCTTTTCTGGTGGACGTAAAGAAGTTGGTTCAAAGGGATCCCATATCTGGTTTTTATTGACATCCTCGACAATATAAACCGTATAGTTACCTGGGATTAATTCGTCAAAAACAACCCACTGACGGCCACTTAAAGCATGCCTGCGAGCAACTTCCTTTCCATCCTTATGAAGCTCAATGAACCAATATTTCATTACCGTATTGACGTCAATATTGAGTACACCAAGTTCATCAATTGCTTTTCGTTGGATGACTGTTTTAATGGCTGAATTTACAGTTCCATTTGCTCCCCTAATTGCGCCTGAATCAATCTCAAAGCGAACATTATTACATGCATACCCTGCGGTATTAAAACGAAACGTATTATTTGAAATTGAAATCCCTGCTTGAACCTTTGTATAGACACTATCTTGTGGAGAAAATACACTAAATGAAGCCTTTGATGTATCAATGGAATCGAGCGGCATATCAAAGCTCATTTCTAAACAACAATCCTTTGGTGTTAAAGTGAAATTTTTAACATCGTTGAGTAAGCTCAATTTGGTTAAATCTTCAGTATTACGAACTTTTTTACTCAGGGTGTCCAATGAAACCTGTAAAAAATCATGATAGGAAGGAAAATAAAAATGAATACTGTCCTTATTAATTTCTTCTGACGGTATTTGTTCCATATTCAAGTCCTTTATTTCAAGTCGATCGAGTGAAGACTGAGCTGGTATCCTAATTGCAAGAATATACGGACTTATAAAAGAGGCATTCAGTGAATTTTGAGGAACCCGTGGTTGAGAAATAAATAATTGCAAAGTGTCTTTATAACTTGAATCGACTTGAATTGAATACTTTTCTGCAAATTGTAATTCATTTCGGTCTCGAGCCCGATTTTTATTTTCATCGTCAAAAGCAGCATAAAAGTAAGTTCCTTCAGCAATAGCCCTAATCCTAGCCATACCTTTATCATCTGTTTTAGAAAAATAGATGGGTTGGAATTGTTCCAAGGAATCAAATAAACCTACAGTGATTCCCGACGCAATTTTATTGGTAAAAGCATCCATCACCTGAAAATTCACAACATTAGAATCTAAAAATGGGCCCGTTGAAAACACCAACTGAATTAAGGTATCATTTCCCTCGGTCAAATCCTTTATTGCCTCGTTCAAATATAGGGAGTAGGTTGTATTTGGAGAAAGCTTATCCTGCAAATCAAGGGTTAACCTCTTATTGACAAGTTTTGTCTCATAGGAGACATCAGATGGTAGTAAAACTAGATTTTCTTGAGGCTTTTGTAATACAACAAATTCATCAAACTCGATTTGAATTTGATCTATGTCAACATTCACGGCACCATCGATAGGCGTACTTTTCTCAATGCGAGGAGGCGAAACATCCTTCGCTCCACCATTAATTGTTCCAATTTGCGCACATGAAAACAAAACAAGAAAACCGACTAATACAACTCCGAAACGAACCATTTAATAATTTTTTCTAACCAAGTTTGGTCAGTGCCGTCAAAATAATTTAAATCAATACTATCAATATCTAGTACTCCTAGTACTTCACCTTCTTTATTTATAAGTGGAACAACAATTTCGCTTTTAGATTCACTGCTGCATGCGATGTGTCCTGGAAATTGATGCACATCTTTGACGAGTAAAGTTTTTTTATTGGACCACGCTTTTCCACAAACTCCCTTATCAAATGGAATTTTGGTACATGCCACCGGACCTTGAAAAGGACCCAATATTAGCTCTTTTCCCTCAACTATGTAAAACCCAGTCCAAAGAAAATTAAATCGATTTTGAAGAGCCGCAGTAAAGTTTGACATATTTGAAATAAGGGCATCTTCACGAGAAATTAAGGCCCTTAATTCAGCTTCTAACCGAATGTACATTTTCTCTTTGGACTGATTATTCATATATCCTGAATATTCCATTTTATGGTCACAAAATTGGGCTTTTTCATTGGATTTCGCAAAAAGAGTTGCTACATTCAAAAGTCTAAAAATTACACCACATTAATATGTGAAAATCACTAGACGATTTATGAGTAAAGAAATCATTGTACTTGATATTGAGACAACTGGACTGGAACCAAAAGAGGATCTCATTCTTGAGCTAGGCATGGTAAAATTGAATCTTGAAACAGGAGAAATAAGCGAGTTATTTGATAAAGTATTTAAGGACCCCAGACTCACCGCAAAGCACAGAGAGGCATGGATTTTTCAAAATGGTTACATGGAACTTGAAGAGGTCAGAAATGCTGAACCCATGTCGAATTATGCAGCAGATATCCAGGGTATAATGAATGACTACCTAGGTTTAATCACTGCTTGGAACAGAGCATTTGATAGTGCTTTTTTGGAGCTTGCCGGTTTTAATTTGGGCCCTGCAATCGACTGCCCAATGAAAAAAAGCGTGGACTACTTTAAAATTGACGGGCCTTTCGGCTACAAATGGCCGAAGGCACAAGAGGCATGGGACATTCTATTTCCTGAAACACCAAAAATAGAGCAGCACCGTGGACTCGATGATTCTAAAATGGAGGCTGCAATCATCCATGAATTATATAAAAGAGGTCAATACAACCCATTTTAGTCATTTTTTACGGTCGCTTGTAAGCTCCTTTGAAAGGTAAAAATCGACCAACCGTATTCATATATCGTTTGTACTCAGGATATTTTTCTTCTGAGATTGATTCTGAAAAATCTGAGCTTCCTTTGAATAATAAGACAAGTAGTAAACCACCTGTAATGGTCCAATTGATCCAATGCCCTGTTGCAACAACAGAGAAGAAATAAAATACAATCCAAACCGCCTGTTCTGCCATGTAATTTGGATGACGCATATATGCCCACAAACCTGTATGTACAAAACCTACTTGGTAGAAAGGTTCAAGACTCCCCTCTGACCTTTGCCTATACTTCTCAGTTTGATAATCATATTGCTGTTGATCTGCCAAATATTCAATATATATAAATCCTAAAATGATAATGGCTAGGAAACCATCGATGATACCGAGTTCTCCATGAGTTCCTAGTACCCTTAGTGCAGGTAAAGTGGTTAAAAGGACGAGCCCCATCTGGTACGCAGAAATGAACATCAAATTAAATAAAATCCATTTCCATTTTTGTTCAAATCCAGGTTTGGCACGTAATATTGACCAACGATAATCTTCTTCCCCTGTCCAAAATTTAATAGAATACCCTCCTCGTCTGGCAAAATTCAATGTCAATCGAACTCCCCAAACAGTAACTAAAATAGCCATCAGTACCATTCTATGATTATAATCTGAGTAATCTGCTAAAATCCAAAGATAAGGTATAGGCATAATACTCCACAGCTTATCAACTTGACTGTAATTATCAGTTATTGTACTTACCAAAAAGCAATATAAAGAAGCGATTCCGTAGACCCAAAGTAAGGTGTAAAGCGCCTCGGATTGCAAGGGAGATAATGGTTCATCATAATAAAAACAAACCACAGGTACGGTGATCAAGGTAAATATTAACAATAAAGCTACTTTCCACATACGTTCGAATGAATAAAAATGAATAGATTAAAGATAACATTTCTAATTTAGGATTTTTCCCATGAGCGAAAGCGAAAGGAACAGCGGCCAAATATTTTCGCCCTGATTTTTTCTTTCTGCTAAAAGCAACATATTCGACCGATGAATCGTTTATTGTTTGTGGTTTTAAAAGAAAAAATTTGCAATAGCCAACAACGTAATATGTACACCAAAATTTTGGTTTCCATGTTATTGATTTTTTCTTTCGTCAATTTCTACGCACAGGTCGTAAGTCCATTCGACATTCGTTTTCAAGCCAACCAAAAAGGAGGAATCAAAATGATTTCGAACGTTGCCGTTACCTGTAATAGTGAAAATCCAAATTGTGGCACATTTCAAAACCAATTTCCGCCTAACGGGAACCACAATCAAGACGGCGGAGTATCGATGGATTATGTCGATATTGACAACGTTAGTTCAACTTTTATGTCTTCGAGTGATAGCCTTGCCCTACCATCTTGTAGTGAAGTCAGCTGGGCCGGCTTATATTGGAGCGCAAGGATTCAAGAAAATACCACGGCGTATGTCAATCGTAAGAATGTAAAAATTAAGTTGGATAACTTATTTTATCAAAATATTACTGCAGATGAAACCATAGACGTTCAAGATATTCCGGGAAATCCCGCCTTCGGAATGCCAAGTTATTTCTGCTTCAAGGATATCACACCACTTGTTCAAGCCTCCGGAGGGAACGGCCGTTTCACCATAGCCAATGTCTCTTCTAGAACTGGAGATGAGAATTTGTTTGCTGCTTGGACCATTGTGGTCGTCTACAAAAACGAACTAGAATCGTTAAGAAATCTTACTGTTTTTGACGGAATGGGATATGTCAGTGGACAAAATAATTTAGATATCCCTATCTCCGGTTTCATTACACCAAATACAGGCCCGGTAAGTTTTGAGCTTGGTGTGACGGCCTACGAGGGAGATAGAAGCATACAAGGCGATCGTTTTCAATTCAATGGTACTGGTACTTTTTTGGATGTCCCTGATCCATTGAGGACGGCATCAGATTTTTTTAACAGCACCATCACTAGTGGGGGAACACTTACCCCCAACAGGAATCCGGACTATAATAATCTTCTAGGTTTTGACAACGGAATATTTATTCCTGACAACACTGCATTTACCTACATCGGAAATAGTGCAACCGAAGCCACTATAAGGGTTGTGACGACACAAGACGCAATTCTGCCGAGAATTATCACCTCGGCTATTGATGTCTACCAGCCTGATCTAAGAGCAAGTGTAACAATCAATGACCTTAACGGCCCACCTGCACAACCAGGGGACATTCTAGAATACACTGTTGTCGGAAAAAATATAGGCTCTGATGTTTCATTGGATACCTACATGCAAACGGCCCTTGACATACGGACATTGTTTGTCCCAAACTCAATAGAATACCTAAATGGCCCATTTACAGGGCCGAAAACTGATGTAAGTGGCGATGATCAAGCAGAATATGATGCAGTAAATAGAATTGTTCGAACACGCGTAAATGCAGGGGCAGACGCGATCAATGGAGGAACAATGGTCAATTCCTCCCTAGGTCTAGACAGCGCAGCAATTCGTTTTCAGGTGGAGGTCATTGATGATTGCATTCTTTTGCTTTGTGACACATCCCTAGAAAATTTATCCTATATATACGGAGACGGAGAAATCGGAGGATATCCTTACGACAACGGAGGGGCATCCGCATCATTCGATATAAATGGATGCCCAACACCAACAGATAACATTGTGACCATTAATGCGCCGAATTGTACGGACATAGAAATTTCCTCGAATAGTACATATTGCGAAGGAGATTCAGCGCAACTTATTGTGCCAATTTCTGAATATGCAACTTATTCCTGGCAAGGTCCTGAAGGTTTTACCTC
>CAJWAO010000039.1 GCA_913020765.1 uncultured Flavobacteriales bacterium | reverse complement strand
GCCTGTGCAAGCTCCTCTTCAGCCAAATCAGGTCTATTTTGCTGGACATACAATTCGTAGGTCTCCTTTCGTTGCTTGAAAAGCTTCATACAGATTTTGAGGACCACACCATCGTCTATTGCATTTCCGGATCCCGAGGTGGCCTCGACCATGATTTTAGATTTGATGTCGCGCAAGGTAGATAAGCGCACCTTGTCTTTGGCGCGCATGGCCTCCTTGATGGCCTGATTGATTTCGTCTGAAAGTGCCATCAATCTACGTTGTCGTGTAAAAAGCTGTTGTCGCTCAAGTCGGAACCTCCATTCTCATCTTCTGAGAGTCCAAATCTACTTGGTTTCTCCTCGCTTGGCTTGCTATTGTCCAAGGACAGCGATCTTCTTTTAAATGCAGGCTCCTTTTCATAGTCTGAAATACCCTCTGCATTTTTGAGTTTTGCCGTATGCTCCTGAATTTTATTAACGCGGTCCTGCGTCATTTTTTGGTGGTCAGGTGCATCGGGCTTGTCATCAATTTCATCTTCATCATCCAGCTGGTGTTTTACAACATCGGTCTCTGAAAATAAATCTTGTTGAGACTCAGCGTCATTTAATGTCTCAGGAACAATGGTTTCGCTGATTTCCCATGATAAGGGTGCTGCTTCGTTTTCATTTGCCGTTTCTTGCGTCTCTTCGTCTTCACTCAAATCGTGAACCACGAGCTCCTCAGAGGAGAGGTCAATAGCATCGACGACATTCACTGGTTCTGTTGTAGGTTCAACGGTTTTTACGAAAGGTTCGTCTTTTTCCTCAACTACAGCCTCTGGTTCTGATGGGCTTACCGGGTTTGATAAGGGCTGCTTGATTTCTTTTACCGCGGCATCCTCTAAAGGTATATTGATGCGTTCTGCCGGTTTACCGAGCGGAACAATTAGGTCGTCAGAGGTAGCAAAACCTGTGGCAATGATTGTTACAGAAAGCTTGTTGCCAAGAGAGTCATCACAACCCACACCGAAAATCACGTCTGCGGTAGAGCCAGCCTCGTCTTGGACGTAATCCGTGATTTCACCCATCTCATCCATGGTGATTTCATTTGAGGAGCAATAGCTGATATTTAGTAAGATGTAATTTGCACCCGTAATGTCGTTGTCATTTAATAATGGTGAGGCCAATGCTGCAGTAACTGCTTCCATTGCGCGGTCTTCACCTTCTGCTTGTGCAGAACCCATGATGGCATGTCCGCTATCGCGGAGTACTGTATTGACGTCGTTAAAGTCTGTATTGATCAGTCCTGTTCGTGAAATCAGCTCTGCAATGCCCTTGGCAGCAACAGTCAAAATATTGTCCGCATGTGCAAAAGCATCAGTAAGGGCCATATTTTTGCCAAAATCACGCAGTCTTTCGTTGCTTATAATGAGCAAGCTGTCTACATTTTGACGCATGCGCTCTAATCCTGCTTCAGCTTGAATTCTTCGCTTTTTACCTTCAAAATTAAATGGGACCGTGACGATACCCACCGTAAGTATTCCGAGGTCTTTTGCAATTTGTGCAATCACAGGGCCGGCACCGGTTCCTGTTCCTCCGCCCATACCTGCGGTCACAAAAAGCATTTTCGTATTTTGACTCAATAGCTCCCGAATATCTTCAAGATTTTCGAGTGCAGCGTTCTCACCAACTTCAGGCTGCATTCCAGCCCCGCGGCCCTCGGTAAGCTCTGTACCCAGCTGAATCTTGTAGGGCACCGGAGAGATGTCCAAAGCTTGGCGATCCGTATTACAGATGATGAAATCGACACCTTGAATCCCTTGATTAAACATATGATTTACGGCGTTACTTCCGCCTCCCCCTACTCCAATTACTTTTATATCAGAGCTGTTTTCTTTTGGTATGTCAAATTCCATATCTATAATTTTAACGTTTACTATTATTATTCATCCTCAAAAAGGTCCTTGACCCCTTTGAGTACTTTGTCAAAAAATTTGCCTTTTCTGACAGGTTCTTCTTCTTCATCGATTTTTTCAACTGGCCTTGCATTCTTTTCAAAGCCCTTCAATACAAGACCAATACCTGTCGAGTAGATTGGGCTTGTCAAAGATTCATCGTTGGTATTGGCAAGGTGCTCATTGGGATATCCAATACGCGCATCCATGCCCGTCAAATACTCAAATAATTGGGTGAGGTGCTTGAGTTTGGATCCACCACCCGTTACGACAATACCACCAATAATTTCTTTCGCATATCCTGAGTTTTGGATTTCGTTATTGACCTTTTCAATGATTTCCACCATGCGTGCCTCAATAATAGAGGCTAAATTTCTGACTGTAATCTCTTTGGATTTTTGTCCACGAAGTCCAGGAATGCAGACCACCTCTTTCTCACTGCTTTCTGAGGCCAGTGCACTTCCAAATTTTACCTTGAGCTTTTCGGCATGTCTCTCTAGTATGCGACAGCCCTTTTTAATGTCTTGGGTAACAATGTTTCCACCATACGGTATCACTGCGGTATGCCTAATGATTCCGTCATGGAAGATGGCCACATCCGTTGTGCCACCGCCAATATCGACGAGCACAATGCCTGCCTCTTTTTCCTCATCACTTAAAACCGCATCCGCTGAAGCGATTGGCTCAAGAATAACCTCACTTATCTTAAGTCCAGCGCGCTGAACGCAGTTGTAAATATTTTTAACGTTGCTTACCTGACCTGTGATGATATGGAAGTTAGCCTCTAGACGCACACCCGCCATTCCGATAGGCTCCTTTATGCCTTGTTCATCATCGACAGTATATTCTTGTGGAATGACCGTGATGATTTCCTCACCGGGATTCATGACCAAATCATACATGTTGTTGATAAAGGTGGTAATATCCGCTTGAGAGATTTCTTCTTCCCTATTTTTTCTGGTATAGCTGTCGCTCGTTTGCATACTTCGAATATGCTGACCAGCAATTCCAACCACAACATGACTCAGCTTTAAATTTCCCTCCTTACAATTCTGTTCTGTATCTTCCACAGCAGCAAGGATAGAATTGATTGTTTGTCCAATATTGGAGACAACTCCTTTTTTTACACCCAAAGATGGACTTTTCCCGCGAGAGATAATTTCTATCTTACCGTGATCGTTTTTAACACCAACAAAACATGCGATTTTTGTGGTCCCAATATCCAGACCTACAACGACGGATTTTTTTCCAGATTCAGCTGGCTTTTCTGCAAACGACTTGTCCTTCATATTTTAAACTTATTTCTTTATACTTATTCCAACCCTCGTAGGGCATTGCCTCCTGATAAAATACCTTGAGCCTCTGGAACTTATCCTCTACCTCTTTTACCGAGCTTGCCTTGCCAAAGACTATTCTTTGTTTTCCCACCACTGGAATCATAATAAATTCATGATTTTCATCGCAATAAACCTGGCCTATCAATGATTGCAGTAAGGGGTCCTTACAAACATAATTTGAAATGCGATAGATATCATCGAGTAGCCTAATACTTTTCAAGGAGTCGTTGTTGATAATCAAACCCACGTTTTCACTATCAATTCGATCGGGAATCAGACCCGAAAATATGGGCACCCTGGCCGTATGAATCGATGACCTTTTCATCTTATTGCCATCTGCATCTAAATAGAAGGATTGTTGACCCTCCGGAAAAATCCTTGCCAAAGGCTTTACGAGCTCTAGGTCTATTGACCACACACCCTTCAGCCCCTTATAAACCTCAACATTCCGAACCTCCGGCATTGAATCCAAGGTAGCTTCTGTTTTATACACATCAAGCGATGATGCCTCTTTACCCTTCTCAAATATCTGATGTGTTTTTAAACGACTCAGAACCTCTTTTTGGGTCAAAAAGGTATCAACACCCGCAACAGAAATTTTTATTTCAGGATCATTCAAAGCAACATTCGCGGCCCTTTTGTGCGCTAAAAACAAAATGACAACAAGGCCTGTAAAAAGGAAGCACCAGAGTATAAATTTCATCCATTTTTTCATGATGCAGCTTCTATATTTTGGATTAAAATATCTTTCAATGGCGCAACGATTTCACCGATATCGCCGGCGCCAATAGTGACAATCACGCCTTTCGTTTTTTGCTTCATTGCCTGAAGCACATCCGTGGCACTCAATACCTTTTTGTTTTTCATATTTACCATAGAAAGCAGCCATTCACTCGAAACACCTATGATTTCTGGTTCACGTGCCGGATAAATGGGCAAAATAATAAGTGAATCAAAACGTGATAGCTGTTCTGAAAAAGCATTGCCAAAATCTCTTGTTCGCGAATACAAATGTGGCTGAAAAACAGCGTTAATTTCCTGCTCAGGATACATCATTCTCAAAGAATCAATAAGGGATTTGAGCTCCTCTGGATGATGGGCATAATCATCTATATACACCAGCTCTGAGGTTTTTATTTGCACCTCGAAACGTCGTTTCACACCTTTAAATGATGCCAAGCCACGCTGAATGTCAGACATCGGAAGACCAATATGGTCAAGCAATGCAACACATGCCAATGCATTTGAAACATTATGAATACCCGGAAGACCAAGCTTAAAGGGTACACGACCAGAAGATTTGGTGTCTACAAAAAATTGCATTTCACCCTCTACATAAGATAATTTAGAAGCATTGTAATCTGCCGTATCACTCTCAATGCCGAACGAAATAGAAGGACACAAAGTTGGCAATGATATTCCTTCTTTCACAACGCAGACGCCATTGGGATCAATCTTCATGGCATACTGCCGAAAACCATCCGTAAAGCTAGAGGAATCGCCATATACATCGAGATGGTCGGGATCTATCGCTGTAACAATACTCGCAAATGGAGATAAATGCAAAAAAGAACGGTCAAATTCATCCGCCTCCACGACCACCCATTCAGATTGCTTGTTGAGCAGTAAGTTGGAGTTCGTATTTGACGCAATACCGCCTAAGAAAGCATTACACTTCCATGGGCTTTGATCAAGTATGTGCGAGAGCATGGCACTTGTGGTCGTTTTTCCGTGGGTACCAGCAACACACAAGCCCTTCATGAAACGTGTGATCAGGCCTAAGGCCTCTGCGCGTTTGTAAACTGTATACCCCTTTTCTTTGAAGTAAAGCAATTCTTTGTGGGTATCCGCAACGGCAGGAGTGTAAATCACCAAGGTTTTTTCTGGTGTCGAAACATGATTTTTCACCTTCTCGCCCTGATCCTCAAAATGAATCTTACAACCTTCATTCAATAGTGCCTGAGTGAGCTCCGATCGTGTTCGATCATAACCCGCAACCTCTTTACCATTCGCTTTAAAATATCTTGCCAATGCCGACATACCGATACCACCTATTCCGATAAAATAGAAGTTCGTAAAGTCTGTCAGTTGATTTCTCATTTTTAGCTAATCAGGGTTTCACATGCATCTACAATCTCCTGTGTGGCATTGGGTTTTGACAGTGCACTTATATTTTTAGACAATTCCGTTTGCTTTGCTTCATCGGCTATGAGCTCAAGTATTTCTGGAACAAGTGCCTCACGCGCATCTATGTCCTTGACAAGGATTGCAGCATGCTCACTGACCAATGCCATTGCATTTTTTGTTTGGTGGTCTTCCGACACATTTGGGGAAGGAACAAGTATGGCTGGCTTGCCCACTAGGCATAATTCTGAAACTGACAAAGCGCCAGCCCTAGACACGACAAGGTCCGCCGCAGCATAGGCAGCATCCATATCGGAAATAAATGGCATCAGCTTAATTTGTTGGGGAACATCTTGAATGGAGGTATTGATTTGGTCAACATATCCCTTGCCACATTGCCAGATGAATTGAAGCTGCCCATTTGAAATTTGTGCTATATTTTTTAAAATTGAATCATTAAGTGTTTTGGCACCTAAACTACCACCAATCACAAGCACCGTTTTTTGAGATGAAGACAAACCAAACTTCGCTAAAGCAAGTTCTTTTGTGATTTTTATATTGCGTAATTCTTGTCGAACGGGATTTCCAGTAAACCGGATTTTTTCTTTTGAAAAAAACTGCTCAAGATTACCATAGGCGGTGCATATTAAATTTGCCTTTTTAGAGAGTAAAATATTGGTTTTACCTGGGAAGGAGTTTTGCTCTTGAATCACCGTTGAAATGCCTAACATTTGAGCAATTTTTAAGGTTGGACCGCTCGCATAGCCACCAACACCGATGGCCAATTGTGGTTTAAACTGCTTGATAATTTTTACGGCCTTCAGGAGACTCGCAAACAGCTTAAAGGGCAATAAGAAATTAGAAAAGCTCAATTTTCTTTGGAGCCCCACAATCGGAAGGCCTTTAATGGTATACCCAGCTTTGGGAACACGTTCCATCTCCATTTTTCCTTCAGCACCCACAAACAAGATCTCTACATGAGGATTTCTTCGCTTTATTTCATCAGCAATGGCAATTGCGGGAAAGATATGCCCGCCCGTGCCTCCTCCTGAGATTAAAACCCTTTCAATTTTTTCCTTCATCTTCATTTAAATCAAACGATGTGACTGTTGCTGTTAATTTATTGTTCTTTTTAGCTATTGATTGCACGATACCAATGGATATACAGGCCATAATCAGCGCTGATCCTCCCATGGCCAAAAAAGGCATATTTTGCCCAGTAACCGGCAATAACCCTGTACAAACCAACATGTTTATGGACGTCTGAAGCAATAGGTGAATTCCTATGGCAAGACAAATATAGGACTCAAACAAAACATCTGTTTTCAATGCCACCCTGATGATTCTGAGCAGAAGAACCATATATAAAAACATGAGGAAGAAAGCTGAAATTGAACCAAACTCCTCAATAAAGCTGGCAAAGTAAAAATCGGCATAGGCCTCAGGAATGTATCCTTTAAGTTTTCCATCACCCACACCCTGACCTGTAACTGAGCCATTATAAATGGCAAGCTTCGCATTGTTGGCTTGGGCATTTGAAATATCAAATTCGACAGAAGCGGGTCCCTGGAGATATTTTCGTTCAAACCTTGCCTCCCAGGTATCATAGCGCGAGAGTAAATTTAAATCAGGGAAAGCCTTATGAACCGTTACCAAAAGAAGTCCCAATACAGCAACTGACATGAAAATTACGGCTAACTTTTTCCATGGAAAACGCCCAATAAAAAGCAAGATAAAGGACAGCATGAATAGCATAACAGCGGTAGAGAGGTTGTCTTTGAGAATCAAAAGACAAATTACTACAATGGGGGCTAAGACAGGAAGTACGCCTTCCTTCCAATCATCAAAATATTTTTCTTTTTTGACAAGAAGCTGAGAGAGATACATCAATAAGGCGAGCTTCGCAAAATCAGAGGATTGAAACGTAAGACCAATGAAAGGAATTCTAATCCAGCGGTCTGCGCCGTTGACATTGATTCCAAAAAACATGGTAAACAGCAAGAGTCCAATAGCCAAATAGTACGCGAATTTGCTGATTTGATAGATATACTTGGCATTGATTCTGTGAAGGGTAAACATGCTTGCAAATCCCAAAACGACATAGACCAAATGCTTCGCCAAATAGTAGAATGGAGTACCTCCCTCTATCTTCACCAATACAGGCACAAAGCTGTATACGGTTACCAAAGAAAAGGACATAAGAAGGATAACAATCATCCATATTACGGGATCCCCTTTGAGATATTTTAAATAATACCTCATTGAGTCAAATGGGATTTAGAGATGTACCTCTCAAAAAACCGCATGCTATATTCAGCATCAGCATCCGAGGCAGTAAATAGTAGAATTCCTGGCCTAAAAGTCGCACTTTCCAAATGATGTAGAGCTTCATGTATTGTAGGCATAGAAATGATTTTATTTGAACAATTATCTGAACAGGCACCATAGACAATACATCGCTGAATTTTATTCGCTTCACTTGGGTATTTATCTAAAAAACCTTTTATCTCATTTTCATTACCGACCCACAACAATTCAAAGGGAAAAGACGCAACTGTCTTTTCTAGAAATTCTAAGTCTGGATTGTGCCACGAGAAGGTGTCCATTCCTAGATATTTCCCGAGTGGCTTCATCGATGGCGAAGCAGCATTTAATGCACGAACAGCCTTCTTAGCCTTAGATTCTCTTTTCGTATTATGAAGCTCCTTTTTGCTCACCCTACAACATTCTTACTGCGTGCTTAAATTGATTTCCTCTATCTTCATAGCTCTCGAAAAGATCAAAGCTTGCACAAGCTGGAGAAAGCAAAACAGACTCCTCTTTTCTGGCCAATCGATATGCATAAGCGACTGCCTCAACTGCCGTTCGAGCTTCAACAAGCGTTTCAACCTTTGAAGCAAATGCCTCCTTGATTTTATCGTTGTTCTCACCAAGGCAAATAATTGCTTTGACTTTCTCATCGACCAAGGGCAAAAGCTCATTGTAATCATTGCCTTTATCCACACCACCAACAATCCAGACTGTCGGTTTTTCCATGCTCTCAAGCGCAAACCAGGTAGAATTGATATTTGTGGCTTTGGAGTCATTGATAAACTCAATCCCATTGACTTTTGCAACAAACTCGAGTCTGTGTTCTACATTGACAAAATCCTCTAGACTTTGACGCACGATATCCTTGCGAATTTCTACTACTCTGGCAGCAATCCCTGCTGCCAATGAATTTTGGGTATTGTGCTTACCCTTTAAAGCTAAATCATGAATGGACATAGATAATTGTTCTTTTATATTGATTATTAATTGTTCCGAAATTGAGTACCCCCCTATATCTTGAGGAGTTTTTATAGAGAAGCTGGCGACCTTCATAGGAAGATTTATCCTTGAGAGTTTATCCTTAATTACAGGATCGTCAGCATTGAAGATGAACCAGTCATCCTTGGTTTGGTTCCGAGTAATACGCAGCTTCGAATCCGCGTAAAGACTAAGGTCATTTTCATAGCGGTCTAAATGATCTGGTGTTATATTCAGGAGAATGGATATATCCGCTTTAAACGTCTCAAGATCATCAAGCTGAAAGGAGCTGAGCTCGATGATAAAATAATCTGGTTCATAGAGTGAAACCTGTCGAGCCAGACTTTTTCCAATATTTCCAGCGAAAGCAACATTTAAGCCCGCACTTTTAAAGATGTGGTAGAGCAGCATCGTCGTTGTTGTCTTGCCGTTGCTTCCGGTAATGCAAACTTTTTTGGCATTGGTAAACTTTGCGGCAAATTCGATTTCAGAAAGTACTTTGACCTCTTTAAGCGCCAATTCCTTAAATATTGGCACATGGGCCGGAATCCCGGGAGATTTAATGATGTATTTTGAAGCAAGAATTCTGTCCAAGCTGTGTCCAGACTCCTCAAAATCAATATTTTCTTTTAGAAGCTCATTTCTGTATTGAGCTTTTAGCGCACCCGCATCTGAAACAAAAACATTCGCCCCCATTTTTTTGCCTAGTAAAGCTGCGCCAACACCGCTTTCGCCGCCTCCAATAATTGCGATATTTTGTCCTTTTATATCCATTAACGCACCTTAAGAGTTACAATAGTTACAACAGCAAGAAGTACAGCCAGAATCCAAAAACGGGCGACAATTTTAGCTTCATGTAAACCTGATTTTTGATAGTGGTGGTGTAAGGGCGCCATTTTAAAAATACGCCTACCCTCTCCATATTTTTTTCGAGAATATTTGAAGTAGCCAACCTGGAGCATTACCGAGATATTTTCGATTAAAAAGACACCGCATAAGACAGGAATCAGCAGCTCTTTTCGAATTGAAATGGCAAAAACAGCAATAATACCTCCGATCGCAAGACTTCCTGTATCCCCCATAAATACCTGTGCCGGATATGAATTATACCAGAGAAAACCAATACATGCACCAACGAAGGCACTAATGAAAATGACAAGCTCCTCTGCCAAAGGAATGTACATGACATTCAAATAATCGGAGAACCTTACGTGTGAGCTCACATAGGCCAAAACTGCCAAGGCGATACCAACAATAGCGGATGTTCCTGTCGCTAAACCATCGAGACCATCGGTCATGTTAGCTCCATTGGAAACAGCGATGACAATGAAAATGACAATGGGAATAAAAATCAACCACCCGTAAGAGGCGCTCCCTCCAAGCAGCCATTTGTAATTAAACTCATTGTCTTTGACAAATGGAATGGTGGTCGTCATCTCGTCAGTCTCGACCCATTTAAATGATGTATCATCCGAGGAGGTATGCTGATGACTGACATTTTTCTCCCCCGCTTTAAGGGTATAATCGCTCGCAACTTTCTTGTGAACCACCACATCATCCGAAAAATAAAGTACCGTCCCCACAATCAACCCAACGCCAATCTGACCAACCACCTTAAACCTACCCTTTAGGCCCTCTTTATTCTTTTTAAATACCTTGATGTAATCATCAATGAAGCCAATCATTCCTAACCAAACCGTGGCAATGATCATCGTGATGACATACACATTTTCTAATCGAGCAAAAAGAAGGGTTGGAATCAAAATGGCACCAAGGATAATCAGTCCACCCATTGTGGGTGTTCCTGTTTTTTCTATTTGACCTGCGAGACCGAGATCCCTAACTGTTTCGCCGATTTGCTGCTTCTGTAAGCGCTCGATGATACGCCTTCCAAATACAATGGAAATGATTAGCGAAGTAATTAATGCCAGTGCCGAACGAAAAGAGATGTAGCTAAATAGACCTGCTCCTGGAACATTATAATTATCTAGTAAGTCAAAAAGGTAATACAGCATTATGGTGTCATTTGGTTTGTAAATTCACTTGCAATTTCATAGTCGTCAAAGTCATACCTGACTCCATCTATCTCTTGGTACTTTTCATGGCCCTTGCCCGCAATAAGAATCACATCTGATTCATTGGCAAGCTTCACCGCTAGCTTGATCGCCTCCTTGCGGTCTTCCATCACAAAAGCATTATTGAGCTGCTCATCGTCAAGGCCTTTTTGCATATCATTGAGAATTGCACTAGGAGCCTCAGTCCTTGGATTGTCTGAGGTTAAAATGAGCTGTTCACTCATGTCACTTGCGATGGCAGCCATTATCGGTCGCTTCTCTTTATCCCTATCTCCTCCACAACCAATGACTGTAATCAATCTTGAATCTGTTTGCTTTACGGCCTTGATGGTCTCCAAAACATTTTTCAAAGCATCTGGGGTGTGCGCGTAGTCAACAATCGTTGTTGGCCCTCCTGAAACTTTTAAATATTGAAAACGACCCGCTACAGATTGAAGATTACTCAGTACCCCAAGAGTCTCAATCTTGTCTTGACCCAAAAGGGTAGCTACGGCATAAACTGCCAACAGATTATAGGCATTAAACCTGCCAATCAAACGAGAATAAAACTCAGTGTCATCAAGATTCATTACCAGCCCTGATAGCTCATTTTCAAGGACCTTCGCCTTAAAATCTGCAGGTGTTTTTAGGGCGTAATGAACTTGATTCGCCCGCGTATTCTGAAGCATCACCAACCCATTCTTATCGTCGGTATTTACAAGTGCAAAAGCAGATTTGGGCAGCTGATCGAAGAATTGTTTCTTAGCCTTAATGTAGGCAGCAAAGGTCTTGTGATAATCCAGATGATCGTGAGAAATATTGGTGAAAACGCCCCCTGAAAAGGACAAGCCAAATACTCTATTCTGGTCAATCGCATGTGAGCTTACTTCCATAAAACAATGGGTGCATTTTGCATCCACCATTTGGCGTAAAAGTTTGTTTAGGGTTACAGGATTCGGTGTCGTATGTGTCGCCTTGATTTCCTCGTCTCCGATTTTGTTTACCACTGTTGACAATAAACCTGCCTGGTAACCCAAGCCTTTAAAAAGATCATACATGAGCGTCGCACAGGTGGTTTTTCCGTTTGTTCCGGTGATGCCAACAAGCTTTAATTCCTTGGAAGGGGAATCGAAAAACAGATCAGAAAGTAAAGCCATAGCTTCCGAAGAATCTTCAACACGTGCCATATACATGTCCTCCTTGTAGAAATCAACTTTGCGCTCAACCAAAAAAGCACGACATCCATTCTCATACGCCGATTTAACGTAATCGTGACCATCTAAAGAGTAGCCTTTGACTGCGACAAAGAGAGCGCCTCGGGAACAAGCTCTAGAATCGAACTCAATAGATTCAATCATCGCGTCTTGAGCGCCGCATATGAGCTCATGATTTATGTTGCTTAATAATTGAGTTAAATCTTTCATACGTCCTTTAAAGTCAATTTGATTAACCTACCCTTTTCCAATGCCGTACCTTCAGCGATAGATTGATATATTACTTTTCCATACCCTGATATTTGAACAACCATTCCCATATCCTCCAGAAGATAAATAGCATCTTTGGCCGTCATCCCTTGGACATTAGGAACACTCGTTTTCTTGACCTTACGAGGAATTAAATTGATTTTTTTTGAGGGCCTCACCTCAGCAATCCATTTCCCTGAGCCAGTGATGTTATGCTCGTAGCCCAATTCAGCGAGGATATTAGAGGCATCCGCTTTGTAACCAGCTTTAATAGGTGGTAAATTTTCAGATTTATCATCTGCTTCATTGATCGCATCATGAT
This sequence comes from uncultured Flavobacteriales bacterium, assembly GCA_913020765.1. GTDB lineage: Bacteria > Bacteroidota > Bacteroidia > Flavobacteriales_D > Crocinitomicaceae > UBA952. The sequence continues at coordinate 7,709 of CAJWAO010000039.1, read as the reverse complement.
ACTTGAGGTTTGAAGCGAATACCTTATTGGCAACGGCAGCAAAAACAGTCCCCGAAACTTTTGCTCCATAAATATTCTTTTTAGGTTTATAGATAACGACAATGCAGGAGTACAATGGCTTTTCTGCAGGAAAGAAGCCACAGAAAGAGGCCTGATATTCCGATTGAGACCGATTTAAAAACTCCCCTGATGCATCGAGCAATTTAACTGTCCCTGTTTTTCCTGCAATTTTAAACATGACGCTCTTTAGGTCTTTACCTGTGCCGTTCTCCATAACCCCCACAAGACAGCTTTTCACCTTTTCTATGGTTGATTCTGAGCAAATTTTCTCATCAATTACCACTGGGTCAAAAGTCTTGACCACCTGTCCAGCATTTCTGATCTCTTGGACAAATTGAGGCTTCATCATTCGACCGTTATTTGCGACTGAATTATATAAATTCAAGGTTTGAAGCGGAGTTTGCTCTAGCTCATAACCGATGGACATATATGGAATTGAAATTCCTGACCATTGTCTAGACCCAGGACGCGACACCTTCGGGTCTGGCTCTCCAGCGATCGCAATTCCTATCGGCTTGGTCAAGCCAAACTTTTCGAGCCGAGAAATAAATTGATGTGGGTCATTTTTATAGGCATTATCTATGATCGGTGCGATGACGTTGGATGAAAGCTCAAAGGCTTCTTTCAAGGATATCTTTCCATAACCATGACCGTAATTGGAATCATATAGAGGTTTTTTTGAACCTTTAAAATGGTAGGTTCCCGATGCATTCACTTCGGTATCTAAGGATAATTTTCCATCTTCTAAAGCAGCCATTAATGACGCTAATTTGAAGGTCGAGCCCGGAGCAGAAAGTCTTCCAATGGCGTAATTATAGGATTCTGAAAAAGAGCTATCTGAATTGCGTTTCAGGTTAGATATTGCTCGGATATAACCCGTAGCGACCTCCATAACGATGACACAACCATGGGAGGCATCCATTGATAATAATTGTTTTTCAAGCTCAGAATGAACTACCTCTTGAATATCAGAATCTATTGTAGTCACGACATCTGATCCCGGAATTGACTCCTCGATTACTTTCCCTGTCTTTCTCCATCCATTGGCAATCTTCTGCTCGATTTGAGCCCCAGGCTTTCCTGCCAAATATTCATGAAATGCACCCTCAATACCGACAGCATATTTTTTCCCATTTCGTTCCTTGTAATATCCTAGCGTTCTTTGAGCAAGCCGTCCTTTCGGATTTTTACGAACCGTTGATTCTTGATTTTGACCATCAATGATTCCCCCCTTCATTCTGCCCTTATTCAAGATGGGTAGTTCTCGAAGAGCCATTCTTTGCTCATTTGTGACTTGCTTCTGTATTGAGACAAACCGATTCCCTTTCGAGCGAGCTATACGTAATTGGTTAGAAATATCCTTTGCCTCTTTGCGATGAAATAGATCACTAATTCCTTTTGCCAAAGAATCTATATTCTCATCAAAAAGCTCTTTTGATGCTACGGTTGGATCCATATACACATCATAATAGGAAACCGTTGTAATGAGTGGGTTCATATCCTTGTCCAAAACATCACCCAAGCGCGGCTCATCAGAGACAATGCGTTCTTGTATTTTTCCTTGTCCTGGCATTTCCCCAATGGAATCTCGAGAGAATTGAATCGAAACAACTGTTCCAAAAACAGTAGCCATCAGGGCCATAAACCCAAAATAAATGAGGTAAGCTCGATTTCGTAAGAACTTTCTGTTCGACTCTTTCATTTCTCTTCAGATTCTAAGCGAATTACCCTTGTTGCGTTTAAAGATTCCCGCAATGCTCTGTCACTGAGTTTTTCAATCAGTTTTTGTCTTCTTGTTTCTATTTCAAAAGCGGTCTTTACCTCCAAAAAATCGGCGGAGTTTTGATCAATTTGAATCTGAGTCGCCCGGATCTCATCCTTAATTTGCTTGACGTAATATCCCTTTGCAACAAAAAGTATAAGCAGGAACAGACTGAAAAATATGTAAGGCAAGTTGTTCAAGACAAAAGATCTAGTCAGAAACTCTCCATTCAAAATCTGAGCGACAGGATTTGGTTTTTTAACCCTTCCTTTTCGACTCGATTTTGGCTCTAAACTTGATGTATTACTTTCCTTCATCATTTCTTTCTGCTATTCTTAATTTGGCACTACGTGATCGTGTATTTTCGGCTTGCTCTCTTTCATTCGGAACAATTGGTTTGCGGTTTATCTCCTTAAATGACTTTAGCGGATTTCCAAAAAAATCTTTTTCAAGCTCACCCTCAAGGTTTCCTTTTTTGATAAAATTCTTGACGAGTCTATCCTCCAGAGAATGATAGGATAGTACTACGAGCCTTCCGCCGGGAGCGATTAAGTCTTCACATTGCCCTAATAAATCTTCTAAGGCTTTAATCTCTTGATTTACCTCAATTCTGATGGCTTGGAAAACTTGAGCGTAAAAGCGATTTTCTTTGAATCTGGGTGCAAATTTTTTTAAAAAGGCAATTAACTCTTGTGTGGTCTTTAAAGGATTTGACTGACGAAACTTGACGAGCTCATAAGACAATCTTTTGGCATTTTTTATCTCTCCATACTTTTGAAAGATCGAGGTCAATTCCTCTTCTTCACAATTATTCAATACGTCAGCCGCACTTCGATTAGCAGAGGTATTCATTCGCATATCAAGCGCACCATCGTTCCGAATTGAAAATCCTCTATTCCCCTCATCGAATTGGTGTGAGGATACACCTAAATCTGCAAGAATACCATTGACTTTAAACACCCCCCTCAACTTGAGCTGGTTTTGTATGAATGAGAAGTTTGATTGTATGAAATGAAAGTTAGGTGCGTCCCATAGGTTACGCTTCGCATCTTCATCTTGATCAATAGCGTAGAGCGTTCCCTTTAGAGAAAGCCGATCAAAAATGGCCCTTGAATGACCTCCGCCGCCAAAGGTCACGTCAACATAAATCCCCTCGGGATTTATATCTAAGCCCTCGATGCATGCATCGCACAAAACTGGTATGTGGTATGTACTATTCTTTTGGTTCATCCAAGTCTCCCATTACTTCATTTGCTAAATCTGCAAAGTCCGTTATGTTTTCTTCAATCATCTTGAAGTACTTGGATTTATCCCAAATCTCGACGCGGTCATTGTATGCAATAAGCATTACCTCTTGCCCTAAACCAATCCTTTCGGCATGGGCTGTTGGAATCAGTACACGACCCGCATTATCAAGCGCAACTTGTTTTGCACCTTGATGAAACAAACGATAAAACATTCGATTCTTCGGATTAAACAAATTCATTTTTGAAAGACGTTCACTCATTTTTTCCCAATCCATTATCGGATATAGCGTAAGACAATCCTCAAAACCTTTGTTTAACATAAAATCACGCTGGGCAGTTGGAGCCAACTGCTTCCTAAGACCTGAAGGGAATAGAAACCTACCCTTGCTATCTAACTTAACCTCAAATTCTCCTACTAATCCAGCCATAACGAAACTATGAGTAAAAATAATGGAATTTTACCACTTTTTACCACCGACATCTAAATTGTTGATAACTTATACTGCTTATTTGTTTTTTTTGTTTCAAAAATACACCTTAAATACATATAAACAAAAGAAATATAGCCTTATTATAAAAGTGGTAAAAAGTGGATAACTATATACTTATTCACAATTACATAGTAGCCATAATTGTTTACTTTTGATTTGTGAAAATTCATCTGAAATATTGGATTCTACTTATTTTACTCTCTATCATTTGGGGCAGCTCATTTATTCTCATGAAAAAAGCAATGTACAGTGCTGATGGGCATTCAACTTTCAGCTCAAACCAGGTTGCGACCTTACGTATACTTTTTGCGAGCCTTGCATTGCTACCATTCGGAATTCGCGCTTTCAAAGCACTCGATTTTAGAAAAGATATCCTGTCTTTTTCGATAGTTGCGATCTGTGGTAATCTCGCTCCTGCCTTCTTATTTACCTATGCCGAAACAGGCATATCCTCGGGACTTGCAGGAATGTTAAATAGCATTACTCCCATATTTACAATACTTATCGCTATTTTCATCTTCAAGGACAAAATGAACTACCGCCAATTCGTCGGCACCGCGATTGGGTTTATTGGTGTCGGCTTACTACTCTATTTCGGAAAGCAAAATTCAATCGAAGGGGAATGGAGTCATATCATCAGCGTCCTTGGGGCAACCCTATGTTACGCGATTAGCTTAAGCGTAATCCGATACAAGCTAAGTCATTATAAATCACTTGATATTGCGGCCATTGCATTTCTCTTGTTACTCCTGCCCTCATTGGTACTATTTTTCACAGAAGACACCTTGAATACATTTCAAAATAACATACAAATCTGGAATAGCCTTTTAGCCATTTTAATCCTCTCAATTGTTGGAACAGCACTCGCACTTTTCATTTTTAATACCATTATCAAGAATACCTCAGCCCTTTTCGCAAGCTCAGTGACCTACTTCATTCCTATTGTAGCAGTTGTATTTGGCTTCTTTTTTAACGAAGTAATTACAGCCTTGCAAATCACAGGCATGCTCATCGCCTTATTGGGAGTTTTTATTGCCAATTCAAACAGACGCCAAAAGTCTTCATGATTTAACGGTTATAATTTTGATGCATTAGAAGAAAATAGTATCTTTGTCGTCCAATTTTGGATAACTTATAATGTAATCATTGTTATGTACGCAATAGTAGAGATAGCAGGGCAGCAATTTAAAGTGCAAAAAGACCAAAAAGTTTACGTCCATCGTTTGGAAGCAAAAGAAGGCTCAAAAGTAGAGTTTGACCAAGTATTGCTTCTAGAAGATAAAGGTAAAGTAAATGTTGGCGCCCCGGCTGTAAAAGGTGCAAAAGTCACCGCAAAGGTTGAAAACCACGTCAAGGGAGACAAGGTAATTGTCTTCAAGAAAAAACGTAGAAAAGGTTACAAGAAAAAGAACGGTCACAGACAAGAATTTACAGAGTTGTCGATCACGGGAATTAAAGTTAAGAAGCAGCCTGCTGCGAAAGCAAAGGAAGCGTAAAATAAATTAAAATGGCACATAAAAAAGGAGTTGGTAGTTCGAAAAACGGACGTGAATCACAAAGTAAGAGATTGGGTGTTAAAATTTTCGGAGGACAAGCTGCAATTGCAGGAAATATCATTGTTCGTCAAAGAGGTACGCAACACCACCCTGGTGACAACGTGGGTATTGGAAAAGACCATACGTTGTATGCGTTAGAAGACGGTCTTGTTGAATTCAAAAAGAAGAAAAACAACAGATCCTTTGTTTCTGTAATTCCCTTGGATACAGAAGCAAAAGCCTAAAACGCAAATTAAATTATTGAAAGGCCGACAATTGTCGGCCTTTTTTGTTTTCTAGCCATTATATTTGCTTATGACATTGAATCGGAAAAAACGCTGGATAGCATCCTTGATCGGTGGCACATTGATGTTCCTGGCATTTCCCTTTTCGGGCACTTTAACCCCCCTAATCTTTATTGGAATCATCCCTCTGCTTATTGTTGAGGCTAGTATTTCAGAGCAAGGCAAATCTTCACTAAATATATTTACCCATAGCCTCATCTGCTTTCTAGTTTTCAATATCGGCACCTCGTGGTGGTTATGGAATGCAAGTGCAGGAGGAGCAATATTTGCTTTTTTATTCAATACAGTGGTCATGAGTCTAGTATTTCAAGCCTTTCACATCACGAAAAAACACGTTGGAAGCAAACAAGGATATCTCTCGCTACCCTTCTATTGGCTTGGTTTCGAGTACCTTCATAACCACTGGGAATTCGCGCATCCTTGGTTGTCACTCGGAAATACTTTTTCAGAGCGTGTAAGTTGGATTCAGTGGTATGAATATACTGGAGTTTCAGGAGGTTCTTTGTGGGTAATTTTAGTCAATATTATCGGTTACCTTGTATTTCGAAACTTGAAAAACAAGAAAAATTTAAAGCCTGTGGTTATTATTTATCTCACAAGTATAATTATCCCAATTGCCGTGTCATTGTATATCGAATCACGTTTCAATAATGGGCAAAAACTCATAACAAGCGCAAATGAAATTGAAACCTTAATGATTCAACCAAATATTGACCCCTACAATGAAAAGTTTGATAGAGGAAGTTTCTACAAGCAGAATCAAAAAATTCTGAAGTTGGCATCCGAAAAAATAAATTCAAAAACCGACCTTGTTGTTGCTCCTGAAACAGCAATAAGTGGAGGGTTTTTCGAGCCAAGACTTAAGTCTATCTTGGTATATCCGATGTATAGAGATAGTCTTAAAAAATGGGACTCAGAATTACTTATTGGAGCCTCTACAATGAAAATATTCAGCGAAAAAAACTCGAGAAGTTCGAGACAAATGAATGATGGAAGGTACATCGAATACTACAATACTAGTCTTCTTCTTAGCCCTAAAAAAGAGGCGATTTTTGTACACAAATCTCGACTAGTAGCAGGTGTCGAGCACATCCCCTACTCATATTATATCCCATTTTTTGATCAACTCGCAATTGACAATGGAGGAACAATTGGTTCGCTAGGAAAAGAAAAATCGGTAAAAATTATGGAAACCTCTTTTGGGAAAATAGCTCCTATTGTTTGCTATGAATCTGTCTTCAGTGAATTCGTTGCTGAGCAGTCGCGATTGGGAGCTGAGTTACTTTGCGTTATTACCAACGACGGTTGGTGGAAAGATACACCGGGGTACAAGCAGCACTTCAGCTTTGCAAGACTTCGGGCAATTGAAAATAGAAAATGGTTAGTGAGGTCAGCAAATACGGGTAAAAGCGGAGTGATTTCAGCAACGGGCAGGATCATTAGCGAGACTGATTGGTGGGTTCCAGATGCGATATCAGCAAAAGTCCAACTATTGAAAGGATCAACAAATTTCGCAAAACACGGAGATTTCTTGGGGCGGAGCTCTGCGTTTTTGGCTATTTTTATTTTTGTTTTTACGCTTTCCAAAATAGTTAAACCTAGTAGCCAAAAAAAGACATGAGTATCAACACTCACTGAAAACCAAATAAAAACGAAAGGGTATTGATTTATTCTTTGCAAATTTAAATCATGTCTAAAGAAGAAATAAAAGAACACCAATTATATATTTCTAGTCTGTGCGTTTTATGGAACTTATGGAGAGAAAACAAGGGAGGCTTCTCAGCAAAGAAAATGTGGTTTAAAATTTTATTCTTTACCATTGTTAGTGCTCCATTTAGATGGCTACAAAACCTAGTATTCAAAAGGAGAATCGAAGCCATAGATTTTAAAGATAATGCCCCAGTGTTTGTTATCGGACATTGGAGAAGCGGTACAACCCACCTTCACTATTTATTATCAAAAGACATTCAATTTTCTTATTTAGAGGCCTTTCAAGCTTTCTTCTTTCGGGTCGCTTTGGTTTCGAAGAAGACAATGAAACCATTGCTTAATAGGCTCATGCCAAGAACAAGACCACAGGACAATGTAGCGATTAATGCAGGGGCTCCCACAGAAGAGGAACATCCCCTTACTAATTTGACCCACAGAAGCAGTATGCATTCCTTTTTCTTTCCAAAGAATCAAAATTACTTTAGACGGTATCATCTTTTTGATACCTCAGAAAAATCAATTGCTAAATGGAAAAAAAGCTACAGAAGAATGCTTCAAGAAATTGCATTCTATAACGGAACAGATAAAAGACTATTGCT
>CAJWAO010000038.1 GCA_913020765.1 uncultured Flavobacteriales bacterium | reverse complement strand
GAGAGTGAGGAATATGCAATGCTTATTGATACAATCATATCCATTGATAATACAGTAGATGCTGTTTTGGCAAAAGCAGATTTATTAAAAGTTAAAAAGAAGTACAAAGCGTCTATAGAGATATATAGACAAGCGCTTGAGATGGCCGATAATGACACCCTTAGGGGGGATGTTCAGTTCAGCATTTTGGAAATTCAGTACAATAACTTAAGTAGTTTTAAGAGTGCGTACAATACAGCCATGTCGATCAGTGGTTTAAATAGACCAAAAGCACTTATGGTAGCCTCAAATTGTGTTGCAAGACTCGCAAATACCTGTGGTTCCAGTACATTTGATAGAAAATGCAATTACTATTATGCTGCTCAGTTGGCGACAAATGCGGGAGAGCCATCCCTTGCGGCCAAATACCGTGCAAACTGTCCTTCTTCAGATGAGATATTCAGCAATAACAGCCCTGCCCGGGTTACATTATCTTGCTGGGGTGTAACTGTTGACGTTAAGTAAAATAGATATTTTCATGTTTAGACTTCCTGTTTCCATTTCACTTTTGTTGGCGGGAATGTTGTTGTCTTGTGAAAATGATTCGGGTGAGATACAAAGGATTACTCATTTTGAGAATGCCCCTGATGAGTATACAGAAAATCTAAATATGTTTCACAACGATTCTGGTCAAACAAAGGTGAATTTATATGCTAAGGTTTCTCAGACATTTTATGAACCAAAGCATATTACAAAATTCCAGGATTACCTGCGGGTTGACTTTTTTAATAAAACGGGCGCAAAAGTATCAACACTAGTAGCCTTGTCCGGGCTTTTTGATCATGATGAGGGAGTCGTGGAGGTTCAAGATTCTGTTCGCCTATACAATTACTTAAAAGACCAACAGTTAGAGACAGAGTATTTGATTTGGAACAAGAAAGACAGCACAATTAGAACAGATAGAAATGTGCTAGTAAGGTCTCCCAAAGAGATTTTAAAAGGAAAAGGTCTGGTCACAAAACAAGATTTCAGTTTTTTTGAAATTCTTGAACCTACCGGTAGGATGGATATAAAAAAAGAAAGATGAATGTATACAATAAAATAATGAAAGTTTTTTGGTTATTTTTTGCCATTGTTTTATTTTTTGGTGTTACCTATAAATGTTTCGTAGAGGGTTTTGACAGGTGGGCTGTATATTATCTTTTTGTATTGCTTGCTGTTGGGATGTACTTTTTTAAAATATGGATGATGAGAAGAATGGAGCGTCACATTGCATATATGAAAGAGCAAGAATCATTGAATCAAAAAAAATAATTTCGAACATCATTTGATTAAATATTTTCGCATAGCCCAATCTCGTTCAGCCTTATTCTTTTTTTTAATGCTCTCCACACCTATGGGTGGTTTGGCCCAATATTTTGTGGATGGAGTAGTATACGATGAAACATTCGCGCCAATTCCCTTTGCTAAAATATTTGTAAAAAATGCCCCAGCGCAGAGGACTGTGGCTGATATTGATGGAAAATATCAAATAAGTCTTGCACGTGGAGAGTATTTCTTGGTGTTTAGCTCAACAGGTTTCGATACAAGGGAAGCTTATGTTTCGATTAACGAAACAAATATCATCAAAGAAATACAGCTTTTTCCAAGCCGAGTTCAGGATCTTGAAACAGTAAATATTACTGCGAAAAAGTCAAATCCAGGAAGGGAAATCATGAAAAAAGTGGTTGCCCGACGTGAACAAATCAATCAATGGAATTATCCGCACCGCGTGAATGTATACATAAAGGCAAGAGAGGATGTTCACAAGAAACAAAACCAAGCAGAAGAGCTAAATAAAATTGATGACACCTTCGATGGTAGGCGCCCTCTGAGGGATACAATGAACTTATTAGAGGTACAGCTCGAAAGAAATTTCTCTCCTAGAAATAAGGTTAAGGAGTTTCGAAATGCATACACCTTAAGAGGTTCGAAGCGCAATTTATATTATACAACAACCGTCAAATCAAACTTTAATTTTTTCGAAAATCTACTGCGCTTAGATGATCTTCATGAGAATCCTGTGAGCTCTCCCATTTCTATTCCTGGAATTGTGTCCTATAAATACCGTCTTGTTGAGAAGTACGAAGAGGAGGGAAAGATGATTTCAAAAATTAAAATACAAGCAAGAAATTCGGCAACTTCAACACTTCAAGGATATATCTGGATCCAAGATTCGGTTTGGCTCGTCCAGAAGTTAAGCTTAAAAATGAAGAAGGGTAATTTATTGGTTTATGACTACTTTAAAATTACCCAGGAGTATGATCATTATGGTGATTCTTTATGCGTTTTAAAAAGGCAAATATTGGATTATGGTGTTAAATACAAGAGGGAGTCGTCGATATGCAAAACAACAGCAATTTTTTCAGATTACGATTTTAATCCAAACTTTAAAGCTAAATTTTTCAACCGTGAACTAGCGGTAACGGAAAAAGAGGCGTACGAAAAAGATTCTACTTTCTGGACGGAAAAAAGACAAGATGCTTTGACCTCAGAGGAAATTGCCTTTATCATCAGACAGGATAGCATCCGGGATTATATGAATAGAAAAGAGTATCTGGACAGCGTTGATGAGGTTTTTAATAAAGTAACAGCACTTAAGGTTCTTTGGTGGGGAGTTGATCATCGAAATCGTGACAAACGTCACCAATGGACGATAGGCTCTTTAGTCACTACAATCAGACCTGTATATATTGCAGGACCAAGAATATCTCCCAACTTTGATTTTTATAAAAAATGGGATAATCAACGATCCTTGGATTCATACACACAAATTTCTATTGGATTTTTGAACAACGATATCAAGGGAGATACTTGGTGGAAATATAAATTTGACCCTTTCAGACAAGGTAAAGTGAGAATGGCGCTCAATCATGATTTCGACGTAATCAGGGGGTTTGATGCAATTACGCAAATATATAAACGAGAAAACTTTATTGAGGCAACCAAACTAAGAAGCTCAATCGAATATGAGTTGTTTAATGGGTTTTACGCCAAATTAGCAGGTGAGTTTTGCGAGAGAAGAAGTATTGAAGGCTACGATTTTATCGATGCAGCAGACGACGTTTTACCGAATAATGAACCGACTGCTTTTCAAACCTATCAGGGGATGATCGCTGACTTAACGCTATGGTTCGTTCCAAGTCAAAGATATATGCGTGAGCCATATAGAAAGGTTGTTTTGGGCTCTGCTTGGCCTACCTTCAGTATCAATTATGAAAGAGGTATACCTGATTTATTTGGAAGTGACATTGACCATGAATACTTGCAAATTAGCATTGATCAGACATTTAAAATTGGCACAATTGGCACCTCAACTTATCGTCTTCTAGGTGGTAAATTTTTAAGTGCAAGAAACTTAAGAGATCCAGATTTTAAATTCCAAAGAAGGAGTGACCCTATTTGGTTTTCAAATCCCTTATATTCTTTTCAAGGGCTTGATACCTTATTGCGAACAGATGACCTAACGCTTGAAGCCCATTTTGTGCATCATGATAATGGTGCCATTATCAACAAGATTCCCTTCATGAAAAAAACGAGAATAGGTCTGGTGTTAGGCGGGGGAGCGCTTTATGTGAAAGAGCAGGATTGGTTGCATTATGAGGTTTTAGCAGGTCTTGAAAGAAACTTTAAGCTCTCACGGCGAAGATTACGTGTAGGTATTTATGGCGTGCTATCCGCAGGTAATCAGACCCCTGCCCGTGCGGATTGGAAAATCTCTTTTGCGATACTGGACGAGCGTAATATGAAATGGGATTTTTAAGGCGTTGTTTATTTTTTTTCCTTAGGAAAGTATGTTTTGTTTCTGATTAAAATCAGAACTACGCCAGAGGTTATGCAGGCGTCCGCAAAGTTCCAAATCGCAGGAAAGACTTGTTTTCCACCAATATATGGTATGGCACTTGGCCATTGAACATTGAATTGGAACATATCCACTACATTTCCTAATAAAAAACCGTGATGTCTGACCTCAACCGCTCTTGAATATTCCTGCCCACGTATGGTTTGAACACAGTTTTCAAAGTTGCCTGTTCCCTCCATATAGTTGTAGTAGTTGCAGGGATCGAAAGAGAATAAGAAGTCATAAAACATAGAGTCTATGAGGTTTCCTATTGCACCTATAAATATCAAAGATATGGCGACAAGAAATTCCATCCTCGCGTCTTTGCGGTATTCAGTCCATAGAAAATAACCAATTCCAAGAATTGCGATTATTCTGAAAATACTTAAGCCTAGTTTTGCCCATATGGAGCTACCAAATGTTGTTCCGAAGGCCATCCCGGGGTTTTCGATATAGTTTAAAACAAACCAATTGCCAATAAGTGGTTGGCTCTGTCCTTCAACAAAATTAATTTTGATCCCAAATTTTATGAGCTGATCTATAAAAAGAAAGGAAACAATAAGAACAATAAGAGCTGTTAGCTTATTTTTCACTTATTTATTTTGTGCATTCTTTGCATCAATACTCATGGTTGCATGTGGAACCAACTTCAATCTTTCTTTTTGAATAAGTGTTCCATTCACTCTGCAAACGCCATACGTCTTATTCTCAATTCTAACTAAAGCCGCCTGTAAATTGTTGATGAATTTTTCTTGACGCGCCGCAAGCTGAGCGAGCTCCTCCCTCGAAAGCGTTTCTGAACCGTCTTCCATCATATTAAAGGTCCTTCCTGTGTCATTTGTACCATGGTCGTCATTGTGCGATAGAGAACCAACTAATAAATTGTAATCGTCCTGTGCCTCTTTTAATTTTCCTAGGATTAAATCCTTAAATTCTTGCAACTCCTTGTCTGAATATCTATTTTTTTGCTTTGCCATAAACTATGGTTTGAAATGTAAAGAAATTAGTCGCCCAAAGATATCATTTTTAGCGTTCTACCGATAATAAATCTATATTATTTACATTCTTTTTTGACCCAATATTGACTTAAATCCTATTAATTTTATACTTTGCTCGCGCATTTAAAATATTCCTCGTGTTAAAGTTATTTTCAGGAAATAGAACCATTGTCTTGTTGCTTTTGCCTCTTTTTATTTCTCTGTACCACTTTGTGAATCACACCAGTGATTTCTATTCAAATCAAGAATTAAATTTTGGTGCCTGGAATGATTTTTTTCATTCTTTTCAAATGCGTGTGAATTCAGTTTCTGCACCTTTGGTTTTAATAAACGCGATTTTATTGAACAAGCTATTTAACAGGTCTAATTTTTTTGATCGTATCACTTACCTCATCGCGCCTTTCTATCTTGTATTAATGACCTTTTTTGAAGCTGCTTTTACCTTTGGGGGAATGTTGGTAGCACATACTTTTTTGATTTTTATGCTACAACAACTCTTTGAATTGAATCAAAATGATGAATCAAGATCACATCTATTTAATGCCATGTTTTTGGCAGGTGTGGCCATGACATTTTTACCTTCTATTATTTTTATGCTCCCAATGATTCTAGTTATGATTCGCTGCATAAGGCCTTTGAGATTTAGAGATATTTTGGTTGGGTCAATTGCGGCATTATTGCCATTTACATATTTGTTCGCCGTTTCTTATGTTTTAGGGTATTCCAACTACCCGACTAATTTGGGTTATGTTAAAAGTTCATTAAATGAGGATTGGCTTGTTGTTACTGGTTTATTGGCGATTTCAGCAATAATTGGCTTTATTGCCTTCATGAGTCAATGGCAAAAAAGTTCGATTCGTACCAAAAGACAGTTTCAAATGTTGCTCGTTCTTTTTGTCTCTTTTTTGATTCTTGCATCGATTCATTTAGTAAGTTTTCAACAAATGGATTTCTTTAGCCTTTTATTATTACCGACATGTCTGCTTTTACCTTTTGCATTTAGAAGCGAGTCTCTAGGGATGTCAGCAAGTGGTGCTTTTTATATGCTTTTGGCATTTTCTGTTATGAAGTTTTTTATTTTCACATAGATTGAAAATGGATTATTGATTAATTTCGCAACTTAAAGACAGATATAATGAAATTTGGTGTAGTAACGTTCCCTGGTTCAAACTGTGATCAGGATATGATTTATATTCTTAAGGATGTTTTAAATCAGGAGGTAGTACCTCTTTGGCACAAGGAACGAGATTTACAAGGAGTGGATATGGTTGTATTACCAGGCGGTTTTTCGTTTGGGGACTACTTGCGTTCAGGTGCGATTGCCAAATTTTCCCCAATTATGAATGAGGTAGTCGCCCACGCTCGAAAGGGTGGCTATATTTTAGGTATTTGCAATGGTTTCCAAATACTTACAGAAACTGGACTTCTTGACGGAGCCTTGCTTCACAACAACAACCAAAAGTTCATTTGTAAAAATGTGTTTTTGAATCCGGTTTCAACAACTGCAGCGATTTCCAAGGGATTAAATCGTGACAAAGCATATTCAATTCCAATCGCGCACGGTGAAGGGAGATATTACGCGGCAGATGATACAATTGCAAAACTGAAGGAGAATGACCAAATATTGTTCAAATATTGCGATGAAAAAGGGGCACAAGGCGATGCATCTAATCCAAATGGTTCTATTCTAAATATTGCGGGAATAACAAATAAGACGAAAAACATATTCGGTATGATGCCGCATCCAGAAAGATCGTCAGATCCGATTTTACACAATCGAGATGGAGCCTCTTTGTTTGAGTCATTATTAAAATATTGCTAATGAAAATTTTATTACTCGGTTCAGGAGGTCGAGAGCATGCACTTGCATGGAAAATGGCACAAAGTTCTATACTTGACGAGCTCTATATCGCTCCAGGAAATTCTGGCACAAGAAAACATGGAAAAAATGTTGCAATTGACCCCAATAATTTTTCAGCAGTTAGGGATTTTGTTATAGAAAATAACATTGAACTGGTTGTTGTTGGGCCTGAAGAACCCTTAGTAAATGGTATTGCAGATTACTTTAACAGTGAGCCAAGGCTTTCTAGTGTCTCTTTGATTGGTCCCGACGCAGAGGGCGCACAATTGGAGGGTAGTAAAGACTTTGCAAAGGCTTTCATGAAGAGACACAATATACCGACTGCGAAGTACGGCACATTTACCAAAGATACGCTTGAGAAAGGGATTGCATTTTTAAGAGGGATGAATGCTCCTTATGTATTAAAAGCAGATGGTCTTGCTGCTGGAAAAGGGGTATTGATTTTAAATGATTTAGACGAAGCGGAGCGAGAGCTGAAAAGCATGCTTATGGATTCTAAATTTGGCAATGCTAGCACAAAGGTGGTTGTTGAACAATTCCTTGAGGGTCGAGAGGTTTCTGTTTTTGTCATTACGGATGGTCAGTCATTTAAGCTATTACCTGAAGCCAAGGACTACAAACGAATTGGGGAGGGAGATACAGGTTTAAATACTGGAGGTATGGGTGCAGTCAGTCCAGTACCATTTGCCGACCCTGCCTTCATGGACAAAGTTCACAATCAAATCATTGTTCCGACTACGAAAGGATTGAAATCTGAAGGCATTCACTATAAAGGCTTTATCTTTTTTGGATTGATAAATGTCAAAGGCGATCCTTACGTTATTGAATACAATTGTCGTTTAGGCGATCCCGAAACAGAGGTCGTACTTCCACGTTTGAAATCAGATATTCTAGATTTATTTGAAGGTATTGCTACGAATACACTTTCTGAGAGAGATATTCAGTTTTATGATAAAAGTGCAGCCACGATAATGTTGGTTTCAGGTGGGTATCCAAAGGCGTATAAAAAAGGAAAGCAAATTTATGGATTGAATAGTGTGGTCGATAGCCTTTGTTTTCATGCGGGTACCAGGTCGGATGGCCCTTCATCAGTAACTTCTGGAGGTCGCGTTTTGGCAGTTACCTCGTACGGTAAAAATATTGAATTTGCGATTAAGAAATCATACGAAGCGATTGATAAAATAAGCTTTGAGGGTATGAACTACAGAAAGGATATTGGGTCTGATTTAATCAAATAATCCTTACATTGTTGTACACTATGTTCAACGCAATTTTTTTCCTTTTTCTAGCGCTCATTTTTTCAGCATTTTTTTCGGCAATGGAAATTGCATTTTTGGCCTCAAATCGATTGAAGATTGAGGTTGATAAAACCAAAGGTACGCTGCTGAGTAAATTACAGACAATCTTTTATAGAAATGAATCTAAAATCATTGCCTTTATTCTACTCGGGAACAATGCCTCTTTAGTTGTTTATGGTATTTCTGCCGCAAAATTACTAGGTCCGGTATTGATGGGTTGGGGAATTGAATCTGAAGCTGGTTTGCTTCTTCTTCAGACCTTGTTGTCAACAATACTTGTCCTTGTTGCCGCTGAATTTATTCCTAAAAGTCTTGTTCAGTATAATCCGAATAGATTTTTGAAGATAGGAACCTTTCCTTTATTTATTTTGTACCTCATTCTGTTTGTTCCAACTCATATTGTTCTTGCGATTAGTTGGATTGTCCTGAAGGCTTTTGGGTATGATCAAAAAACCAATCAAAAAGTTTTTTCTAAGGTCGATTTAGAACATTTTGTTGATGATATTTCAGAACGTATCGATAGTGAAGAAGTATCTTCTGAAGACATGAACCTTTTAAAAAATGCGCTTGATTTTTCAAATGTAAAGGCGCGCGACTGTATGATTCCGCGTACTGAAATTATTGCTGTGGACATTGATGATTCTTTGGATACTGTAATGCAACTTTTTATTGCAAAAGGTTTATCCAAGGTAATCATTTACAGAGATAGTATTGATAACATCATTGGTTATGTTCATTCATATGATTTATTTAAATCTCCTCAATCAATTAAACAAATATTATTACCAATTCATTTTGTACCATCGGTAACAACAGGAGAGGAGTTACTATCAAAGTTTACAGAGCAATCTGGGAATATTGCAATTGTATCAGATGAATACGGGGGAACTGCAGGAATGGTCACTTTAGAGGATGTAATCGAAGAGATTTTTGGTGAAATAGAGGATGAACATGATAGAGATAATCTTGTTGAGGAGAAAGTTTCTGAAACACATTTTCGTTTTTCCGCAAGAACAGAAATTGATTATTTAAATGAGCAATATCAATTAAATATTCCTGAGTCCGAAGAGTATGAGACACTGGGAGGCTTAATTTTATTTGAGCTAGCAAATATTCCTGAAAAAAACTCACGCCTGAAAATGGATGGTTTTTCATTCGTTGTTGAAGAGGTGACAGACCGTAGAATCGAAATTGTAAGTGTTTATCTAAAACAATGAAACGGCTCTGTATTTTCCTCTTATTATTTCTTTTTTTGGCGTCATGCTCCTCGATGAAGTACCCTATATCGAGTCAGCTGAGTGAAATTTCAGGGATAGAAAATCTATCGAATGATACCTTTTTAGCGATTAACGATAGTGGAGACGAACCCATTATCTATGCAATGAACAGTGATGGTATTATTTTCCATAAAATATTTATCACGGGAGCTAAAAATATTGATTGGGAGGACTTATCTTCTGATGATGATTTTATTTACATTGGTGATATTGGGAATAATCGAAATCAAAGGAAGGATTTGGTGGTCTATCGTATTCCATTAACCAATTTAATGGGATATCAGTATATCGACGGAAAACTCCACCATAATTTACCTGATACGCTCAAAGCAGAACCATATCCATTAAATTATCCTGATCAAATAAGTTTTCCACCTAAGGAGAGCCGAATGAATTTTGATTCAGAGGCGATTGCCGAAGCCGAGGGAAAATTATTGATTTTATCGAAAGACAGGTCTAAGCCTTACCATGGTTTATGCAAAGTTTATGAGCTAGACTTGTCAAATAATCCACCTCAGATAAAACTGCTTCAAGAGCTTCAATTAAAAGGTATGTCTTGGTTAACAGGTTCTGCAACGGGGTGCGATTATTTTAATAACAAATTATATGTTTTGACCTATAAACGACTGTATATTTTTGAACGTCGACAAGGTGTATTCAAATTGCTTCTAAAAAAGAATTTAGGTCCTATTCAACAATGGGAAGGAATATGTGTTGAAACAGAGAGCAAAATAAGAATTGTAGCTGAAAAGAGCCGCTTAGGTAGACAGAAAATGAAAACGATCAAACCATGAATCCAAAATTATCTTTGGTGAACTATGATGCAGTTATTTTTGATATGGATGGTGTGCTGATAGATTCTGAACCTCAGTGGAAAATCGCGATGGAGAATGTTTTTAAATCGGTTGGTTTAGAGATGGAAAGAAAGGATTTTCAAAAAACAGTTGGCCTTCGTATTGATGAGGTGATTGCCTTTTGGAACCAATACAAAGCGCTTGGGATTCAGGACGAAAAAGCTGTTGAAGATGCGATTATTGATCAGATGATACTTTTGGTGCAAGCAAATCCAATTCCATTACTCGGGGTCATCGATACACTTGAATTTTTAAAAAAATCAGATATTAAAATTGGCCTGGCTACATCGTCTCCTATCCGGCTTCTTAATGCAGTATTGTCTGCTTTGAAGATCACAGAGTATTTTGACTTTGTGCATTCTGCGGAAAAGGAATCCTACGGAAAGCCGCACCCTGTAGTGTATATTTCCGCAGCAAAAGCACTTTCGATAAAGCCATCAAGATGTCTCGTTATAGAGGATTCATTTAATGGTGTAATAGCTGGAAAAGCAGCAAAGATGGATGTTGTTTGTATTCCTGAAAAAACACACGAGTCAAATCCAAAAATGAATGTAGCGGATTATCTTTTTGAAGATATGTCTAAAATGCTGAAGGTTCTAAAGCATGACTAGGTCGCCATTTATTTTACTTATACAGATTCACACTGTGCTATTGTTTCTTTTGTAAATTTGTTAGAAAGACACTCGTTGGAAGATTCATTTGATTATCAAGAAGAGGCCCAGAATAATTCCGAAAAAGAATTTGACAAGGTCCTGCGTCCTCAAAAGCTGATTGATTTCGCAGGTCAGCCGAGTATTGTTGAAAATCTGGAAGTTTTTGTTCAAGCGGCTACGCTCCGGAATGAACCACTTGACCATGTCTTGTTACATGGCCCTCCTGGATTAGGTAAAACGACCTTGGCGAATATCATAGCCAATGAAATGGCGGTCGGTTTCAAAGTGACGAGCGGACCAGTTCTAGACAAGCCAGGCGATCTAGCAGGTTTGTTGACCAATCTTGCTACAGGGGATGTATTATTTATTGATGAAATCCATCGTTTAAGTCCAGTTGTTGAAGAGTATTTATACTCTGCGATGGAGGACTATGCGATTGATATAATGATTGATTCAGGGCCAAATGCCCGCACAGTTCAAATCACTTTAAATCCTTTTACGCTAATTGGAGCGACAACTCGTTCAGGGCTTTTAACGAGTCCTCTTCGTGCTCGATTTGGAATTAACTCTCGTCTTGAATATTACAATACAGAGACTTTAACAGCAATAATACAGCGTTCTGCGGGGCTATTGGAAATTGAGATTGACGACCACGCAGCAATTAAAATTGCAGGTAGGAGCAGAGGTACACCTCGAATTGCAAATGCGCTGTTAAGAAGGGTCCGAGATTTTGCACAAATTAAAGGCTCCGGAAAAATTGATGAAGCGATTACTGAAATTGCATTGAAGGCATTGAATGTAGATGCCAATGGGCTCGACGAAATGGATTTGCGGATTTTAAAGGCTGTTGTTGAAAAATTTGCAGGAGGCCCAGTCGGTTTGACAACAATTGCAACCGCTATTGGAGAGAATGCGGGAACTATAGAGGAGGTGTATGAACCCTTTTTGATTCAAGAGGGATTTTTGATGCGAACGCCTAGAGGTCGGAAAGCAACAGAAAAGTCATACAAACATCTAGGTATTGATAAGGGATATAGCCAAGGAGGCTTGTTCTAAATGGATGCCAACAGACATAAACGAAGCATTGTCTCCAAAGCACAGGAGCTAGGTTTTTTTTATTGCGGATTCTCCCAGGCAGGGTTTTTAGAGGAGGAAGCACCTCGGCTTGAAAATTGGCTAAAAAAGAACCATCACGGCAAGATGTCCTACATGGAAAATCATTTTGACAAAAGACTTGATCCAACAAAGCTAGTTCCTGGATCTAAATCGGTAATTTCTCTGCTTTTTAATTATGCCAGCGATGAGGTGCAGACCGATTCAGAAGCTCCCAAGATTTCAAAATATGCCTATGGAGAGGATTATCATTTCGTTGTAAAAGAACGGCTAATTGCTCTTTTTGAATTTTTAAAGGAGACCATAGGAGATGTTGAGGGTAGAGCTTTTGTGGACTCTGCACCTGTAATGGACCGGGCATGGGCAAAAAAGTCTGGCTTGGGCTGGATTGGTAAAAATTCAAATCTAATTCATCCTAAGGCAGGTAGTTTTTTCTTTATTGCTGAGCTAATTACAGATTTAGAATTTGACCAAGATGGTCCGATAAAAGACTACTGTGGTAGCTGCACGAAGTGTCTCGACCATTGTCCAACAGATGCGATTGTTGAGCCACAACTCGTAGATGCCTCTCGATGTATCTCCTATTTGACAATAGAGCTGAAAGACCAAGTTATTCCGAGCGAGTTTAAAGACAAAATGAATAATTGGGCATTTGGTTGCGATGTATGTCAGGATGTTTGCCCTTGGAATAGATTATCTAAACCTAATAGAGAAGAGCGATTTCAAAATCCTAAACTTCTTGATTTAACTAAAAAAGATTGGTTGGATCTAAACGAAGAGACCTACCGAGAATTATTAAAGCGAAGCCCTATGAAAAGAGCAAAGTTCAAGGGAATAAAGCGAAATGTATTTTTCGTCAACCCAACTGTAAAATAATCAACATGAATAATTCTTTATTTTATCTCATTTTTAAAGACAACAAACTAAGTAAATTCGTGTTTAAGTTATCGAAATGACGCCACAAGAACTAATTCAAATTAAATACAGCGGTGCTGTCTCTGTACTCAGAGACTATATAAATATCTCCGCACAAACGATTGGAATTTTGATTGTTGGTATTTTATTTTGGCGGGTTTTAATCGCGTATCAAAATAAAAAAAATAAAAGTAGGTTTAAAAGCACTTATTTTGAATCTTCTTATTCGAAACACTGGAGAAAATGACAATGGATTTAACAAACAAAAATGCAACGATTATTGGAGCTGGTTTGGTAGGCTCGTTGTGGGCTGTTTATCTATCAAGAGCAGGATACAAGGTCACCATTTATGAAAGAAGATCTGACATTAGAAAAGCAGATATCCAAGCGGGAAAATCTATCAATTTAGCATTATCTGTGCGTGGATGGAAAGCCCTAGATGATGTCGGTGTGGGAGATTCTGTTCGTGAAATCGCAATTCCAATGCATGGAAGGGTGATGCATGCCGAAAATGGAGAGCTTACGTATCAACCATATGGAGCAGAAGGACAGGTGATTTATTCGGTTTCTCGAGGGCATATTAATGCAAGAATGATGGATATTGCAGAGAATCATGGAAATGCGGAAATTCATTATCACCATGAATGCTACAAGGTAAACTTCGAAAATTCAATCTCTTATATCAGAAACATTAAAACCAATGAGGAATTCGAGGTGAAGTCCGATTTGATTTTTGCTGCTGACGGTGCTTTTTCTGCGATTAGATATAACTCAATGCAAAAGCTGCCTCGTTTCAATTTTAGTCAGCGATTTATCGAAGATGGTTACCGGGAGGTTCTTCTCCCTGCTGGTCCGAATGGAGAGTATCTTATGGATAAAAACGCATTACATATTTGGCCACGTGGTCGATTCATGATGATTGCTTTGGCAAATGAGGATGGCTCCTTTACCTGTACGCTATTTATGCCTCATGAAAATCATAAATATTCTTTTGATAAACTCAAGACTAAGGAGGACGTAGATACCTTCTTTAAAGATGTTTTTCCCGATTTTTATGAAATGATGCCAAATGTTGGAGAAGCATGGGAAGACCATCCTCTGGCTTCCTTAGCCATTATACGTTGCTTCCCTTGGACACACGGAAAGGTGGCTTTAATTGGAGATTCGGCACATGCAACAGTTCCTTTTTACGGTCAAGGAATGAACTCCGGTTTTGAAGATTGTACCGTATTGAACGATCTAATGTTGAAGCACAACGAAAATTGGGAGGCGGTGTTTGAGGAATACAATGCAACCAGAAAGCAGGACGGTGATGCTTTACAGGACCTTTCATTGGATAATTATCATGAAATGCGAGACTATGTTGCAGATGAAAGCTTTTTACTCAGGAAAAAAATAGAGGCGAAATACACAAAGCTGTATCCAAAAAAATGGCTTCCGTTATACTCTCAGGTAACCTTTAGTACGATTCCCTACAGTGTTGCATACAGACAGGGAAAGATTCAAGACCGCATCATGGATCGCGTTATGCAGTTTCCTGACATAGAGTCAAAATGGGATAGTGATGAGGTTATGGAATTGATTTCAGAGGAGAGTAAGTCCTTTAATTTTGAATTATGATAAAAAAAGTATGCTTTGCTTTATTGTTGATCATCTCCCAAAATTTTATGGGTCAAGGAGGTTTTAAAAAGACTTCTAAAGGAAATGACTATATCGTAGTTGTTAATGATGGAATTCAGTTTTCTGTGGCTGCTACATACCTTATCCCGAGTGGAGAGATTAGTGGAGAAAATGATGCAGATTTACTAAGCGGTAATCGAGAAGCTTATTCCATTGTCCCCAAGGGCAGATTGGGGTATGCTGCAGAACTTGGTTTTGCTCATTTTCCAAAGTGGAAGGGAATTCCTATTAAGTTTTTAAGAAAAAGTAGGATATGGGATTATTTTGATTGGGGATTGGGCTATAAAGTTTTTTCTGGTAACGAAATGACCAGTACGAATGAATTAGATGCTTTTGGGGTAACCATTGATTCGAATGAAGGTTTTGGCTCATTTAAATTGGGAATGTTTTCAGCTCGGATTTCCGCCCATTCGTTAATATATTTTGGAAAGAAAAAAATAGATAAAGCTAGAAAGCATTTTATTGACAATGCATTTGGGCTAAACTTTGAATATCGTCCGAGTACAGTGGATACGATCTACAATGGTGGTTTTTCCTCTTATGCACTTCCTCATAAATTTCAAGGTCCGTACAACCTACAGTTTCATTACAGTTTGGGAATTGGTGTGAGATTTAATCGTGCTTGGATGATGATTCCAACACTTGAAATTCCGTTACTTGGAATCCACGAGTGGAACGGTTTGAATGCAAATTGGAATTGGTTTTCGTCCCGCTACTGGCCGGTACTTTTCAAAATAAAATTCATAAAACTATTTGAACGTGTTCCTAAATGTGGTGCATATGGGGACCCTAGTGAAATGAACTTCGATAAGAAGTTTCGTTCAGGAAATTTTTAATTTCATGACCACTTTTTGGCCATTCTCTTTGGAAGCTTTTTTCTGATTCTTTTGATAACGGAGTCTCTATCTGAAACATTACCACATTTCAAAATATCGCGAAAGGTCATTTTATTATCCTTGTAGAAGATAAATTCAAAACTAACAGATGTAGCTTCCTCCCTATAAATATGATAAATGCTTGTGCGTCTGAGGGTTTCTTTGAGGCTTGTTTCTTTATCACTAAGCTTAAATTTTCTGTCATATCCGCGAACATTTACAATCGCAATTCTATCTATTCCCGCTTGCTTTAACTTGGCTTGAATGCTATCGATGGCCAATATTGAGGGGTCTGCACCTTGTTTAACTACATTTAATGAGGGTACCGATGGTATGCCATTTCGGGTAAACAAATCTGTAATTGCTACCTCTATGGCATATCGCTCATCAGGTTTGTCAAATTGACCGATTACTAAAGTCTTCGTCTCTTGCCCTTTTACATCAATTATACTGAGCACACAAACCAAAAGAAATATGAGTTTATTTTTTTTCATTTAAAATATCTTTTTAGCGATGGCCTTAACAGAATCTGAATTTGACATGGTGTAATAATGTATGCAAGGTACCTCTTTTTGCATAAGTTCTTTGGATTGTTCAATTCCCCATTCAATGCCTATCTTTTCTACTTCGGCATTCGTTTTGCACTTGAGCAGCTCGTTTGACAATTCTTCAGGATAATCAATATGAAAAAACTTGGGTAAAAATGTGATATGGTTCAAGGTCTTAATGGGTTTTAAACCAGGAATAATAGGGACGTTGATACCAAATTCTCTGCACGCCTCGACAAAGTCAAAGTATTTTTTATTGTCAAAAAACATTTGTGTTACAATATAGGTTGCTCCTGCATCCACTTTCTCTTTTAGGTGAATTAAGTCTGTCTTGAGATTCATTGCCTCAAAATGCTTTTCGGGATAACCCGCTGCACCTATACAAAAATCGGTTGGTGCCATCTTTATGTCATCGATACAGTATTTGCCGTGGTTCATGTCATTTACCTGATGAATTAAATCTGAGGCAAACTGATGACCCTTAGGGTGGGCTTTGAAGATGTTTTCTGTTTTAATGGGGTCACCTCGCAATGCCAATACATTATCAATGCCGAGGAATTGAAGGTCAATTAATGCGTTTTCAGTTTCTTCCTTGCTGAATCCACCACATATCAGATGTGGTATCGCATCTACTTTATATTTGTTCATTATCGCAGCACAAATCCCGACAGTTCCTGGTCTTTTTCGTATTGCAACCTTCTCCAGTAGTCCATTGCCTTTTTCCTTATAGATGTATTCCTCTCTGTGATAAGTTACATTTACAAACTTGGGATTGAATTCCATCAAAGGGTCAATTCCGTCGTATATAGATTGAATGCTTTTCCCTTTTAAGGGAGGAAGTATTTCAAATGAAAATAAGGTTTGCTTTGCGTTTTTTATATAGTCAGTTACCTTCATAAAAATCTTTCAGTCATAAAAATAAAGAATACCTCGAGTTCAACCTTGAATAAGTTTAAATACTTTCTTCAATTGCGTTGTAGATTATTTTACCTGCCTCAACAATCTCATTCTCCGTAATGTTTAGGGGAGGTGAAATTCTAAAACTATTTGGATGCGATAAGAACCAAAATAAAATTAATCCATTTTTAAGACAGGATTCAACAACCTTCGCCACTTGTGCACTACTTTCCATATCAAAAGCAAAGAGCATACCTTTTCTTCGAGATGCCTTAATGGCTGGGTGTTTACTCAGCATTTGTTCAAGTATTTGTCCTAGGCGTTCAACTTCTGATAAGTCAATTTCTTTTGTCAATATATCGCAAAAAACAGCTGCAGACGTCGCGTTTAAGGGGTGCCCGCCAAATGTTGTGATATGACCGAGCTCTGGATTGTGGCTAAATGTAGATAAGATTTTTTGGGGAGCTACAAGTGCACCTATTGGAAGTCCTCCTCCAAGCGCTTTTCCTAGTGTAAGAATATCAGGAACAATTCCATAGTGCTCAAAAGCAAAGTATTGCCCAGTTCTACCCAGCCCACACTGAATTTCATCGAGTATTAAAAGACTACCTGTTTCCGAACATCTTTGCCGCAATGCAGTCATAAAATTACGATCCGGAATTTGTACACCAGCATCGCCTTGTATGGTTTCAAGAAATACTCCTGCAGTCTTTTTAGTAATTAATTTCAGGTCATCTATTTGATTAAGCTTAATGAATTGAATATTTGAAAGCAATGGCCTAAAAGGTTTCTTTCTTTTTTCATTACTAGAAATACTCAAAGAACCGTTTGTACTTCCGTGATAGGCTCCTTTAAAAGAGATAATTTCGGATCTTCCTGTAAAAACTTTACAAAGTTTTATTGCAGCTTCATTTGCTTCTGTGCCAGAATTGACAATATATAAGCCATTCAGCTCATCCGGTAAAAGTGCCCTTAAATTTTTTGAAAGTTCTAGCTGAGCGTCTTGAATAAACTCGCCGTAAACCATTACATGAAGGTGTTTTTCTATTTGTTTTTTCAGTGCTTCTTTAATCCGTGGATGTCCATGACCTAAACTGCTTACAGCTATACCTGAAATCATATCCATATAGCGTTTACCGCTTTTATCATAAAGATAGATACCCTCGGCATGGTCAATTTCTAGAAGTAATGGATGTGTTGTGGTTTGTCCCAGATGGTTCACAAAAACCTTTTTATTGTGCATCACTTGGTATTATGGTTTAATTGCTTTGATTGTTGTACCTGCCATAGATTCTAACCTCGGAAGATTTAGGAGTTCCAATAATGTGGGACCAATATCTGTAATATTTAGTGGCTCAAGTATTTCATTTTTTCTAATTCCACCACCATACCAAAGGCATGGAACGTGTGTGTCATAGCTATATCCAGAACCATGAGAGGTTCCTTGATGAGGATTCAAGGAAAGCGTTGATTTCGGTAAATAACCAGGCTCCAAAATGAGCAATAGGTCACCACTTCGTTCTGGATCAAAACCTTCGAAAAGCATTTGTAGTAAGCGGTCTTTACGCTGAATGTCTTTCATTAATTCCGATCTCCGTGCTGTTTGTTTCACTCCCTCAATATTCAGCAATTCCTCTTCGAATAAGGATAAAATTTGATCCATGTCGATGGAGTCTTTGCAACTATTTATAAGGCTATAATTCAAGTAAATATTTAGATTGTCCTGTCCAAGAATAAAATCCACACCAAATTGTTTTTTACAAGAGGTCCGAAGTTGGTTCATCATTTGATCCACAAAAAGATATCCTCCTGAATAACCCTCATCAATCAACTTTTGTGGTACCGGGACCACCCCATGGTCCGCAGTAAGAAATAGAATAAAACCGTCTTTTCTGAATAATTTTTCGAGCGATTCTATAAATCGGGCTAGCTCAAGATCTAGTCGGATGTATATATCCTCAATTTCTTTCGAGTCGGGACCAAACGCATGGCCTGCTATATCAGGAGATGAATAGCTAATACAGAGCATGTCCGGGGATTCGTCTTCACCTAGATGTTCATGTTCAATTGCATTCAATGCCAAATCTGTTAGTAGGGTATTTGCAAATGGAGACATAGCAAAGGGTTGAAGTGAGGCGCCTGTTTTGCATAAATTTGGAATGTCGTAAGGGAAGGTAGGTGATGTTTTTCCAGCTAAAACCTTTTCGTACGGGCTATCATCAATCGCTGAATAGGCTGACTCTTTAAGTAAAGGCACCCAAACATCAGCATAAGATGCGGCATTGTTGTTTTCATTAAAATCTTGAAGCCACTTCGGCAACTTAGTTTTGTAATACGAGCTAGTGATGAATGTACCTTTGCCGTAATCGAACCAGTAAGTGCCATCACTGTTGTGTCCTCCTGGGAGAATCGCTCCACGGTCCTTTATAGAAATCGATATGACTTTTGATTTTGTGTAGGATTTTTTTAATTGGTCTGTTACCGTTTGTACATTCAATCTATGTGGAGAGGACTTACCATAAAGGGCACTACTTTCTATTCCCTTTACACCATTGTCGCCAACACAGTTCACGTGTTGCAGTGATGAGCGTTGTAACCAGTCATTTGCAATAATTCCATGGTTTCTAGGAGTTGTTCCTGTATAAATAGATGCATGTCCTGGACCAGTATAAGTCGGGATATAATTAAAGTGCATATTTTTTAAATGGCTACCGTTATTCATTAGTTTTTTAAAGCCACGCTTGGAATAGTTTTTTTCGAATCGATACAAATAATCATAGCACATTTGATCTACAACAATACCAATCATAATTTTTGGGGATTCCTTTTGGGAATGTGTTATAAAAGCGATGATGAGCGCTGCTGTAATAGAAAGAAATTTCATGGAATAAATTTAATCATTATATGTTTTTAAAAAGATTTATTTTTCTTGTGCAACTTTTGTAAAAAGTCTCGCGTCTCTTATTACGAAACTTAAAACATTTTTACTCTTATCAACAAAAACACTGCAAACGAGCGGTGTTTTTGTCATTTTAGACAAATCTGTTTTTGGCCTTATTCTATAGTTTTTGCTTCTTGTCTTCCCAAATTATAAATCATAAACTGCGAGGTAAAAATTAAGCCATGCAACTTTTATGAATTGTTCGCCGTCAAGATAATAGACTACGAAAACTTAAACATTTTACTCTTAAAAAAAAGCACTGCAGAGCGGTGCTTTTTTTGTTTGCCTCTCATCTATTTGGAAATTGTGTTATACATTTTTATAAGATTATTTTTTGTCTCGATCCATGCAACTTCAAGAAATAAATTCACGTCTTGGAAATGCTAATACTATTAATTCAATGATAATTAAACACCGCTTTTGGGCGGTGTTTTTTTATATCAATATTTAAATCCGTTTGGTTATTTTTTTTGATGCAACTTTTTTAAATAATCGTGCGTCATCATAACACTAAGACTTTTAACTCAATCACAGAAAACACTATCCTCGGGTAGTGTTTTTTTTTGGGTTAAGTTAATTTTAAAATAGCGCTCAACTGCGAAAATAATTTTTATCGATGCAACTTTTTTAAATAACCGTGCGTCATCATAACACTAAGACTTTTAACTCAATCACA
>CAJWAO010000037.1 GCA_913020765.1 uncultured Flavobacteriales bacterium | reverse complement strand
GTTGAATCGAACGAAACCCTAACCAAATTTATAATTACTTTTGAAATATGAGTGATATGAAGTGTGCTGTTGTTTGTGTTGACGATGATCCTTATATTCTTCAAATGTTGGGTTTTCAGCTCTCGAAAATCATGGACCAGTCGCATACCTTGATAGAGTATTTTACAGACCCTAGACAGGCGCTCGAAAATATTGATCTTTTAATAGATGAGCGGATTGATGTGATGTTTGTTATGGTAGATTATCAAATGCCTAAAATGACCGGCGCAGAGCTGATTCGAAAGCTAAAGGAGAAGCATCATTATTTGAAGTGCGTTATGCTTTCAGGACAAGCGAATCGTTCCTCTGTGGATTCCCTAAAAGAGGAAAATCTATTAGAAGAGTTTATTGAAAAACCCTGGGATGAAGACGAATTATTTGATACACTTCGTCCCTTAATTACTTCTCCTATAATTTAGTTTCATGAAAACCATATTGATATTAGGCGCGGGCCTTTCGGCCTCATCAATGATAAGATACCTTTTAAATTCTGCTGAAAAAGAGGATTGGAAACTTAGAATTGTCGACAGGGAATTGAGCCGAGTGGAAAAGCTCATCGATGGTTTTTCTTCTGCAAAAGCGCTATCCTTTAATGCATTAAAACGAGAAGAAAGAATAGGTGAAATCGAAAATTCGGACCTTGTGATTTCTATGCTACCAGCACGTTTTCATGTAGAGATAGCAAAAGATTGTATTTCATTTAAAAAGAATTTGATTACGCCGTCCTACGTTTCTGATGAAATGAATGCGCTTGATCAGGCTGCGAAAAATGCGGGTATCGTTATTATGAATGAAATTGGTGTTGATCCTGGGATTGATCATATGAGCGCAATGAAGATCATTGATCATATTAAAAATATTGGTGGTAAGCTGAATAGTTTTAAGTCCTTTTGCGGTGGACTTGTTGCCGAGGAATACGATGACAATCCATGGAGATATAAATTCACTTGGAATCCAAGAAATGTCGTGCTTGCTGGAAAGGGTGGGACAGCCATGTTTCAGGATAATCACGAATTCAAATATATTCCTTACAACAGATTATTTGATCGATTGGACAGGATTACAATACCCGACCACGGTAAATTTGTAGGCTATCCGAATAGAGACTCTCTGTCTTACAAAAAAACGTATGGTTTAGAGGATATTGCAACAATTTACAGAGGCACGCTGCGAAGGCCTAACTTTTGTAAGGGGTTTAACGTTTTTATTGAGCTGGGAATGACTGATGATTCTTTTCCTATGAAGAATGCGGAGAACTTAACTCCTCGCGATTTTTTGAATGCCTTTTTGCCCTACATTCCCAATCTATCTGTTGAGCAAAAGTTTAAATATTTTCTCAGAGAGGATAGGATGTACTTGTATGATCAGTTTGAATGGCTAGGCGTATTTGGTGCCGATAATGATTTTGGTTTTAAGGGAGCGACTCCTGCCCAGCTACTTGAAAGACTTATGGTTCGAAAGATGTCCCTTTCTGAGGATGATAAGGACATGCTCGTCATGTATCACGAGTTTGAGTTTGAGCACGATGCGAAAGCTAAAAAAATTGTATCTTCGATGATTAACATTGGAGAAGACCAAACCTATACTGCAATGGCAAATACCGTCGGTTTACCTGTGGCAATTGCAGCAAAAATGATTTTAAATGGAGCACTTCAGTCTAAGGGAGTAACTCTGCCAACAACGAAAGATATTTATGAACCCATTCTGTCTGAGTTGAGTACCCACGGTATTGTATTTAATGAAGAAGAATTAGAAATAAAGCAGCATGGCTAAAACACAAGATGAAAAACAAATGAATATTGAGCTTTCTGAAGAAACCTCATTGGGGGTATATTCAAATTTAGCAGTGATTACCCATTCTCCCTCTGAAGTTGTTTGTGATTTTATTCAGGTGATGCCTGGAATGCCCAAAGGAAAAGTTCGCTCAAGAGTAATTATGAACCCTCAAAACGCAAAGCGATTTTTAAAAGCCTTGCAAGACAACATGAAAAAGTATGAGGATAATTTTGGCGCAATTGACGAGCCCAATCCCGATATACCACCTATGAATTTCGGTACGCCAAATACGATGGCTTAATCTGCATCGATGCTTGCGGTTTGTATTCCCGTTTATAATCAAAACGTTGAGCGTCTCGTAAAAGAATTGTGCGCGCAAGCAAAGCTTTTACATGGCAAGGTTTCAATTTTACTTATTGATGATGCTTCATCAGAAGAATTTCAAGCACAATATAGTAATTTAAGAGCCTTTGCTAAAGTCATTCAACTAGATGTTAACATTGGACGTTCAAAAATCCGTAATGCCTTTTTAGAGTATACATCGGCTGAGTATTTATTGTTTTTAGATTGTGATGCTCAAATTGTACGGTCAGATTTCCTTTCAATGTACTTGGAATTCATTAAGGTGAATAGACCTAAGGTGCTTTTTGGCGCAAGTATATATCAAAAGGAAAGTCCTCCTATGAACTATAGACTGCGTTGGAAGTACGGAAGTATGATAGAAAGCAAGAGTTTTCAATTTCGTATTAGTGCTCCGCAATTAGGTTTTAAAACGAATAATTTTCTCGTTGATCGAAACATCCTTAAATCATATCCATTTAATGAATTGATTACGGGCTATGGTCATGAGGATACATTATTTGGTTTTGAGTTAGAGCAAAATGGGATTTCAATTTGTCATATTGATAACCCCGTTTTAAATGCACACCTTGACTCAAATTCCCAATTTTTGAATAAAACCGATGAGGCCCTTAACAACCTTTTTCATATTTGGGAGCTTTCGGAGAAAAACGGGTCACTCCTTGAGCGATTAAATATTTTAAAAGTTTATTTTAAACATGAGCGGAATTTAATTTTAAGCATCACATTACGTTGTTTAATGAGACCCTTACGTTTTTTGCTCGAGCGAGGTGTTTCTAGTTTAACACTGTTTAACCTTTATAAGTTGGCTTATTTATTTGCGTTTAATCCTGCTCAGAGGCGACAATAACATCAATGAGTTTTTGCTGCTCAATATCCCAATTTTCTTTTTCTGCAGCAAGCTTGCAATTTTCTTTGTGTTGGTTTCTAAGTTTATGGTTGGCTTTGTAGGAAAGAATCGTTTCCTGAATTATTTTTGGTTCCGTTTTGGAAATAAAAATTCCCACATCGTATTTTTTGATGATTTTTTTAATTTCCGGAAGTGCTGAGCTCAAAATTGGAATTCCAGCATGGATATAGTCGAATAATTTATTAGGAAGCGCAAGTTCTTGATTGAGACTTGAATTTTTATCCAAAAGCAAACCCATATCTGCAATCCTAGTTATTTTCATAAGTTCTTCGTAGGGCCTTCTAGATATAAATTTTACTTTTTGATCTAGTTTATTTCGCGTAACTATTTCTTTTGCTTTGGGAATGACATCGCCATCGCCAACAATGAGCAAAATGCAACCCTCACAATCTTTCATTGCGAGCACTGCTTCCTCTACCCCTCTGTCTATGTTCAGGCCAGAACCTTGAATAATTAAAATAAAATCATCGTTACTTAGCTTGAATTGTTCTCTTGTTTTAAGATCTGTTTCTAATTTGTGATATTCAGGGACATTTCTTACCGCGGTTATCGGGATACGATATTTCTGAGAATATATTTGTGCTATTGAATCATTCACGGTAATTACGTGCTTCAGCTTCGGGAAAATAGCTGATTCAATTTTTAACCAAATTTTTTGAACCCTCGGTCTTGAGGTTAGTTCGGGAACCTCAGTAAACAGTTCATGTGTGTCATAAATTAACTTTGAGTTTTTAATTTTAGCGGCTACAAAACACGGAATTAAAGTATCTAAGTCATTTGCATAAATCAAATCGAATTTATTAGAAAATAAAAATAGGAGCAATCTTAGGTTGAGTGTGATATAAAATAATGGGCCTTTTTCGAAAGGCAATTTGAGTCTTTTCCATCGGAAGCTTTTTTCGTTCATAGGGGGACTATTTTTTTTCTGCCTACCCACCAAGATTACCTCGTAATTTTGACCTTCTAAAACCAGGCATGTTCTTGCCACACGATTATCTGTAACCAAGTCATTTGAGACGCATACAATGGCCTTCTTCTTGTTTTTCATCCTTACTTTTACAAAGTATTGATTTAAACTTTTTTCACAAAAGAAATACTTGATTAAAATTATCCTTAAAAAAGTTTGTGATAAAAAAAAGTTTCATACATTTGCAGTCCCAAAATTAAACAATTTGGAAAGAATGCGTTCTTTTTTTTGTGCACCAACAAATTTGCCGATGTAGCTCAGTTGGCCAGAGCAGCTGATTTGTAATCAGCTGGTCGGGGGTTCGAATCCCTCCATCGGCTCGGAATGTTGGGGAGATACTCAAGCGGCCAACGAGGACAGACTGTAAATCTGTTGGTTTTACCTTCGCAGGTTCGAATCCTGCTCTCCCCACAGAAAGAAACAAGCGGGAGTAGCTCAGTTGGTAGAGCGTCAGCCTTCCAAGCTGAATGTCGCGAGTTCGACCCTCGTCTCCCGCTCACTTTCAATTGAGCCGCCGGTGTAGCTCAGGGGTAGAGCGCTTCCTTGGTAAGGAAGAGGTCACGAGTTCAATTCTCGTCATTGGCTCAAAAAAAAAATTGCGCTTGCGCATAAATGTTTTAAAAAAGTAAATTATTAATTAAGTAACAAATAGAAAAATGGCAAAGGAAAATTTTGATCGTTCCAAACCACACGTGAACATAGGTACAATTGGTCACGTAGATCACGGTAAAACAACTTTGACAGCTGCGATTTCAAGCGTATTGTCAAACCAAGGTCTTGCATCTGCAAGAGATTTTAGTTCAATTGACAACGCTCCTGAAGAAAAAGAGCGTGGTATTACTATCAACACAGCTCACATTGAGTATGAAACAAAAAACCGTCATTACGCGCACGTTGACTGCCCAGGTCACGCCGATTACGTAAAGAATATGGTTACTGGTGCTGCTCAAATGGATGGTGCTATTCTAGTTGTTGCTGCAACAGATGGACCAATGCCACAAACTCGAGAGCACATCCTTCTTGGAAGACAGGTTGGTGT
The DNA here is from genome assembly GCA_913020765.1 of uncultured Flavobacteriales bacterium. Taxonomy (GTDB): domain Bacteria; phylum Bacteroidota; class Bacteroidia; order Flavobacteriales_D; family Crocinitomicaceae; genus UBA952. The sequence continues at coordinate 15,896 of CAJWAO010000037.1, read as the reverse complement.
TCCTAGATTGGTTGTATTTATGAATAAGGTAGATATGGTTGATGATGAGGAATTGCTAGAATTGGTTGAAATGGAGGTAAGAGAGTTGCTTTCTTTTTACCAGTATGATGGTGATAACACTCCAGTTATACAAGGTTCTGCACTTGGTGCACTTAATAATGAAGACAAGTGGGTTGAAACAGTGAATGAATTAATGGAAGCTGTTGATACATACATCGAACTTCCTCCACGAGATGTTGACAAGCCATTCTTAATGCCGGTTGAGGATGTATTTACGATTACAGGTCGTGGTACAGTTGCAACGGGAAGAATTGAAACCGGTGTTTGTAATACGGGCGATCCAGTCGAGATTTTAGGTATGGGTGATGAGAAATTAACTTCAACTGTTACAGGTGTTGAGATGTTCCGTAAAATTTTGGATAGAGGTGAAGCAGGAGATAATGTTGGTATCCTTCTTAGAGGTATTGAGAAAGCTCAAATTAAAAGAGGGATGGTTATTTGTAAGCCAGGGTCTACAAAGCCACATCAAGAATTCAAAGCTGAGATATACGTATTAAAGAAAGAAGAAGGTGGACGTCACACTCCTTTCCACAATAAATACAGACCACAATTCTATTTCCGTACAACAGACGTTACAGGAGAAATTTTCTTAACCGACGGTCGTGAAATGGTAATGCCTGGAGACAATGTATCGATCACTGTTAAATTGATTGTGCCTGTAGCAATGGACAAAGGTCTACGTTTTGCAATCCGTGAGGGTGGTAGAACTGTAGGTGCTGGCCAGGTTACTGAGATTGTGTCGTAAGATTGCGAAGATAAGTTTATAATGAGGGGAGCATGCTCCCCTTTTTAAACGGGTGTAGCTCAGCTGGTAGAGTAGTGGTCTCCAAAACCATTGGTCGTGGGTTCGAATCCTACCGCCCGTGCTGAATTAATAGAAACTGAAAGAATGAAATTGGTTAGTTACATCAAAGATACATATAGTGAGTTAGTCCACAATGTCACTTGGCCTACATGGCAGGAGCTCCAGAACAACACCATTTTAGTGGTCGTTGCATCCATCCTGCTATCTCTTGCCATTTTCTTAATGGATAAGGTCTTTGGAAACGATCCTAATTTCTGGTGGAATGGTGTTCTAGGGTATATTTACAATTTTTTCTAAAGTTGGGCTATGAGTGAAATTGCAAAAAAGTGGTACGTTGTACGTGCGATTAGTGGGAAAGAAAAAAGTGTAAAGCATTACTTAGAAATTGAGATGTCTCGAATGAAAAACCTGGACGAAAATATCGATCAAGTTTTGATTCCGACAGAAAAAATCTTTCAGATACGTAATGGTAAAAAGGTCAATAAGGAGCGTGCTTATTTACCAGGATATGTTTTGATTGAGGCTGCGCTTGTTGGAGAGGTGAAGCACGTCATCAGGAGCATACCAAATGTAATAGGTTTTTTAGGTACTGAAAAAGGCGGAGAGCCGGTACCAATGAGGATGTCAGAGGTCAACCGAATTTTAGGTAAGGTTGATGAGTTGGCAGAAACAGAGGAGGAATTGAAAATTCCGTTTGTGGTGGGAGAGTCCGTAAAAGTGATAGATGGTCCTTTCAATAACTTCAGTGGTGTCATTGATGACATTAATGAGGACAAAAAGAAATTGAAAGTGATGGTTAAAATTTTTGGACGTAAAAACCTTCTTGAACTTAGCTACATGCAAGTCGAGAAGGAGAGTTAATTTGTATTAACCCGTAGGAGTGAACTAGATGATTAAAGCTTCCCATCGTTTAAGGTTCATGTTTGACTACACAATTGTATATATATGGCTAAAGAAGTAGCAGGATTGATCAAATTACAGATCAGAGGTGGTGCAGCTAACCCAGCCCCACCCGTTGGACCAGCACTTGGTGCAAAGGGTGTGAATATCATGGAGTTTTGCAAGCAATTCAATGCAAGAACCCAAGATAAGCCAGGGAAAGTAGTACCAGTTGTAATCACAGTATATAGCGACAAGTCATTTGACTTTGTTTTGAAAACGCCTCCGGCAGCTGTGCAAATCATGGAACAAATTAAAATCAAAAAAGGATCGTCTGAACCGAATCGTGTGAAGGTTGGTGCCATTTCTTGGGACCAAATCCGCGTAATTGCCGAAGACAAACTTGCTGATTTAAATTGTTTTACCGTTGATTCAGCAATGATGATGGTGGCAGGTACTGCACGTAGTATGGGTGTTAATGTAAAGGGCGGTAGTGCCCCAAAATCCAAATAATTTAGGTTATGAAAAAAATGACTAAAAATAGAAAAGCGATTTTGGGCAAACACGACTTGACAAAATCCTACTCGTTGACAGATGCATGTAATTTAGTAAAGGATATTTCTACAACTAAATTCGACGCTTCTGTTGATTTGTGTGTGCGTCTTGGTGTTGATCCAAGGAAGGCAAATCAAATGGTTAGAGGAACAGTTGCGCTTCCTCATGGAACTGGGAAAGACGTAAAAGTATTGGTGCTTTGCACTCCGGATAAGGAGCAAGAAGCGAAAGATGCTGGAGCGGATTATTATGGCTTAGATGAATACATTACAAAAATTAAGTCCGGTTGGACTGACGTTGATGTGATTGTAACAATGCCATCTGTGATGGGTAAGGTCGGTGCTTTAGGACGGATTTTAGGACCTAGAGGCTTAATGCCAAACCCAAAGACAGGAACAGTGACTATGGAGGTAGGAAAAGCTGTAACGGAAGTTAAGGCTGGTAAAATTGACTTTAAGGTTGATAAGTATGGAATCGTTCATTCATCGGTGGCTAAGGTTAGCTTTGATGGAGATAAAATCTTCGAAAATGCAAATGAATTGCTACAAACGTTGATAAAAATGAAACCATCCTCTGCAAAAGGGACCTACATTAAGAGTGTCTACATGACCTCTACAATGAGTCCTGGAATTCAGATAGACGCCAAGTCTCTTAACGCATAATACTTAAGAAAATGACTAGAGAAGAAAAAGTAAAGTACATAGATGAGTTGGCAGCTGACTTGACAGCATCCAATGTATTCTATCTTACAGACACTGCAGAGCTTACAGTTGAAACCGTGAATTCATTGAGAAGAAAGTGTTTTCAGGCGAACATTAGTATGCGTGTAGTGAAAAATGCATTATTGGAAAAGGCAATGGATCGTGTTGAGGGTAAAGATTTTGGAACATTAAAAGATGTTTTGAAAGGAGCAACCTCTATCATGTTGTCAGAATCTTCTAGTGCCCCGGCAAAAATGATTAAGGACTTTCGTAAGAAGAATCCTAAACCAATTTTGAAAGGAGCATACGTTGATGAGGCTATTTTCATTGGTGATGAACAATTGAGTGCACTTGAATCCTTAAAAAGTAAAGAGGAATTACTCGGTGACATTCTTAGTTTGTTACAAAGCCCAGCTCAAAATGTATTGTCTGGATTACAGAACGCTGGCGGTTCGCTTGCTGGCATGTTGAAAACGCTCGAAGAACGAGCCTAATTTAATTATTAAACCTTTTTAAAAACAAAATAAAATGGCTGATTTAAAGCAAATTGCAGAAACGCTAGTAAACCTAACTGTGAAAGAAGTTAGTGAGTTAGCAACGATCATGAAAGACGAATATGGAATCGAACCTGCAGCTGCTGCTGTAGCTGTAGCTGGCCCTGCTGGCGGAGCTGGTGGCGATGCTGCTGAAGAGAAAACAGAATTCGACGTTGTATTGAATGCTGGTGGACCTAGTAAACTAGCAGTAGTTAAACTAGTTAAAGAACTTACTGGTAAAGGTCTTAAAGAGTCTAAAGACTTAGTAGACAACGCACCTACTACTTTAAAAGAAGGTGTTGCAAAAGACGAAGCTGAAGGACTTAAGAAGTCTTTAGAAGAGGCTGGAGCTGAAGTTGAGATTAAGTAATTAGCTCAAATAATTGACAAGAAAGGCACCGCATTTTTGCGGGTGCCTTGTCTTGTTTTAGGTGGTATTCATTTTGAATACTTAAACATTAACTAAAAACATTCATCCTTGGCAACATCAAATAATTCAACCAGAATTAATTTTGCATCGGGCAAAAACCAATTTGATTATCCGGATTTCTTAGAAATCCAATTGAAATCATTCAGGGAGTTTTTCCAGTTGGAAACGACTCCTGAAAATAGAGAAAGTGAAGGGCTATTTAAAGTTTTCGCTGAAAACTTTCCTATAACAGATACACGAAACCAATTCGTTTTGGAATTTTTAGATTATTTCATTGATCCACCGAGATATTCAATTTCCGAGTGTATTGAAAGAGGTCTAACCTACAGTGTGCCACTTAAGGCTAAATTGAAATTGTACTGTACGGATCCTGAACACGAGGATTTCGAAACAATCGTTCAAGATGTATATTTGGGAACAATCCCATACATGACACCTAAGGGATCTTTTGTTGTGAATGGAGCGGAACGTGTCATCGTTTCTCAGCTTCATAGATCTCCTGGAGTCTTCTTTGGGCAGTCAAGACATGCCAATGGAACAAAATTATACTCTGCCAGGATAATTCCATTTAAGGGCTCCTGGATAGAATTTGCCACGGATATTAACAATGTCATGTATGCTTACATTGACAGAAAAAAGAAATTACCTGTAACCACATTGTTCAGAGCAATTGGGTATGAAACTGATCGAGATGTCTTGGACATCTTTGGTTTAGCGGATGAGGTGAAGGTGAACAAAACAAACCTTAAGAAACTTGTAGGTAGAAAGTTAGCTGCTAGAGTACTTAAGACTTGGATTGAAGACTTTGTAGATGAGGATACTGGAGAGGTTGTATCTATCGAGCGAAATGAAGTTATTTTTGATCGTGAGTTAGATATTACAGAAGAGCACCTTGAGGCAATAATGGAGTCAGGAGCAAAATCAGTAACACTTCACAAAGAGAACGTGAATACTGCTGACTATACCATTATCTATAACACGCTTCAAAAAGATATTTCAAACTCTCAAAAAGAAGCAGTAGAACACATATACAGACAATTAAGAAACGCCGATCCACCCGATTATGAGACTGCAAAGGGTGTTTTTGAGAAGTTGTTTTTCTCGGATACAAGATATGATTTAGGAGAAGTTGGCCGTTTCCGTTTGAATAAAAAGTTAGGTATTGATCAAGAAGAACAATCAAGAGTCTTGACCAAAGATGATATGATTAAAATTATCAAGTATCTTATTGAATTGATTAATTCAAAAGCGGATGTCGATGATATTGATCACCTCTCCAATAGACGAGTTAGAACAGTTGGAGAGCAATTGTACTCTCAGTTCGGTGTTGGTCTTGCAAGGATGGCAAGAACAATAAGAGAGCGAATGAATGTTCGTGACAATGAGGTCTTTACGCCAATTGACTTAATCAATGCGAAAACACTGTCTTCAGTTATAAATTCTTTCTTTGGAACAAATCAGCTTTCTCAATTTATGGATCAAACCAATCCATTATCAGAGGTGACTCACAAAAGAAGGTTATCTGCACTAGGTCCGGGTGGTCTATCTCGTGAAAGAGCCGGATTCGAGGTTCGTGATGTTCACTACACGCATTATGGTCGTCTTTGTACGATTGAAACCCCTGAAGGACCAAATATTGGTTTGATTTCATCGTTGTGCGTATTTGCAAAGGTGAATAAACTCGGTTTTATTGAAACACCATATAGATCAGTTGAGAAAGGAAAGGTTCAATATGACAAGGATCCTATTTACGTTGCCGCAGAGGAGGAGGATGCTAAAATCATTGCGCAGGCAAATGCCAAAGTAGATGATAAAGGTAATTTCTTATCGGATGTTGTAAAAGCAAGATTTGAGGGAGATTTTCCTGTTGTTGAGCCAAATAAATTACACTTGATGGACGTTGGAGCGAACCAAATCGCCTCTATTGCAGCCTCATCTATTCCCTTCTTAGAACATGATGATGCGAACAGAGCCCTGATGGGATCAAACATGCAGCGTCAAGCAGTTCCTCTATTAAAGCCAAATTCTCCTATTGTAGGAACTGGAATTGAGCAACTTGTTGCGGAAGATTCGCGCGTTTTGATCAACGCAGAGGGATCGGGAATTGTAGAATATGTTGATGCGAACGAAATCGTGATACGATACGACTGGAATTCGGAAGATAAGTTGGTTAGCTTTGAAAGCGAAGTCACCAGATATTCATTGACTAAATTCATGAAAACCAACCAGAGCACATGTATTAACCTAAAACCGATTGTCGTCAAGGGCGATAAGGTTGTCAAGGGTCAGGTGCTTTGTGAAGGTTATGCAACTCAGAAGGGAGAGCTTGCTCTTGGTCAAAACCTTAAGGTGGCTTTCATGCCTTGGAAAGGGTATAATTTTGAGGATGCGATTGTAATCTCCGAAAGCGTTGTTCGTGATGACGTATTTACATCTATTCATATTGATGAGTATTCTTTAGAGGTTAGAGACACCAAACGAGGAATGGAGGAGCTTACTGCAGATATTCCAAATGTTAGTGAAGAAGCAACGAAAGATTTGGATGAAAATGGATGTATCCGAGTAGGTGCAGAAATTAAAGAGGGAGATATCTTAATCGGTAAGATTACGCCGAAGGGTGAAACAGATCCTTCTCCAGAGGAGAAACTACTGCGAGCAATCTTCGGTGATAAGGCAGGGGATGTAAAGGATGCTTCATTGAAAGCAGGACCATCGTTAAGAGGTGTTGTCATTGATAAGAAGCTTTTCTCCCGAGCGGTAAAAGATAGAAAATCAAAAAGTCAAGACAAGCCATTGTTGGAAACAATTGATGCTGAATACCAAAAAGATGTTGTAGCGCTCAAAGAGAAGTTGGCTGAGAAGCTCATTAAAATTATAGGAGATAATAAATCTGCTGGTGTTTTCAATAACTTCAAGGAGGAATTGATTAAAAAAGGAGCAAAGTTTTCAATGAAAGCTTTGACATCTTTAGACTATACCATTGTTAATCCTTTGAAATGGACTACAGATGAGAAAGTGAACCAATTGATTAGTCGCGTCATTCATAATTACAATATCAAGGCAAATGATATTTTGGGGAACTATAAAAGACGTAAATTCCATATTTCTGTTGGAGATGAACTTCCTGCTGGTATAATTAAGTTGGCTAAAGTATTTGTTGCGAAGAAACGAAAGCTCAAGGTTGGAGACAAAATGGCTGGACGTCACGGTAATAAGGGTATAGTTGCGAATATTGTTCGCCAAGAGGATATGCCTTTCTTAGAGGACGGAACTCCAGTTGATATTGTTCTTAACCCCTTGGGTGTTCCTTCTCGTATGAACCTCGGCCAGATTTATGAGACTGTTCTTGGTTGGGCAGGAGAAAAGCTGGGGATGAAGTTTGCGACGCCAATTTTTGATGGTGCAACACCAGAAGAAATCAACGAGTGGACAGATAAAGCCGGCGTACCTCAATCAGGTAAAACATATTTGTTCGACGGTGGTACGGGTGAAAGGTTCCATCAGCCGGCGACCGTAGGTGTGATTTACATGCTTAAATTATCTCATATGGTTGACGATAAGATGCATGCGAGATCCATCGGACCTTATTCATTAATTACGCAACAGCCACTCGGTGGTAAAGCGCAATTTGGTGGTCAGCGTTTTGGTGAAATGGAGGTATGGGCATTAGAAGCATTCGGTGCATCGAATATCCTTCAAGAAATATTAACAGTGAAATCCGATGATGTTAACGGCCGAGCAAAAGCATACGAAAGTATTGTGAAGGGTGATAACATTGGAGAGCCAGGTATACCTGAGTCATTCAATGTATTGCTTCATGAGCTTCGAGGTTTGTGCCTAAATGTATCAATGGATTAAGAAACTAGTAAATAACGAATTAGCAAATAGAAAATGGCTTTCAAAAAAGAAACACCAAGAAAACAAAGTAGTTTTAATAAAATAACAATTTCACTGTCGTCTCCCGAAATCATTTTGGAGAATTCTAGCGGAGAGGTTTTAAAACCAGAAACAATAAATTACAGAACCTATAAGCCGGAACGAGATGGCTTGTTTTGTGAAAGGATTTTTGGCCCTGTCAAAGACTACGAATGTCACTGTGGAAAATACAAACGAATCCGTTATAAGGGTATCGTTTGTGACCGTTGTGGCGTAGAGGTAACGGAGAAAAAAGTGCGAAGGGAGCGCATGGGACATATCGCATTGGTTGTTCCAGTTGCGCACATTTGGTACTTCAGATCATTACCGAATAAAATTGGATATCTATTAGGTCTTCCGACGAAGAAGCTAGATCAAATCATTTACTATGAACGATACGTTGTTATCCAAAGTGGGGCTGCGAATGAATTACCAGAGGTTGAGCTGAACAAAATGGATTTCCTTACCGAGGAAGAGTATTTAGATATTCTCGACGCCCTTCCGAAGGAAAACCAATATTTAGATGATAGTGATCCAAACAAATTCATCGCAAAGATGGGTGCTGAAGCAATTCATGATCTACTTCAGTCACTGAATTTAGAGGAGATGTCATATCACCTTCGCGACCTTGCAGAGAATGAAACTTCTGTGCAAAGAAAGAATGAGGCACTGAAAAGACTTCAGGTTGTGGAGGCAATGAAGGAGTCTCAAACAAGAGTTGAGAACCGTCCTGAGTGGATGATTGTGAAAGTTGTTCCCGTTATTCCACCCGAGCTTCGTCCTCTTGTGCCACTTGACGGCGGACGTTTTGCTACGTCTGACTTAAATGATTTATATCGAAGGGTTATCATAAGAAACAATCGTCTGAAAAGACTCATTGAAATTAAAGCACCAGAAGTTATTCTGAGAAACGAAAAAAGAATGCTTCAAGAGTCTGTAGATTCATTGTTTGACAATTCTCGTAAATCAAGTGCAGTCAAAACAGAATCAAATAGAGCACTCAAGTCGCTTTCTGACTCTTTGAAAGGAAAACAAGGGCGTTTCCGTCAAAACCTTCTTGGAAAGCGTGTTGATTATTCTGCTCGTTCGGTAATTGTTGTTGGGCCGAATTTAAAGCTTCACGAATGTGGACTTCCAAAAGGTATGGCAGCGGAACTATACAAGCCATTCATCATTCGTAAAATGATAGAACGCGGTATTGTGAAGACAGTGAAGTCTGCTAAGAAAATCGTTGATAAGAAAGAGCCTGTGGTTTGGGATATCTTAGAGAATATTTTGAAAGGACACCCTGTTCTTTTGAATAGGGCTCCAACACTTCACAGACTCGGTATTCAAGCATTCCAGCCCAAGCTTATAGAAGGCAAGGCAATTCGCCTACATCCATTGGTGACGACTGCATTTAATGCGGATTTCGATGGTGACCAAATGGCGGTGCATCTTCCACTTGGAAATGCTGCAATCCTTGAGGCGCAAATGTTAATGCTCGCTTCACACAATATCTTGAATCCTGCAAATGGTGCACCAATTGCCGTTCCATCTCAGGATATGGTACTTGGTCTGTATTACATTACGAAAGAGAAAAAATCTCTTAAAGACGATGTTGTAAAAGGAGAAGGTGGTATTTTCTACTCTCCTGCCGAGGTAATTATAGCCTACAACGAGGAAAAGCTTGATCTTCACGCCTCAATCAAGGTTAAAACTGAGGATTTGAATGATCTTGGTGAAACAGAGGTAAAATTAATCGAAACGACTTGTGGCCGTGTCATATTTAATGAGCACGTTCCTAAGGAGGCAGGATTTATTAACGAGGTACTGACAAAAAAGGCTTTGCGAGATATTATTGGTAATGTGCTGAAAACGTCTGGGACCTCAAGAACAGCAAAGTTTTTAGATGATATAAAAGAATTAGGATACACAATGGCCTTCAAAGGTGGATTGTCCTTTAATCTTGATGATATTATTATACCAAACGAAAAAGTTGCTCTTGTAGATAAAGCTGAGACTCAGGTTAAGGAAGTGATGATGAATTATAATATGGGTCTAATCACAAACAATGAGCGATACAACCAAATCATTGATGTTTGGACGCATACAAATTCAAGATTGACGCATACCTTAATGGACCAGCTGAAAAAAGACCGACAAGGGTTTAACTCTATATACATGATGTTTGATTCAGGTGCAAGGGGTTCAAAGGAGCAAATTCGGCAGCTTTCAGGTATGAGAGGATTAATGGCGAAACCTCAAAAATCTGGGGCATCGGTTCAAGAGATTATTGAAAATCCGATTCTCTCCAACTTTAAGGAAGGACTTTCTATTCTCGAGTACTTCATATCAACCCATGGTGCGCGGAAAGGTCTTGCAGATACGGCATTGAAAACAGCAGATGCAGGATACTTAACTAGGCGACTTGTTGATGTAGCACAAGATGTTGTAATCAATTCTGAAGATTGTGGTACGTTACGGGGTATTGTCGCGACTGCACTCAAGAAAAATGATGAAGTTGTTGAGCCATTGTACGATCGAATATTAGGTAGAACATCTGTTCATGATATTTACGTTCCGGAATCTGATGATTTAATTGTCTCTGCTGGAGAGTTAATTGAAGAGGATGTTGCCGAGATGATTGAAAGTGCGGAGATTGAAGAAGTTGAAATTCGCTCCGTATTAACATGTGAGATGAGACGCGGAGTTTGTGCCAAATGTTATGGTCGAAATCTTTCCAATCATAGGTTGGCGCAGATAGGTGATTCAGTTGGAGTTGTCGCTGCACAGTCTATTGGAGAACCAGGAACACAGCTTACACTTCGTACGTTCCACGTTGGTGGAACTGCATCGAACATCGCGGATGTTTCAGATATCAAAGCGAAAGGAAATGGTTTGTTAGAAATCGACGAGCTTAGAACGATCGAGAAGAAGGGTGACGATGGTAAGAAGCAAGTAATTGTCGTTGGTCGTTCTGCCGAGCTCAAAATTACAGATGAGAAAACGGGGATCATGATTATGAATACAAATATCCCTTACGGTTCTGAGCTTTTGGTTGGTGGTAAGAAAAAAGTTAAAAAGGGTGATGTTATTTGTAAATGGGACCCATATAATGCTTTGATTATTTCTGAGGTGAAAGGTAAAGTTGTATTTGAAAATATTCAAGAAGGAATTACCTACCGTGAGGAGGTAGATGAGCAAACTGGCTTTACTGAAAAGGTAATTACAGAGACCAAGGATAAAAAGAAAACACCCGCGATTCACATTATTGACCCAAAATCTAAAGAAATTTTGAGAGAGTACTCAATACCGGTGAACTCTCATATTTCTGTCAATGAAGGAGATAAACTAGAGGCAGGTCACATCTTGGTTAAAATACCAAGAATGGCAGGTAAGACAGGTGATATTACGGGTGGTTTACCACGAGTAACTGAGCTCTTCGAAGCCAGAAATCCATCTAATCCAGCGGTTGTTTCCGCGATTGATGGGACTGCGGATTTCGGTAATATCAAACGAGGTAATAGAGAGATTATAATCACGCCTAAAGTTGGCGCGGTTCACAAATATCTTGTTCCTTTATCGAAGCATATCTTGGTCCAGAAGAATGATTATGTTAGAGCTGGCCAGCCATTATCTGATGGTGCGATTACGCCAAGGGATATTCTCAATATTGAAGGACCTACGAAGGTTCAAGAGTATATCGTAAATGAAATACAAGAGGTTTACCGTCTGCAGGGTGTGAAGATTAATGACAAGCATTTCGAGGTTATCGTTCGCCAAATGATGCTCAAGGCAGAAATTATTGACTCAGGAGATACTAAATTCCTAGAAGGACAATCCGTTCATAAGGCAGATATCATGGAAGAAAATGATGCACTTTTTGGTATGATGTTCGTTCAGGAAGTTGGAGACTCCGATGAACTGAAAAAAGGTCAACTTGTTTCTGTGAGAAGGTTACGCGATGAGAATGCCAAGTTGAAAAGAGAAGATAAGGCGCTTGTTGTAGCTCGAGAGGCTAAAGCAGCCACATCTAAGCCTTTGTTGCAAGGTATCACCAGAGCGTCTCTTCAGACTCAATCGTTCATTTCAGCGGCTTCCTTCCAGGAAACAACCAAAGTATTGAATGAAGCTGCAATTTCAGGTAAAGAAGATCATCTTTTAGGCCTGAAAGAGAACGTGATTGTTGGCCACCTTATCCCAGCGGGAACAGGGGTGCGTAAATTCCAGAAAATGCTGGTAGGTTCTCAAGAGGCTTTAGAAACTTTGACGGAAGAAGCAAAACCAGAATAATAAAAATTCGACCTAATAATAAGGGAGGCTTTATGTCTCCCTTTTTTTTGCCTTATATTTTTATATCTAAGCGATCTTTCCCCAGTCTGGTTTATTGGTGATGATGAGCTGAATGGTTTTCAAAATACTTATGTTTTGCTCTTTTTGAAATTCAGGGTCCTCATTGATTAGCTTTCGGGCTGCCTCTCTCGCCATGGTTACAATGGCACCATCTTTTCTGAGGTCAGATATTTTTAAATCAAGTTCACCACTTTGCTGAGTACCCATAAGGTCTCCTGGGCCTCTCAGCTGAAGATCAACCTCGGCAATATCGAAACCATCGTTAGAATTTACCATGGTAGACATCCTTTTTTTTGACTCTTTTGAGAGCTCAATTTTTGTCATTAAAATACAATAAGATTGCTCACCGCCTCTTCCAACACGACCTCTTAATTGATGAAGCTGTGAAAGTCCAAATCTTTCTGCACTTTCAATTACCATAACCGTCGCGTTTGGTACGTTTACGCCTACCTCAATAACCGTGGTAGCTACCATAATTTGTGTCTCTCCTTTGATGAATCTTTGCATTTCAAATTCTTTTTCATCACTCTTCATTTGGCCGTGAACAATACTGACTTTGTATTTGGGTAGTGGAAAGGATCTTGAGACCGCTTCAAATCCATCCATAAGATTATGAAAGTCTAGCTTTTCAGATTCTTTAATTAATGGGAATACCATATAGATTTGTCTTCCCATCTCAATTTGGGATTCAACAAATTTGAAAACTTGCAGTCTGTTTTTTTCGTAGCGATGGACAGTCTGTATTTCTTTTCTTCCCGGTGGAAGTTCATCAATAACCGACACTTCAAGATCTCCATAAAAGGTCATTGCCAAGGTCCTAGGTATTGGGGTGGCTGTCATAATTAAAATATGTGGTGGCTGTGTATTTTTTGTCCACATTTTCGAGCGTTGTGCAACACCAAATCGATGCTGTTCATCTATGACTACAAGTCCAATATTTTTAAATTGGACAGTATCTTCAAGCAGCGCATGGGTGCCAACCAATAGATGCACATCACCATTCATGAGGCCGTCGTGGATCTTTAATCGTTCGGCTTTTTTTGTTGAACCTGTAAGTAATTCAATTCGTAGAGGCATTCCATTTGTAAATTCTTTTAGGGTTTCGAAATGTTGGTTGGCAAGGATTTCTGTGGGTGCCATAATTGCACATTGAAATTTATTTCCAATCGCAATCAGCATAGACATTAATGCTACAAGTGTTTTTCCGCTTCCCACATCACCTTGGAGCAGTCGGTTCATGTGCTTCCCGCTGAGAAAGTCTTTTCTAATTTCTTTAATGACTTTCTTTTGTGCTCCTGTTAATTCGAAAGGGAGATGCTTGTTGTAAAAGTCATCAAATTCCGCCCCCACCTCTTTGAATATAAATCCTTTGTATCGCCTTGCGGATAGTTTTTTCCGAATTAAAAGTTCAAGTTGCAGGTAAAAAAGTTCTTCGAATTTTAGCCTAATTCTCGCCTCTTGGATTTCCTTCTGCGTGTTAGGTTGATGTATCTTTACTAGTGCTTGTTTTTTCGATATTAATCGATTTTCAGTGCATATTTCACTAGACAGTGTTTCTGGATAAGCGGGTCCAATTTGTGGGATAATGAGCGAGATCAATTTTTCTATTCCTTTGGAGTGAAGGCCTTTGGCACTCAACTTTTCAGTACTAGGATAAAGTGGAAAAAAACCAGTGCGTGCTTTTTGTCCTGACGACAAACTCATTTCAGGATGCGGCATTGACCATTTATGAGCATAAAATTTGGGTTTGCCAAATAAGTGATACACTTCATTCACTTTAAGGCTATCCTTTATCCATTTTCCTCCCTGGAACCATACTAAATCAATATACCCTGTATCATCTCCAAATCTCGCTGTGAGCTTTTTATATCTGCCTTTTCCTGTTTCTCGAATTTGATCTATTTTACCTTTTAAGAGCACATGGTTTTCTGCGTATTGGATCTCGTTTATTTTTGTGAACGTGGATCGGTCAACGTACCTGTAAGGAAAATGAAATAATAAATCTCCGTATGTTTTTATACCCAGCTCTTTATACAATAACCGTGCTTTCTGGGGGCCAACACCTTTGAGATATTCTATAGGAGTAGCGGCCAAATCATTCATCGAGAAAAAGTATGTTTTAGTGTTTCCAGACGCCCATTTTATTGAACTTATCAATTCTGCTATTGATGCGGTCCTCTGGTGATTTCGACTCCAACTCTGTAATGGCTTTCTTAATGTACTTTTTGACACGCTCGTAAATAAGGTGCTCAGAACGGTGTGCTCCATCAAGCGGCTCCTTAATAACATCATCAACGAGATTGTTCTTTGACATGTCCTTTGAGGTTAACTTTAATGCTTCTGCAGCTTTTTCTTTAAATTCCCAAGAACGCCAGAGAATAGAAGAGCATGACTCTGGAGATATTACCGAATACCATGTGTTTTCTAACATTACTACTTTATCTCCTACGCCAATTCCTAGTGCTCCTCCTGAAGCACCCTCACCGATTATGATACATATTACAGGGACCTTCAGGCGCATCATTTCATAGATGTTCCTTGCAATGGCTTCGCCTTGTCCTCTTTCCTCAGCTTCTAGACCAGGAAATGCCCCCGGAGTATCAATAAAAGTGACAATAGGTTTATTGAACTTTTCTGCCAATTTCATCAATCGAAGTGCTTTTCGATAGCCTTCCGGGTTAGGCATACCAAAATTTCGATATTGTCTCATCTTGGTATTCACTCCTTTTTGCTGTCCGATGAACATAACTGACTTACCATCGACTAAGCCGAATCCTCCCACCATTGCTTTATCATCTTTCACATTTCTGTCACCATGAAGTTCTATGAATTTGCCTTCCGTTATTGCATTAACATAAGCCAAAGTATACGGTCTTTCAGGATGTCTTGAAAGCTGTACTCTTTGCCAAGGTGTAAGGTTGCTAAAGATTTCTTTTGTTTTCTTTTTTAACTTTTGCTCAAGCTCTTGAATTTTATCAGTCATATCGAGATCTGAGGTGTCTCCGATTTCTTTTGTCTTTTCAATTTGCTCTTCTATTGCCTTTATAGGCTCTTCAAAATCTAGGTAGATACTCATGAGAATATGTCTTTATATCAAAACAAAGGTATCAAAAAGTTTGACTTAATAAGCTATTTTTAGGAATCTCAATACGGATAATTCCATGCTTTAAATGCAAAACCCCATCTATTTTTAAGCTTGTTTTTTAGCGCATCGGGAAGTTCAATAAATTTGTTTTTTCGGTAATTTTTTTGGTCCTGAATATAGCTTTCGAATTTTGGTCTCGTATTCTCGAAACCATCAATGTTTAGCTCAAGGTAAATTCTTTCTAAGGTGCTTAATGGGTTAACAGATAGTTCGTTAAACGATATTTCAGTGAGTTGACCTTTGGGAATATTATTTTTTAGCTCAAGATATTGTTTCATTAAAAGTTCATAGCACTCAATTATACATTCAGATATTTCTTCATCACTAAAATCTTGTAAAAACTGCGATCGTATCGTCTTTTTATAGAGGTGTTCGGTAGATTGGTATACCTCAAGTGGATTTCTGTGGATAAAAATAAATTTCGCATTAGGAAACATATCTTTCAATATTTTAATCCTTGCAGTATTGTGCGGGTTTTTTAGCAATAGTCTTTTATCTGTTCCGTTATAGAATGCAATTTCTTGAAGCATTCTTC
>CAJWAO010000036.1 GCA_913020765.1 uncultured Flavobacteriales bacterium | reverse complement strand
ATCATTGATGAGTTCCGCGGCGGGATCTGTTGCATCGTGAGTCCCATAGTAATCACCTAAAGAAAGATTGATAACAGCAGGTTTGTTCAATGAATCGGCAACCTTAAATATGTAGTCGCAGGCATCCGCAATACTTAATTTCCAGTTGTAGACATCTTGACTAAAGTCAGATTCAACCACAATCAAATCGGCCTCTGGGGCAAACCCCTTGTTCGTTCCATTTGCAGATCCATTTGATGCAGCCATTCCAGAGACTGTAGAGCCATGAGCTGAACTAACCTCGAGGCTTGTGCAGGTGCCATTATTGATTGCCGAGCTATCCCAAACAATCCCTTTTTCGTAGAGGGTGTAATAATTCGGGTGATTACTATCATTTACGGTGTGGTCCCAATATCTTATGACGCGTGTGCTTCCATCAGGATTTTGAAAGTCGGGGTGGTTGTAGTCAATGCCTTGGTCAACAATACCAATCACCACGCCTTTTCCTGTGTAATTTGTGTCAAGTCCTCCTAAACCCGAATGAACCAAGTCTCCTTTATGATGAATTAATGCGCTGTCTGAAAGTAATTTAGGTCTTGAGATATGAAAATATACTTCATCTAATTCCCCTTTTGCTTGTGCGTTGTAAAATAGATCTGCATCTCCATGGCAAAATAGGTAGTTTCTTGTCTCGTGTTTCAAGCGAATTCCAAAATCGTCAAGGTATTTTTTGTTTTTTGTATTGTTTTTCAATGCAAATGGCATCGAAATCGGCCCCTCTTTCTGCTCGATGAACTGCTGAAAAGTGAAAGGTGTTTTTTGCGACAACAACTGATTTGAAACCATCAATACAAAAAAGAGCGTGATATATTTCATGGTATAATTGTTGCTAAAACTAAATTATGGATTATTTTCGCTAATTGAAAATATCTAAATCAGTCAAACAACGAAATCAAAATAAACGAATGAAAATGAAGATGAATTTAAAACAAAGTCTATCCGTTCTGTCTTTGGTATTTGCTACTATTGTTATTGCACAACCTATTGAAGGCACCCTAAACTGGTATAACCAAGATGGTCAAGGTATGTTTACCGAAAAAGCTTATAAGTATTTAAAGAAAAACGAATCCAAAACCGTTATTGTTGGTGTAATCGACTCAGGAGTTGATATTGAGCATGAGGACCTAAAAGGAAAAATATGGGTAAATGAAGATGAAATTCCGGGTAATGGTATCGACGATGATAAAAATGGTTATGTCGACGATGTTCATGGTTGGAACTTTTTAGGAAATGAGAAAGGTGAGCATTTAAATGAGGCTAGACTCGAGAAGACAAGAATTTTAGCATCATTATCTCGCAAGTTCGCGGATGTTGATTCAAGTTCCGTTGCAAATGATGAGGAATTCAAACTATATCTTCAAGTAAAAGCCGAAGTTGAGGCCGGTCGCGCTCAGTTCGAACAGTATATGGGAATGCTAGATAAGCTGCCTGAGAGTGCGCAGAACTACATAAAATCGCAAATGGATTTCAACCTGAATGTTGATTTTGATGATCGAAGTCTTATTGGTGATGATCCGGACGACTTTACTGATGTAAACTATGGAAATGCAGATGTGGAAGGTCCAGATGCTTTACATGGTACTCATGTCTCAGGTATTATTGGCGCAATTCGCGGGAATGAACTTGGTGGAGATGGTGTTGCTGAAAATGTCAAAATCATGGTTTTAAGAGCAGTTCCTAATGGAGATGAATTTGACAAGGACATTGCACTTTCTGTACGTTATTGTGTAGATAATGGTGCTCAGGTCATTAACATGTCTTTCGGTAAGGCATACTCGCCACATCAAAAAGAAGTTTACGAAGCGTTCAAATATGCTGATGAGAATGGTGTCTTACTTGTTCATGCTGCAGGAAATGACGCGAAAGATATCGATGTTGAGCCAAATTATCCAACGTCAATGTACAGCTTTCAAGAGTCGCCTTTGGATCATTTTGTTACGATTGGTGCCTCCACAAAAAATGAAGGTCCAGAGATGGTTGCCTCTTTTTCTAACTTTGGGTCGAGAGGTGTAGATGTATTTGCACCAGGATTTGAAATCTACAATGCTGTGCCGCAAAGTGAATACATGAATCTCCAAGGGACATCCATGGCAGCACCTATGGTTGCAGGAGCTGCGGCTATGCTAAAGTCATACTTTTCGGCGCTTTCTATGAAAGAAATTAAAGAAATATTGTATAGTACGTCAACAAAGTATCCGAAGGTAGAAGGCTTCGCTACTAAATCAGTAACAGGAGGTGTTGTTAATTTATTAAAGGCAGCAAAAGCTTGTAAAAAGTTGGCAAAAAAGAAATAAGATGCGCCTATTGTTAGCGCTTTCAATTTGGGCTTTTACGTTTTTAGGGTTTTCTCAAAACGAGACGCTAGATCAGCTCATCAATCAATGGCATCAGGATGCAGCTTCAGCTTCATTCTCTGCTTATTTTGATGTCACATCTTCTGATTTCATCTTTTTAGGTACAGCTCCTGGAGAGCGTTGGAATAAGAATGATTTTCAGATGTTTTGCAAACCTTATTTTGATAAAGGAGCAGCATGGGATTTTAAACCCTTTAATCGCAAATGGAACTATTCTAAAGATGGGAATATTGCTTGGTTTGATGAGGACCTCAAGACCTGGATGGAAGAATGTAGGGGAAGCGGTATTTGTGTCAAGGAAGGAGCGGATTGGAAAATTGCATATTACAATTTACATGTCCTTATTGAAAACGAGAAGATTCAAGAATTTATAACACTGCGTAAAAAGAAATGATAGGTGAGAAAAGCAGCGATTTTAAAGACCAAAAAGATCTTTTTAAGGAAGCGCTCGCATCTGACTTTTCAATGTCAGAGATACAACAGATTTGGAGACAAATCTTAACTCATTTTTTAAGTATTTCTCCAATTGAACAAATTGCAATGGGCGATCATCAATTTAGCCTTCAAGAATCAAAAATTATTGAACGAATTGTTGAGCGCCTTCAAAATAAGGAGCCTTTTCAGCATATTCTGGGTGAGGTTGAATTTTATGGTTTAGAGTTGAAGTCTGATGGACGAGCTTTGATTCCAAGACCTGAAACCGAAGAACTTGTCAACTGGATTATTGAGGATAACAAAGCCTTGCCCTTAAATATTTTGGACATCTGCAGTGGGAGTGGCTGCATTGCACTTTCATTAAGTCAGGCATTTCAAGATGCACAAGTCGTTGGTTATGAGCTCTCAACGGAGGCAATTGAGTTATCTGAAGAAAATGCTTTGGCGCTTAAACTCCCAGTCGAGTTTAAATATGTAGATGTTTTAGATAATGAGCAATTCACTTCTGCATTGAAAAAGCAGACAAA
This sequence comes from uncultured Flavobacteriales bacterium, assembly GCA_913020765.1. Taxonomy (GTDB): domain Bacteria; phylum Bacteroidota; class Bacteroidia; order Flavobacteriales_D; family Crocinitomicaceae; genus UBA952. The sequence continues at coordinate 17,919 of CAJWAO010000036.1, read as the reverse complement.
ATTAGGTCTTTTGGATATCGTTGTTTCCAATCCTCCCTATATCCCTTATTGCGAGAAAGATTCAATGGACGATGTTGTGCTCAAGCATGAACCTGAAATGGCATTGTTCGTCCCGAACGAAGAACCTTTGCTATTTTACCGTAAAATTGCTGAAGGAATATTACCATTTTTATCAACATGTGGGGTGCTCTATTTTGAGTGCCATTATTTGCAGCTTGAAAACACTCGAAATATGCTGCTTGAATTGGGTTTTAATAATGTTGAAAAAAGAAAGGATTTACAAGGTAAATGGCGTATGCTAAAAGCACAGAAATAAGTACCTTTAAGCGATGAGTTTGGAGGAGGTAAAAAGTAAAATAAATCAACTTTCGGAGCAGCTACATCACTATAATTACATGTATTATGTAAAGAGTGAATCATTGGTGTCTGATTACGAATTTGATATGCTTCTAAAGGAATTAGAAGCACTTGAAGCGCAATTTCCAGAACTTGTGGATGCCAATAGTCCCTCAAAACGCGTAGGTGGAACTGTTACAAAGAATTTTGAAAGCGTGACACATCGCTTCCCAATGCTTTCTTTATCTAATAGCTATTCAAAGGACGAGATTGTCGAATGGGAAGCGCGCATTAAAAAAACCATTGAACAGGATATCGAATATGTCTGTGAACTGAAATATGACGGGGTTGCGATAGGAATCAGATACATAAATGGTGTTTTTCATTCTGCGGTAACTCGTGGAGATGGCGCCCAAGGAGAGTTGGTTTCCTCGAATGTACGAACCATAAATAGTGTGCCTTTAAAACTAAAAGGTGCTTTTCCCTCTGATTTCGAAATCCGAGGAGAGATTTTTTTACCACTCCAAGAGTTTGAGAGACTTAATCAGGAACGATCTGCAGAGGGGCTTGCATTGTATGCCAATCCACGGAATACGGCTTCAGGAACATTAAAACTTCAAGACTCAAGAATGGTCTCTAAACGAAATTTAGACTGCTACCTATATGGGATGTATGAGGAAAGAAGTTCATATACCTCTCACTATCAAGCAGTGCTTGCTGCTGGTAAAATGGGTTTTAAAGTACCTCTGGCAGAGCAACGAAAGATTGAAAAGGTAAAGGACGTGAACGGGATTTTAGCCTTTATTGATTATTGGGATCAAGCCCGTAAATCACTTCCTTTTGAAATTGATGGTATTGTTATCAAAATAAATGCATATACACAGCAAGAGGAGCTCGGCTATACCGCAAAATCCCCGCGATGGGCAATCGCATATAAATTTCAAGCGGAGCGTGTAGAGACCAAAATAGAAAGTGTTACCTATCAGGTGGGCAGAACTGGTGCTGTGACGCCTGTTGCCAATCTTAGACCAGTGTATTTAGGCGGAACCACTGTTAAAAGGGCTTCATTGCATAATGCTGAACAAATAGAAAAGCTTGGCCTTCACGAAAATGATTTGGTTTATGTCGAGAAGGGAGGAGAGATTATACCAAAAATAGTAGGTGTCAATGTTTCAAAGCGAATGACTCCTGCACGGCGGGTTGTTTTTATTTCTGACTGTCCAGCTTGCAATAAAGCTTTGACAAAAATTCAAGGAGAAGCACAACATTATTGCACACATGCTTCTATATGTCCGCCTCAAGTTAAAGGTAAAATCGAGCATTTCATTAGTCGAAAAGCAATGGATATAGATGGTTTGGGTGCTGAAACCATTGATACACTTGTTGAAAAGGAACTTATTAGAGATATAGGGGATTTATATGCGCTAAGATTTGATCAGTTGATTGATCTTGACCGAATGGCGGAAAAATCAGTAAATAATCTTTTGGAAGGCATAAGTGACTCTAAAAATCGTCCTTTTGAAAAAGTTCTGTTCGGTATAGGGATTCGTTATGTGGGCGAAACAGTCTCCAAGAAGCTTGCAAAAGCTTTTAGAACTATAGACAATATAATAAATGCAAGCTACGAATCTTTGGTTGAAACTGACGAGATTGGTGAAAAGATAGCACAGTCGATTCGTCTTTTTTTAGAGGATGAGACCAATATAGCGCTCATAAATAAGTTAAAGGCTGCAGGGTTGTGCTTTGAAACGGAGGAACAGGTGCTTTCCTCTTCAATACTTGAAGGTCAAACTGTTGTTATTTCTGGTACTTTTGAGCGTATTTCGCGTTCTGAAATGAAAAAATTAATTGAGGAAAATGGGGGTAAAAATGGATCTTCTATTTCTAAAAAAACCAATCTTTTGGTTGCTGGCGATAACATGGGGCCTTCAAAACTCAAAAAAGCCGTAGACCTGAATATAGAAATGGTAAACGAAGAAGAATTTTTGAAAAGAATACAATATGATTGAAAACTCAATTTGGGGGACAATACGCTCTTTATTGGTGACCTACAACTATAAGGATGAAGACGGTTTGAAGCAATTCCGAAAGGGATTAGATAAAGCGCTGAATGCGAGTGATGTGCAACGTGTAATTATCATTGTTAGCATCCCTAAGGGTGTAGATAAAAATAGTCTCTCACCTCATTTCTTAATTTATTATAATGGCCCAGGCGACTATGGCTTATTTGGTGGTCTAAAAGACCATCAGTTATCCACAGAGCTTAAAAATTCCTTTGACGCATCGATATGCTTCGGTGTCATGAATAAGAACCTCAAATCGACCATAAAGAATACTGAAATTGCTAGGAAAATCCTCGTGAATTCAGAGTTAACGGAAGATACTACGTACGACTTAGAACTGAATTCATCTTCCGATTCTCCGGCTGAGGTTATTCAGTTTGTTGTTGAAACTCTTCAAAAAATAGATGCACATGAACCACAAATTTAAAGGGACAGGCGTAGCCCTTGTAACACCATTTACCGCCGATGGATCAATCGATTTCGAGGCACTAACCAGACTTGTCAAACTTCAAATTTCTGGGGGTACAGATTTTCTCGTTGTGCAAGGTACTACAGGAGAATCGCCTGTACTGAGTCAAGATGAAAAAATGAAAGTATTAAAACACGTTATGGAAGTTAACCAAAGACAACTTCCTGTGGTTTACGGTCTTGGTGGAAATAATACCGCAGATATTTGTGAAAAAATAAAGATACTTCCAGAAGGTTTAGATGGTTTGTTATCTGTTTCGCCTTATTACAATAAGCCTTTACAAGCAGGTATCATTGCACATTATAAAGCAATTTCACGTTGTACTCAATTACCGATTATCTTATATAATGTACCAGGAAGAACCAGCTCAAATATTACTGCTGAAACAACAATAGAGCTTTCGAAGATTTCAAATATTGTTGCCATAAAGGAGGCATCCGGAGACTTTGATCAAATAATGGAAATCCTTAAAAATAAAACCAAAGATTTTACAGTGCTTTCAGGAGATGATGCGATTACGATGCCTTTAATTTCGATGGGTGTCGAGGGTGTTATTTCGGTTGTGGCTAATGCTTTACCTGAGCGCTTTAGTAGTATGGTCAATCGAGCACTTAATAACGAGATGTACCATGCCAAAAAAGAGCATTTTGAGCTCTTTGACATGATTCGTTTGTTATTTGCAGAAGGAAATCCCGGAGGAATTAAAGAGGCCCTTGCCTACAGAAAAATCTGTGAAAACAACATGCGTTTACCTTTGGTACCCGTTTCTGACGGACTAAAAGCCAAGCTATTTAAAGAAATGAAAACGCTCCTACCATGAAAATTTATCAAATAATATTCCTTTTGGTTTTGTTTTCCTGTACTCATTCTGATGGCACACCGAATGCATCAGAAAATAAAGTCGAAACGCTAGTATCAGGCCAATTAGAGCATGGGGATGAGGAATCGGCTGTAATACCAGTAGTGGAATCTCTCGGTCCTGAAATTTTTGAGGGACTAGTTGATATTCGTTCGTATAATTCAGATATATATGTCGATCTTAAGTACGCAAGCGAAGATAATTTTATGGGCTTCCCGCTATATGAACGTATGAAAAGAGCTTATTTACAACCTGATGTGGCCAAACGCTTAAATTATTGCCAAATATATTTGTCTGCCTTGGATACCTCTTTACACCTTTTGGTGTATGATGCAGCACGCCCTGTGAGTGTTCAAAAGTTGATGTGGGACGCGCTTGATACCGTACCGCCAGCTCTACGGGGTAAATATGTCTCTAATCCGGCGAACCTAAGTTTACACAATATGGGCTGTGCGGTAGATCTTACAATCTGTAATGCCGAAGGAGTTGCATTGGATATGGGTGCAGGATATGACGATTTCCGAGACATTGCCTTTCCGAATAAAGAGGCAAAATATCTCAAAACCGGAGAATTAACTAAGGAACAACACAAAAATCGTTTGCTACTGCGTAAGGTAATGGCAAGCCAAAAATTTCGTCAGCTCCCCACAGAGTGGTGGCATTATAACGCATATTCTAGAGAAGTTGCACGCAGTATGTTTAAAGCGCTTGAAGTGGAGCCCTATTGAGATTAATTCTATAGGTATCATTCTAAAAGAAGTGTGCGGTTGTACCAATGTAATACCCACGCTTTTTCATGAAGTCTTTCAATTCCTGCCGCTCCTTTTTTTCCGGATAAATAGATAAGATGCAAACTCCTCCGGGTGGAAGTATAGAAATATTTTCTAAAACCACATTGTATTTTTTCTGCCCAATTAAATTCGGGGTTTTTGCAAACCAACGAAAAGCAATCTTCCTCTTTTTTAGCATTTTTGCGATGAGTATTCCTTTCTTTTTAGTCCCAATCAGGAAAAGTTCTTTTTCCTTGAACTCCTCTAAAAAGTAACGAAGCTTCAGTCTAAAAAAACTTTCTTGTTGATAAACTTTAGATTTTCGACTTATTCTGTCTGGGTGCTCCCTCCATAAATGGGTGAGCTGATGAGATGACTTAATAATGAAGCCAGCCTTTCGCCAATGAAAGACCATATCGTAATCCTCAGGATAGGCTAGCTTGTCAAATCCTTGAATGTTGTCAAAGTCTTTTTTTCGCATCATCCAATTTGGTGAAGCGACCACACATTCTCTGTAAATATTTTTGTAAAAGTCCTGTTGATCTGAAATTTTATTAAGCCAAGCTTCGTAACGTAGATAGCCCTCAGATATCTCTTGTTCTCCGAAGTATTTTACATTTCCTGTGGCGATAATGCCGTTACTCTGACTCTCAAGTGTTTTGAGAAAAGTACATAGTTTATTTGTTGGCATGATGTCATCTGCATCCATGCGCGTTACATAATCTCCTTCAAGATATTTATGTGTTGTTTGCAGTGCCTCTATAATTCCTTTTCCTTTATTTTTGATAACGTTTATACGTTTGTCTTGATAGCTTTCAATAATGGCCTTAGAATCATCACATGAATGATCATCCACAGCAATCAGCTGCCAATCTGTATGTTTTTGAATGAGTATAGATTCAATACATTCCCTAAGATAAGGGGAAGCATTTTTGAACGGCAAAACGATACTGACTTTGATGGCGCTTGTTTTAAAGCTAAAATAGGGTATTCCGCATAACTGTAAATAACTTTGTAAAAAGATTACGACATAGTCATGTAAATTTATTTGACATTAAATTTAAAAGCTATGAAAACCCCATTATCCAAAAGATTAATTCCCGTTGTACATGTAACTGATTTTGAAACCAAAGTTAAACCTACAGAAGTTGGGCTATCCGTTTTAGTTGATGGAAGAAAAGCATTTATTTACGAGCACATGCTCAATGATGGTTTCTACCAAAGAGAGAAAATTGTGATTCAGTTCTCTGAAAAGCATCCAAAATTTATCGATGGCTTGTTTCAAACTAAGTATTACGAAATCAATGAACCAGGTAAACTAACTTGGGGCCATAAAGGAGAAGTGATGAAGGTAGAGTATTTGCATGTGGCGTAGTCGTATAAAGTTGTATTTAATTTAAAAGATTATGAAGTTACTATTATCCGTTTTTTCCCTTCTGTTGATAGGAATATCCGCTTTTTCGCAAAATTCAATTCAAAGTATAGGAATTGACTATCTGGAGAATGGCAAATACCGCAAGGCTATAAAGCAATTTACAAAAGCACTTAAGTTTGAAAAGGATAGTTGCGAGATATACTATAATCGAGGCAATGCCTACTTTGATTTAGAGAAATATTCAAAGGCCATCATTGATTACTCAAATGCAATTATGATTAATGCTGAATACATCGATGCTTACACCAATAGAGGCGCTGCATATGGTCGTTTGAAAATGTATTTCGAGGCAAGAAATGATTATGACTTGGTACTTAAAGTAGAACCTAAAAACGACGTGATTTATTACAACAGAGGCTTAGATTACTATGATGCAGGCGAATATCAGAAAGCAGTAGATGATTTTACATCCGCCATCAAAATAGATCCAGATTTCGGGAATGCGTTTTTGAATAGAGGAATTGCCAATTACTTATTGGGGATTGATGGTTGTGCAGATTTGATGGAGGCCAAATATCTTGGCGCATTTGTTCACCCGAAGGCGATTGAGGGTATATGTAATTAAATGGATTAGAAACCATACGCTTGGTTAAAGCTTCCAGATTTGCTTTGGGTTGTAGGTCTTTATTTTGACATCGATTTCCCGAATAGAAATGCGAATCATCTGTTTAGCCAAAAATTCAACGGGCATGGGCATTTGAGATCTCATAACTCCAAGTTTATTCACCATATTCATAAACTTGATGCCAGATTTTTCGTTACTCCGTAAGAAAGATCCTCGGTCCAAAAAAGGTGGTCGAAAGATATGGACTTGTTTAAAATTCATTTTACTCACAGCATCTTCTAACTGGCCTTTGATTTTCGCATAAAAAAAAGGAGATTTGCTGCTTGAACCTGTAGAACTTACAAGCAGGAGGGAAGGAACCCCGTTTTCTGCGGCTGCCTTAGCAACATCATGCTGATAGGTATAGTCAATTTTATACTGTGCCTCCTTACTTCCCGCAATCTTAAGAGTTGTTCCCAAAGCAGAAAACAAAACATCTCCTCGGATTTGGTCTTTCCATATTTCAAGAGCATCAAAGTCAACAACATGCCAAGTTAATTTCGGATGAGATAGAGCGGCCTCTTTTCTCGCGAAAACATGTATAAAACTGTAATGTCCATTCTCGAGTAGCTGTTTCACAAGTGAGGTACCCGTCGCACCAGTTGCGCCAATTACAAGAGCGGTTTTTGTATTCATAATAACCAAACTACATATTTATTTAAAATTTTACTAGCCTCTGTAATGCTTAGTCGGCATTCACCAAAACCATCAACACAAGCATGATTAGAAAGATACCTTGCGTCGTTTTTAGGAACTGATGGTCTTTTTCTAGTGAAGCAGAATAGGGTTTATTGTTCAATAGTTTGTATGTGATGGTCACAATTGCAGCAAAACTAAATGTCTCAAGTATGCGCATAGGGTAAATCCCGATTCCAAATAAGTCTGGGTAATACTTGATTTTGAAAGTTATTGCCAATGAAAGTAGTGCTATGCCCCCGAGTAGTTTATAGTGCTTGCTGAGTGATGAATCATTATTGCTTAAGGATTGTCCTCTGTAAAAACATACGCCGGATAGTAGTGCAAGAAACCCAAAGTAAGAACCGTACAACAGGTAGGGCGGTCTTGGCCAATATAAGATTTTAAATAGCGCCATAATCAGGGTGACCGAAAACAACAAGGAAAGAAGCGCGTAATACCATTTATTGGCCTTAAGTGCCGATAAAACTAGGATTAGCCCGAGGGTAGGCATGGATACCACCAACATCATGGTTGCTCCCGGCCAGTGCATTACCTTGAACATGACGGCTGCAATATAGGTAGCACCACCAACAATCGCAAGCTTATAGAGTTGAGTCAATAGTGATGTTCCTCTGACCTGTATTAGCGTCATCATCAGCAGAATGATAGCGCAGGATAAGCTCACAAAGATTGTGATACCGGCACCGGGAAGGTGTGTGAATTTTAAAAGCATTCCGATAAGAAAAAGAATGCCGATTATGGGTTGAGCCATGTTATTAATCATCATTATTCGTTTAATGGTTTATGCGCTTTATAATGATTGCACATTGATTACGTTACATAAGATACAAAAAAAGTGCAATATTATTTTTCTTGTCGCGGTAGAAAGATTTCGGCCAGCATGCATCGAGCGCTTCCTCCGCCGTAATTTTCGATGGTGGTCAGTGGTGAATGGATGATTTTTGAATGTTGCTCGATTTGAGCAACTTGTTTTACATTCAGTGACTCATAGGCTCTTGTGGACATGATCAAAAATGATTCGTTGTTCTTATTTTGTACTTCAAGCATATTGCCCGCAAAATGATCAACCTGCTCAAGGCTCAGCTCAATAATTGTTTTTTTCGTCCTTTTGAGACTTTCTTTCACAACTTTTCTTTCCGTTGCATCTGTGATGCACTTCAAACAAACCACGCTGTAGTTTTCGGCAATACAGAGCATTACATTGGTGTGGTAAATCAGTACTCTCTTTTGATTCAGCTTATGATGACTGGTAAATAAAACTAGCGAATAGTCAATTTCTTTGGCGTATAGCCGAACCAGCTTTTCACATGTGCGTTCAGACAATGCGGCGTACACTATTCTATTCGGGCGGTCTAGAATCAAGCTACCTGTTCCTTCCAAAAACAAACCTACATCTTCGTGTTTAGACCAGTCTTTTATTCTATCAATAGTAAAGCCGTATTCTTGTGTAAGTAGGTTCAAAACCTCTTGCCTACGTTCCTTCCTTCTGTTTGGCGCAAACATCGGATATAGATAAACTGAACCATCACTATGTGTAGAAAACCAGTTGTTTGGGAAAACCGCATCTGGTGTTGCTTTCGTCGCTAGTTCATCATAAACGATTACCTCAATACCATGCGCACTTATTTTCTTTATTAAGGCTTCAAATTCATTGAGGGCCGCTCGTGTAATCTGAGAGCTCGAAAGTCCTGTGCCGCCTGTTTGAAAATGATTGTCTTCAGCCGTCTCTTTGTTGTAATCAAATCCGTGCGGTTTGACCATAAGTAGGGTTGAGGTGGATTGTTTCATTATGGGTGCTAAAGTTATAAAAGACTCTTATCCAATCAAACGAATCATCACGCGAAAGTGAAATTCATCCATAAGCAAACATTCTGCCCAAACAATATTGCACATCGGTTCTCTCTTAAAGTAAATCAAGTCCCATTCTGAGGCTTCTCTTTGTCCATTACTTTTAGTGCCAGGAAAGCGCCACTCTACGTGGCGCTGTATGATTTGTTCAAGAGTGGCTCTAGAAGGGGTTAAGCAAAGCCCTTCTTGAATTTTCTTAGATTGCTTCAAGTTCTTCTTGAGGTGTTGGTAATGCGTTTTCCAGTTCATGTCTTATTTTAAAGTTTCGACATATAGATTTTCGTACTCCCAATGATATCTTCTCGCATAAGGTCGACCAAATTGAAACTTAAACAGCTGCTTTTCAAAACTTGCCCTTGCCCATTGAGGTTTATTTTTATTGTAGAGGGCAAAAGCCTCTTCAATTAATACGCTGGAGGAAGCTCCTTTACCTGGTGCTTGGTAGTTGAAATTACCCATGCTCACCGTGCCTTTTGGGGTATCCGAAATTTTTGTTAATTCACTATATAACTCAACGAACATAAAGTTTCTCTTATCCAAAACAAGGCGCTCCCCTGGAAATGCAAGTTTGCCACAGCTCACTGTTTTATGATTTTGGTGATCGTAGGCCTGTAGCTCAACGAAAGTGTGTAATTCTCCATTCAGTTGTATGGTTTCATGTGTATTGATTAGGCTTAATGTGTAGGTGCCAGTATCCCATTCAAAGGAGTTACGAACACTGATAAAATCACCTTCATACCCACTGCTTTCGCATACCCCATTGGGCGCCTTTTGAAATCCTTTGATGTCTCTCGTTTCCCACCTTGAAAAGATGAGGGCCTTACCGATTTCATAATACTCAGATTTCTCTTCGTTGTGCAAGGAGTTTTGATAACCACCACACTGAGTCTGTATTCCTGCATAAAATTGAATACCGTTGATTTCGCTGCACAATGGTGAAATGTAAAGGAATTCGTCTTTGGATATTTTGTTTTTGATGTTGACATCTACAGATATTTTTTCAAACTCAATGTCATTTGTGAAGTTGTAATCAATATCTACCATATGCCACGGTGGACTGACAATATATTCACCAAGGAATTGGTCGTTTTCGAAATAGCCTGTTTGGGTTTGGCCATTGTTCAAAAATTCGGTACCTATTCCTTTTCTCTTATTTTTATAGACTTGTCCGAAATATTGAGTCTTACCTTCTTTTTCAAGTATGGTGAAGTGGGTCTTTTCTTCGAGCGTATTGTCAGGATCGATTTCATTTTGAGATATACTGTAAGTGTTTAATAGTAAGAAACAGATGATGCTAAGATTGATTTTCTTTAAGTTTTTCATGATTTTGGGGTTTTAAGGGTGGGTAATAATTGAATGCTGTGAATGTCGTTTAAGAACTTTTCGATGCTTTGTCTTTTGGCAAGTAAAAAGGTGTTGAACTCAAGAATGAGCTTTTGAGGTAAAAAGAGAAGTGTTTTGCTGGGAATTGCCAGCTGAAGCACATGTTCCTTTCTTCCATTAATTAAATTCACAGACTTGATTTGGTTGCTGAATTTGAAACCAATGAGGTACATGTCTCTGATCCCTGTAACATTAAATAACGTTTGTGCCTTGTCGTGTTGAACGGCAAATAGAATAGGGGAACAGCCATGCTCAAGGTATTTTCTCATATCGACAATCGGTTCATTAATAAGAACCAATTTTGGATTAAGATACACGCACTCGTGCTGTTCGTATTCAGAATCCAGTAGTAGGGTTACCGGTATTTGGCGAGTGAGGTCTTTTTTAGGAATTACTTTTTTGGCTACATACACCGCTTCGGATTCTTTTTTCATAATAAACCCTCTGGTCCGAATAGCACCGCCGTGAGTTATAGCATCTATGCAGATGTTGCGGTAATTAAATTCTTCGCGCAGTGCCGCTAAAAACTCACCTCGTGATCCTACCCAGCCGTTATGTTCCAGATCTTTGTTATAGGTTTGTACGAGCTCCAAGGGATTAAGCTTTCTGAAGCGTTCTTTAAATTGATTTTCCATAATGAAATGTTTTAAAAGGTTAAACAATTCATCATCAAGAGAAATATAAATGGGATTCGCTATTTGTTTTTAGGTGCGAGCCTCTCATCTTTTTTCCACCGTGCCCTGCGAAGGATCGGTTGGCATCCGTGAGTTTCACGGAACTCTTAATGATATTCTACTTTACTAACGCATAAAGTTAGAAATAATTACATTTTGTTTATTGGTCATTGATTTTTGATTAGATGGACTTACAAATAAGTCAGTTCTCAATCATTTTCCAGTATTGAGTTATGCCTTGCTTTGAGAATATCTAATTCCAATTGGGATATCGTGGTAAAAGATTCCGCTCTGTTGTTTTTGCGTTTACGATAGCCGCAACCTGGGCAAAAGATATTCTTGTCTCGTCTTCGTTGACCACCACATTTACAGGGTTCAATACATGCAACGGAAATCCCGTTCTGTTCTTCCTCAGAAAAGGACAGTTCTCCACAATTTTGACATTGGTACTGATCAACATTATGGTGTCTTTTTTTCGTTCTGTAAGACCAATATCCTGAAAATGTCGTTTCTAAGTTACATTCCTTGCATGTCGCTTTTATAGGCGTATATTGGCTAATAAAAGCAAGAATATATACTCTAGGTTTTTTATCGATTTCTCTAGAACGTTCAATTTCCATTTGCCTGTAGAAATCCTCTTGTTCTTCATAGTAATCCACATTTGAACAGTAACCATAAAGGCTTCTCATTTTGTCAAACAATTCATCAGATGGTTTGCTTCTCAGTTTAAATACCTCAAGGCATATACCGCCTCTGAATCCACCTGCGCCACACATCAGTATCCACTTTCCTCGTAAACCAAAAATTTTTCCACGTTGTAAGCGAGGTACTCTGAACACAGTAAAAGAATTATTTCCATCGATCAAGCTAGCTAATCCATCTTTCTTAGATTGGATTGATATCGATTCAACTTGCCTGAAATAAGCGTAAAGTTCCCGCTTTCGATCGTGTTTTTCACTGCACCATCTATCAATTTCTGAAAAAGGTCTATACAGGTCAAGGTACTTTTCAAGATTTATTGTTTTTCTTTTCATAAAACAAATATAAAGCGGTAGAACATAAAATAGTTACGTTTTAGATTAAGTGAACAACTATGCGCAAAATGTGTTTAAAACTCAAGTTGACATTTGCAGTTCGAGTGATTAGAACATTTAAATTTGCATTATAAACAGAAGAAAATGACCAAGAAATCAGTTAAAGGTTTTTCAAAGCTTTCAAAAGAGGCCAAAATCGAATGGATCGCCAATGAATATCTTGATGGTGATGAAGAGTGTGTTGGATTGCTTAAAAGTTATTGGCACAATGATTCGAAGGTGCAAAAAATACATGATGAATTCATCGAGAACACCATCTCCAATTTTTATATCCCATTTGGGATTGCCCCCAACTTTTTGATCAACGACGAGATTTTTTGCGTGCCAATGGCAATCGAAGAAAGTTCAGTTGTCGCCGCAGCCGCCAAGAATGCAACGTTTTGGATGAATCGGGGTGGATTTAGAGCAGAGGTAATTTCCACTACTAAAGTGGGACATGTTCACTTTGCGTGGTATGGAGAATATCAGACACTGCTGACTTTCTTTGAATCAATCAAGCACAAGTTTATTGAAGAAACAAACGATCTTACGGAAAATATGCGCAAGCGCGGAGGGGGTATTTTAGACGTTCAACTAGTCAATAAGACAAGCGATGAACCAAATTATTACCAACTCATGGCAAAGTTTGAAACATGTGAGGCTATGGGGGCCAACTTCATCAATAGCATCTTAGAAGAGTTTTCTAAAATATTACAGCGTGAACTTGAAAATAGTGATTTAACTGAGGCGGATAAAAAGGTGCTGATCATCATGTGTATCTTGAGTAACTACACACCTGAGTGTTTGGTGCGTGCTGAAGTATCTTGCCCAATTGAAAGCCTTACAGAAGGAACTGATTTGTCCCCTGAAGAGTTTGCTAAAAAGTTTGAGCAAGCCATTCACGTCGCTAAAATCGAACCCTACAGAGCAACGACGCACAATAAAGGAATTTTTAACGGCATCGATGCTGTTGTGATTGCGACCGGAAATGACTTTAGAGCCATTGAGGCTTGTGGACATACTTATGCTTCAAAGGACGGCAGCTATAGCAGTTTAACGCATGTCGATATAACAGATGGAATTTTTCGTTTCTGGATTGAGGTACCGATGGCGCTTGGGACTATTGGTGGTTTAACGGCATTGCATCCTATGGTAAAGTTTGCACATCAATTGTTAGGAAAACCTAACGCAGCCCAGCTTATGAAAATTATTGCTTGCGTTGGCTTGGCTCAGAATTTTGGCGCTGTGCGCTCTTTGGTAACTACAGGTATTCAAAAAGGACACATGAAAATGCACTTATTAAACATTATTAATCAACTGGGTGGTACACCTGCGGAGCGAGATAAAATTAAAGACTATTTTTCCGATAAGGTGGTTTCTCACAAGGCGGTTGTTGATTATTTCTGTGCATTGCGAGGCATTACTCAAGATGAGTTGCAAAATCAAAACAGGTGAAAACCTTTAGGGCAAACGGTAAACTTCTAATAAGTGGTGAATATACCATTCTTGATGGTAGTCTGTCATTGGCACTTCCGACTCATAAAGGACAGGTCTTACATTACAAAGAGGTCGATCAAGATATATTGCATTGGCGAAGCTTAAATTTGAAGGGTGAAACATGGTTTGAGGCATTTTTCCACGGTGCTGAATTGGCGATTAAAGATAGTTCAGATGACCGGAAAGCAGAATCGCTCAAAGAAATATTATTAGCTGCATCGAAGCTCTCGGAAAAGGTTAATTTTCTGAAGGGGGAGGTTACAACGGCATTGGAATTTCCCACCTTTTGGGGATTGGGTTCCAGCTCAACCTTGATCTGCTGTATTGCGCAGTGCTTTGATATCGACGCTATGCAATTGCATTTTCAGGTGAGTAATGGCAGCGGCTATGATGTAGCTTGTGGAATGACTGACTCAGCGATAACTTATCAACTAGACGATGGCCTTGTTGAAGTAAATCAAATCGATTGGAAACCAGACTTTCGTTCGTCTCTGTTTTTTGTGTATTTAAATAAAAAACAAAAGAGTAGCAGTGAGGTCGATAAATACCACCAGAGAAAATTGAGCATTGATCTAAGTTATATCGTTGATGAAATTTCATCATTAACGCGAACGATGATAAATACCTCCTCTCTTGATATTTTTAATAAATCGATTGTCAAACATGAAGAAATAATGAGCGAATTACTGGCTTATCCAACGGTAAGGCAACGCTACTTTTCCGATTATAAAGGCGCTATCAAGTCACTTGGTGCTTGGGGTGGCGATTTCATACTTGCCTCAGGAGGTCCAGAAGATCGCGCTTATTTTGAGAAAAAGGGGTTTTCTGTAATTCAAGAATTTGAGTCTTTAATTCTTTAATACAAAGATTTCATGAAAACCTTGTTGATAATTATTTGATAGGACTTTTTACACGCATTCCTTAAACCTTACTTTTAATCAATGATTCAAAAAGAATATACCGCAGAAGCCAGACTAGCCGTCCCTGAATTAGGTGCAGTGACCTGGCAAAGTCCTTCAAATATTGCCTTGGTGAAGTATTGGGGAAAGAAACCTGTACAACTTCCTGCAAACGCATCAATTAGCTTTACACTAAAGAATTGCTATACGTCAACCAAGCTCTCTTTTCGAAAGGCAGACGAACGCAGTGTTAAAGTTTTTGTTGATGGGAAAGAGCAATCGTCCTTCTTGAAAAAGATTGAGACTTTCTTTAAGCGCATTGAAAGCTATTGTCCGTACGTCAACCATTATGCATTTGAAATTGAAACTGAAAATACCTTTCCACACAGTAGTGGTATTGCTTCTTCGGCTTCAGGTTTCAGTGCCTTGGCATTATGTGTCTTAAGCATTGAGCGCAAAGCAGCAAGACTCTCTGATGCTGACTTTTACAGAAAAGCATCTTTTTTGAGCCGACTTGGATCGGGTAGTGCATCTCGTTCAATATATGGCCCAATGGCTGTTTGGGGTAGGCATTCTAATTACACAGAAAGTAGCAATGATTTTTCCATTCCATATCATGATGTGCACGATATTTTCAAAACATATCAGGACACTATATTATTGGTTGACAAAGGAGAAAAGAAAGTGAGTTCAACCCTTGGGCATGACCTAATGAATGACCATCCGTTTTCTGCGAATCGTTTTCAGCAAGCAAGAAACCATATGTTTGAGTTACAGAAAATCCTCAAATCTGGGAACATTTTGGACTTTAATCGGTTAGTAGAGAAGGAAGCCTTAACGCTTCATGCAATGATGATGACCTCTAATCCTTACTTTATGCTCTTCAAGCCAAACACTTTGAATATAATTCAAAAAATCTGGGAAAAGCGTGAGTCAGACAACATCCCTTTTACGATTACCTTAGATGCAGGAGCAAATGTTCATTTGCTTTATCCTGCTGAATATAAACAACCCGCCCTTGACTTCATAAAGGACGAATTAATTGTTTACTGTGAAAATGAGCAGTATATTTGTGATGAAGTAGGAAATGGGCCGTTACTTAAAACGCAGCACTATGCTTAAAGAATCCTTATACTACAGTAAAATTCTTCTTTTTGGAGAATATGGAATCATCCACGATTCAATGGGGCTATCTATTCCCTATAATGATTACAACGGAAAGTTGCTTTTTAGTAAAACCCCTGATTTGGCATCCAAAGATTCTAATAAAAAGCTTGAAAAGTTCTTGATCCATCTAGAAAACCTTGAATCGAGGGGGGAGTTACCTTGCGCCTTGAATTTGAGGAAATTTCGTGAGGATTTGGATAAGGGAATGCATTTTGATTCAAGTATTCCGGAGGGCTTCGGTGTAGGTAGTTCTGGCGCTATTGTTGCGGCAATTTATGACCATTACAGTGAGGATAAAATCATATCAGATGCGAACATGAGTAATGAGAAATTTATTGAGCTTAAAAAGGTTTTTGGAACATTGGAGTCGTACTACCATGGTAAAAGCTCAGGTCTCGATCCATTGATTTGTTATTTAAATTTACCGGTATTAATAAAATCAAAAAGTGAAGTAGGAACAGTTGGGCTTCCTGACACTTCTACTGGTAAAGGTGCAATTTTCTTAATGAACACGGGTACTACAGGAAAAACACAGCCACTAGTACAACACTTTATGGAGCGCTGTAAAGAAGAAGGATTCCGAAATATGTTGAAAGGACAATTCAAGAAATACAACGATGCATGTATAGATGCCTTTCTTAATAAGAAGTCAAAACCACTTTTAACAAATATGAAAGGGCTATCAAAAATTCTTTTGGAGCATTTCAAGCCCATGATTCCTAAGGTATACCACAAACTATGGCAAGAAGGAATTGACTCTAATGCATATTATCTTAAGCTGTGCGGTTCTGGTGGTGGTGGATTCATTCTTGGTTTCACCGAGGATATTGAAAAAGCGAAGTCTAAACTTCACGGGTATCCATTAAATGTCATCCACAGATTTTAATACCGAAAAACCCTCTTTTGGTTCTAAAAGAGAACGTTTTGTAGTCAAAGCATTAGCTATGCTTTCACTTATGCGCTGGTACAATATTTTTGTGCTCACATGTGCACTATATCTAAGTGCAATTTACATGTTAAATATGGGTCAATCAAAGATTCATATATTACGAGATATATATCTACATATGAATATTTTAGGTATATCGTGTTTGATAATGGCGGGATATATTATTAATGGGTTTTATGACTTTGAAAAAGACATGATTAACCATCCGGAGCAAACCATCTTTGGTCGGGTCGTAAGTAAATCCTTCTGTTTTAATAGTTACGTATTTCTTCTTTTTATTGGTCTTGTTTTGTCTTCGTTTTCAGGCTGGAAGGTTTTCGTTTTTAATGTCGTTTTTTCCTTTGGTCTATGGTTTTATTCACACAAGCTTCGTAAGAAACCTCTCACAGGTGAGCTTGGTGCGACTTTGCTTACGGTTTCTCCTTTTGTCAGTATTAGTATCTATTACATGACCACAAATCTTACGATCGGTCTATTCGTTGGATATATTTTTGCTTTGACGGTGACACGTGAGGTGGTTAAAAGAATGGTTTCGTTGAAAGGAGACCTGATTGTTGGAGAGAAAAGTATTCCCATTATTTTCGGGATTCGAAAATGTAAGTATATTATACTCTCTTTTATGATTGCCTCTATGGTCATGATTATCGTGTTGTTTCCCAAGATTTTGGCGCAAGATATTTCCTATTACTTCGGGGCTAGCTTCATAACAATATTTATATCCACTTTTATTTTACGGGCTTCTAAAACACCAACGCAATTCGACCGAATCAATAAAATATACAAGGTACTTATTGTTTTGGCAATAGTATCTATTTTTTGGTACTAGCGACCGTAATTATGAAGGTCGAATTCAGAGGTTTCCTCAAGGTACACTCTTTTTTGTTCATAAATAAGTGATTCTTCCTCATTAAGCCCCAATAGAGGCCTAATGATTTCAAATTCTACGAGTATTGCATTTTTTGGGCTGCTGAATGCGTAGGTATGGAGGACGTCATATTTAAGACCATTTTTTATTTCCTCAAGGGCTTCTGAAAATAAATTAGAATGAGCGGTAAATATAGCAATGGAGGTAAGTAGTCTGCTATGCAGGCCTGATCCTAACGCACTTTCTTGTGCGCAATCGCAGCAAATATCATAACAATATCTTGTATAATCATGCTTTACGGTTCCCCATGCGTCAAAAATAATCTCGAA
>CAJWAO010000035.1 GCA_913020765.1 uncultured Flavobacteriales bacterium | reverse complement strand
TGTTGATGCGGCTATATATCAAACCAACCTCTTCGGTCGTTTCTTTTTCTCTTAGACCGTATGCTACTTCGAAAAAAGCTTTTCCTTCCTGCGCATTTTTAAAAACAAATGTAGAGGTTTGAAATATGGGAGATTTAATAGAACCCTCCGATAGCTCAGGTTTATAGCCATAAGACATCATGAGGCTTTCTGGTTTAAGATCTCTCTTTTTACTCATATTGTAGTTGTTTATTATTTCTAATTCAAATATCGATTTACCCGATGAGTCAAAATGAAACAAATGTTTTCATAAATAAAATTTTCGTACTCCATTTATGTGTCACCACAAAGTTAGAAAAGCTTTTGGTTTAGAGTCGAACCTTATTAAATAGAAAAAGCCCGAGAGGGCTTTTTTTAAACATTTATTTGCTTGTCTTTATTGAATTGATGGGCTTATACCCTCAATGATAATTTCATTCAGGCCATGTGTAGCGTTCTAGCTTTAATTGGACCGGATTAGGACCCCAGAGGTGTAGATTGTTGCTTCTTTTAACGCTGCTTTTTTTAAAGCCACTTTTTTCTGTTCATTACTTACTGTTTTTTCAAAATCATGGCTGT
This sequence comes from uncultured Flavobacteriales bacterium, assembly GCA_913020765.1. Lineage (GTDB taxonomy): Bacteria > Bacteroidota > Bacteroidia > Flavobacteriales_D > Crocinitomicaceae > UBA952. The sequence continues at coordinate 20,817 of CAJWAO010000035.1, read as the reverse complement.
AGGAAAGATTTGCTAGAGAAAGCATTAGTGTGGTTAAGAGTAATTTATTCATGTTTTTTTTAATTGTGTACACTTTGGTATTTAATCGGTTCATTTGTATAAACTTTTTGTAATTTGGCATGTTTTTACACCATGATTCAAGAGGTAGTTGCTGTCAGAAATTTGAAGAAATCATTTAAAGGATTTCAAGCTGTTAAGGATGTGTCTTTCGCAGTTCACAGAAATGATGTCTTTGGATTTCTCGGGCCAAATGGTGCTGGAAAAAGCACCTCGCTTCGCTGTATGCTTTCACTCATAAAAGAGGATTCAGGTGAGATTTCACTTTTTGGAAAGTCAATGCAGTCAAGTAGGAGAGAGGTTCTATCTAAAATTGGTTCAATTATCGAAAAACCCGACTTTTACAAATATTTATCTGCGTATAAAAACCTAGAACTTTTAGCAAGAATATCTGGAACTTCTGTTTCTAAATCGGCCATCAATGATATTTTGGAATTCGTCGGCTTGGAAGGTCGCGAGAATCATCGTTTCCGGACTTTTTCTCATGGCATGAAGCAACGCCTTGGGATTGCCCAAGCTTTGATGCATAATCCAGAATTGATTGTTCTCGATGAACCAACAACTGGTCTGGATCCACAGGGTATTGTCGACATCAGAAACCTAATATTAAAGCTGAGTCAGGAACAAGGTAAAACTGTTATTTTATCTTCCCACCAACTTTCAGAAATTGAAATGATTGCCAATAGAATGGTCATTATTAACAAAGGAAAAACATTGATAGAGGGTTCGGTGAATGAGCTCTTAAATACATCACAAATGGTTGTTCGTTTTCAACTTGATGATGCCCATAGAGCTATGAAACTTCTTCAATCGGACTTTCAAATACAGGCTAAGTCGAGTGAATTGAAGCAAGAGTTAGAATTGGAAATAGATAAAATGCGCATCGCGGATGTTGCGGAATGTTTCGTAAAAAATGGATTGCGTATTTACAGTATTGAACAAAAAAGGAAGCTTGAAGATTACTTTATTAAAATAACACAAGACCTTTGATATGTTATTAAAGAATACGATAAACGAGCTCATTAAAATTATTGCCAAGCCGAGAAGTTATATCGGGTTTGGTGCTTTAACGTTATTGATCGGAGTTATTCTTTTGGCAATGAAAGCGGACGGTAAAAGCTTTATTTCTTTTGTAACTGCCTCATTTGAAGAGACCTTGAGTTTTAATGGTGAGATCTTGAATGGCAACCTGATGGCATTCATTATTCTTCAGATGCTAATTATTCATGTTCCTCTTTTGGTGGCATTGGTCACTGGAGATTTGGTTTCTGGAGAGGCGGCGATGGGAACATTACGGATGATGGCTACGAAGCCAATTTCTCGATCTGCCATACTTGGGTCTAAGCTATTGGCTGGAGCGATTTATACTTTTTTACTTACACTTTGGATGGCGTTTATGGCATATGGGGTCGGGCAATGGATGTTTGGTGCAGGAGATTTAATTGTGCTAAATAATGATGGCTTGGTCATTATTCCTGGCGACGATATTTTATGGCGCTATTTATACGGTTTTGGACTAGCTTATCTTGCGCTTTTGGCGATTGCCTCCATGTCCATCTGTTTTTCAGTGTTTTCTGATAACTCAATTGGGCCTATTGTATCCACAATGTCAGTTATTATCCTTTTTACCATAATTGGCTCATTGGATGTTGCGAGTTTCCATTCCATTCAGCCATTTCTTCTTACAACACACATGTCTGCATGGCGAAGCTTATTTGAGATGCCTGTCCCAGGCCCTGCGATCATCAATTCAATATATATATTGCTCGCCCACATTGTCGCATTTACGCTCATTGCACTATGGAAGTTTAATAGAAAAGACATCAACACATAATGAAAGTTATATTTTTATTCGCTTGTTTAATTTTTGCCTCATTCACCTGTCGTGGGCAAACTGCGCAAGAACTTCTCGCTCAACTCGTTTCCAAGCTTGAGCGTGTCAATGACTACTCTGCTAATGTTTTAATCGAGGCGGATATTCCATTGATTAAGATTCTTCCGTCAAAGGCAAAAATATATTTTAAGTCGCCGGATAAATTTAAGGTGGTCTCAAAAGGGATTGCGATTCTTCCGAAACAAGGGTTTACAGATATGAATATTTTCTTAAGCCAACCAGAGTCATATATGGTAGTATTGGCAGGTAATGAGTTTATTGACGGCAAGGAAACGAAGCTTTTAACGGTTATTGCCAATTCTAGTGAATCCGATATTATTCTATTAAAACTGTGGGTTGAACCGATAGAATTGCTGATTTTGGCTGCAGAGGTTACAACCCGAAGTAGCGGAAATGTAAAAGTTTCATACAGGTATGACGCTCAGAAACAATATGGCCTGCCTTCTGGTATTGAATTTAAGGTAAATGTCAAAGAGTTTAAGATGCCCAAAAGCATTGCCTCCAATCCTCATCGAGCAGCCTCAAAGAAGTCTGATAAAAGAAAGTTAGGGACTATTTCATTAGAGCTGAATGATTACCAGGTGAATAAGGGTATTGAAGATTCATTCTTTGTTAAGTAAATCGGAGTTTTTGATTTACCATTCTTGCTCCATTATCTTATTGGATTCATTACATTTGTCTATATAAAATAAATTATGAAATTACTCGAGAAGAAAATTGTATTAATTACCGGTGGATCTAGGGGAATAGGAAAGTCCATCGCCAAAGAATGTATGCGTCAAGGTGCTACTGTGGCATTTACATACCGCGATGAAAATACCCAAGAACAGGCAATACAGGTAGAAAAAGAACTAAATGAGGACGGTGGTTTGGCAAAAGCCTTTATGTCGGATGCAGCAAATTTTGAGGATGCGCAAAAATTAATTGCAGATATTATCTCAGAATTTGGAACAATAGATGTGCTGGTAAATAATGCTGGTATTACAAGAGATACATTGCTAATGAGAATGTCTGAAGATCAGTGGGACGACGTAATCAACACAAATCTTAAATCTGCTTTCAATTTAACCAAAGCCGCTCAGATACCAATGCTGAAGGCGCGTTCTGGGTCAATCATAAATATGTCTTCTGTTGTAGGTGTAAAAGGAAACGCAGGGCAGGCAAATTATGCCGCCTCTAAGGCAGGTCTCATCGGATTTACGAAATCAGTTGCAGCTGAGCTTGGATCGAGAGGAATAAGGTGTAATGCGATAGCGCCTGGATTCATTGAAACTGAAATGACTAAATCGTTGGATGAAAAAGTTGTCGAAGAATGGAGAAATGGTATTCCACTCAAAAGGGGAGGGACTCCGCTCGATGTGGCAAATACCACTGTTTTTTTAGCAAGTGATATGTCCTCATACGTTACCGGACAGACAATTCACGTCTGTGGCGGAATGCTTATGTAAGCTATGAACATTCGGCCAAGAAGAAATAGAAAAAATGTTGCGATTAGGGAAATGGTCCAGGAATCACGCCTAGGTCTAGAAAATTTAATATTTCCAGTTTTTTTAAAGGACGGAGCAAATATTAAAGAAGAAATACCCTCATTACCAAATATTTATAGATGGTCAATTGACTTATTGCTTAAAGAAATTGAGGGCTGTATGGAGCTTGGTATACGGATATATGACATTTTTCCGGCTGTAGAAGATCACTTAAAGGATCAAACTGCAACGATGAGTTATGATCCCTCTAATTTTTATTTAAAGGCTATCCAAAAAATAAAAGAAACATTCCCAGAGCTTGTTTTGATGAGTGACGTAGCACTAGACCCTTACTCATCTGATGGTCACGATGGTCTTTTGCGAAATGGAAAAATAGTAAATGACGACACACTACCCATTTTGGCAAAAATGGCTGTAGCTCAAGCTCAAGCAGGTATCGATATTATTGGTCCTTCGGATATGATGGACGGACGTGTGGGTGTTATACGCTCGGCTCTTGATGAAGCAGGATATACAGATACAAGTATTATGTCTTACACTGCCAAATACGCAAGTGCGTTTTATGGACCATTTCGAGATGCTCTTAACTCGGCTCCAAAGTCAGGTGATAAAAAAACCTATCAAATGAATACAGCCAACAAAAGTGAGGCGCTAATTGAGGCAAAACTGGATGTTGAAGAAGGTGCGGACATGATTATGGTCAAACCAGCTTTGTGTTATTTAGATGTGATTCACGTGCTGAAAGAGAATTTCGCAACACCCGTAACTGCATACAATGTAAGCGGCGAATACGCAATGGTTCATGCTGCGGCTCAAAAAGGATGGGTTGATTATAATGCTGCAATGAATGAGATGCTCTTGAGCATACGAAGAGCTGGTGCAGACGGAATTCTCACATATTTTGCAAAGGACTTTGCACAATCGTTAGTTGAATAATCAATTCGATTACAATGCATTACATAACAGACGATTTTTACAGTATCGATAAAATCCACGAGATCATTAGTTCTGGTGAGGAAATAGCCATCAGTGAAGCTTGTAAAAAGAAAATTCGGGATTGCTCAAGTTATTTAAAAAGCAAATTGGCTTCAGGAGATCAAATTATCTACGGTATAAATACTGGATTTGGATCGTTATGCAACACTGTTGTAAGTAGCGGAGAGCTTGAAGATTTACAAATCAACCTTGTTCGTTCGCACGCTTGCGGTGCAGGTGCACAAATTCCCAACAATATTGTCAAACATATACTTCTTCTAAAAGCAATTGCTTTAAGTAAAGGACACTCTGGTGTGCAATTAGAAACCGTAGAAAGAATATTGTGGTTGTATAATAATAATATTCTTCCGGTGATTTATGAACTGGGAAGTTTAGGTGCTTCTGGAGATTTAGCACCTTTAGCCCATATGTCACTCTCACTATTAGGTGAAGGTGATGTGATTTATGAAGATCAAATAAGACCAACTGCAGCAGTATATGAGGAACTCGGTGTTGATGCACTAAAGTTATATCCAAAAGAAGGGCTTGCGCTATTGAATGGAACGCAGTTCATGGCAGCTTACCTTAGCCATTGTGTTACTCAGGGCTTCAAAATATTTGATGCAGCCAATGCTGTCGGGTCCATTTCTGTCGATGCCTTAATGGGACTAATTTCTCCTTTTAAAGCCAACGTAAATGCACTGAGAAGGCAGAAAGGTCAAATCGATGTAGCCCGTATTGTATTCGAACGCTTGCAGGGTAGTGAGCTCACAATGCATCCAAAAGAACATGTACAAGATCCGTACTCATTAAGATGTATTCCACAGGTTCATGGTGCGAGTAAGGATACCTTGGATTACTGCAGAACGATCATAGAAAATGAAATTAATGCGGTTACCGATAATCCAACTATTTTTCCTGATCAAGATGAAATTATCTCTGCGGGAAATTTTCATGGTCAACCTTTATCGCTAGCCCTGGACTATTTAGCAATTGCCCTGTCGGAATTAGGAAGTATATCAGAACGCAGAACCTACAAGCTTATCTCAGGAGATAGAGGCTTGCCACCATTTTTGGTCAAAAATCCTGGACTTCATTCTGGATTAATGATTGCTCAATATTCTTGTGCTTCTATGGTCAGCCAGAACAAACAGCTTTGTACCCCGGCCTCTGTTGATACAATTGACTCGAGTAACGGTCAAGAGGATCATGTTAGCATGGGTGCAAATGCTGCCACGAAGTGCTTAAAAGTACTTGGTAATGTTCAGGATATTATCGGTATTGAGCTCATGTGTGCTGCCCAAGCCATCGAGTATAGAAGACCCTTGCGGTCTTCAAAGGTAAACGAGGATTTATTGCTTAATTACAGGAGGCTCGTTCCCTTTATTGAGGATGATCGTGTGCTGTCTTACGATATTAAAAAGTCAAATTCATTTTTATTCAAATGATAAGTGTCCATCCGTCAGATGATCAACATTCTAATAATAGTTCGCGATCAAAACGTCCGAATGGACTTTTTGTGCTTTTTGTCTTGACGGTAATAAATGCCGGTAGTCAGCTGTTCACCTCCATCCCAGGAGTTTTTAATGGTCGTCCAGATAAATCTGTTTTTGAGGCCGTTAAAATAGAAAATGCAAAGCTGATCAATGAGATAAAAAAATATGGACAGGATATTAATGAAGATTGGATAGATATTATTCGTCAAATGGAAAAAATAACACTGGCATCGCTCGAAAATTTTCAGTTATTTAGTCTTTTACTACTAGTGATATCGTGTTTGGGTTTATACGGTGCTTTCAAGATGTTTAAAGGTTATAAACTAGGTTTCCATCTTTACATTGCGTACTCCTTTTTGAGCTTAATTCAATATTATTTTGTAATCAGTCCTTCTGAAATACCAGCTTTCACATTAATCGCGAACGGTTCAGTATCCTTATTCTTTGTACTTATGTATGGTCGCTATCTTTATTGGATGAAGGAAAATTAAAATATTTTTCCAGGATTTAGTATTCCATTGGGGTCAAATACTTTTTTAATTTCTCTCATTAAATTCAAAGTTATTTCTGGGAATGCAATATGCATATATGGTTTTTGCACGAGTCCGATTCCATGTTCGCCTGAAATTGTGCCACCAAGCGCCACTACTTTTTTGAAAATCTCTTCTATTGCTTTCGGAAGCTCATTGTTCCATAATTCGTCGCTAAGTGTTCCTTTGAGAATATTGACATGAAGATTCCCATCTCCCGCATGGCCGTAACACACTGATTGAAAACCATATTTATTACCGATATCTTTTACACTTTGAAGCAATTGAGGTAAGTGAAATCTCGGAACAACTGTATCTTCCTCTTTATAAGTAGAATGTCCTTTAACTGCCTCACCAACTTTCCTTCTCAGGTTCCAAAGGGTATTCTTTTGTGCCTCAGATTCCGCAAATAGAATCTCGTCTGTTTCAAACTCTTCTAAAACACTGATGATTTCTTCGCACTCGTTCATAAGTCGTTCGGGATCAAAACCATCTACCTCAATAAGCAGGTGGGCTTCATGTGAATCTGTTACTTTGATTGAGAAATCTTCTGTGAATGCCTGGGCAAGAAGCAAGGCGTCTTTTTCCATGAATTCTAATCCGCTGGGAATGATACCCGCTCTAAAAATGGACGAAACTGCTTGGCATGCTTTTTTTGCTTCATAAAAAGGAACAAGCATAAGCATATCATGTGTTGGGTGGGTTCTGAGCTTCAAAACAATTTTGGTAACTATGCCTAAAGTTCCTTCAGAACCAACAATTAGTTGGGTAAGGTTGTATCCTGTTGCGTTTTTAATCACATTGGCCCCTGTCCAAATAATCTCCCCATTTGGCAGTACAACCTCCAAGTTAAGGACATACTCGTTTGTGACGCCATATTTAACTGCCTTCGGCCCGCCTGAGTTTTCAGCAATGTTCCCGCCAATAAAACAAGAGCCTCTACTAGCAGGATCCGGAGGGTAAAATAGTCCTTTCTCCTTCACGGCATCTTGTAAAACTTGAGTAATCACACCGGGCTCTGTTGTTACTTGATGATTTTTTTCATCAATACTTATGATTCGATTGAGCTTTTCAGTTGATAGAAGTACACCTCCATAAATAGGTAAGGAGCCGCCGCTGAGACCTGTTCGTGCTCCGGCCGGAGTTACAGGTATTTTTTGTGTATTACAATATTTTAAAACTTCTGCTATTTCTTGCACATTTTCAGGGATGAGAACTACGGACGGTACGAACTCTAAATCTTCAGTTTCATCGCTGCTATATTCTTGCAGATCAGACTTATCAGTCTTGCAACGGTTACCAAATAAATTTTTAAAGAAAGTGATATCTGTTCTTGATATATCTTTAAATGTTGCCTTGTTGCTCATAAGTATTTAAAGGTAACAATATCCTCATATTTGATCCTGTATTCACCTAAAATTGTATTTTTATATGAAAACATCTAAATGAAAAAACAAGCCTATATTATTGATGGAATTCGAACGGCCATAGGGAACTTTGGAGGCACGCTTTCTACTGTTCGTGCGGATGATTTAGCGGCCCATGCGATCAAAGGTCTCATGGATAGACATTCCAATCTTGATTTTTCAAAGATTGAGGATGTTATTTTGGGGTGTGCAAATCAAGCCGGGGAGGACAATAGAAACGTAGCTCGAATGGCGGGATTATTGGCTGGATTACCTCCAACTGTTCCTGGTGAAACTGTTAATCGATTGTGCGCCTCAGGAATGGCCGCTGTTATCCACGCAAGCCGAGCCATTTACGCTGATTCTGGTGATTTATTCATAGCTGGTGGAGTGGAGCATATGACACGTGGTCCGTGGGTTATTTCTAAAACATCCAAAGCCTTCGGTCGAGATGCACAAATGCATGACTCATCTTTTGGATGGAGATTTGTAAATCAAAAGCTACATGATGCATATGGTACAGATGGAATGGGTGTGACCGCGGAAAATTTAGTTGAGAAATATAATATTAGTCGTAAGGATCAGGATGCTTTTGCGCTTTGGTCACAACAGAAAACTAAAGCAGCGCAGGAGGCTGGATTTTTTATGGATGAAATTGTACCTGTTGAAATTCCCAGGAGAAAAATGGAGCCCTTGACTTTTGATATAGATGAGTTCCCGAGGGGAAATACAACATTAGAAAGTTTAAATGGTCTTAGACCGGCATTTAAAAAGGAAGGAACTGTTACTGCTGGTAATTCCTCAGGGCTTAACGATGGTGCATCGGCTTTGTTAATTGCTTCTAGCGAGGCGATTGAGACAAATAACCTAAACCCTCTCGCTAGAATTGTTTCTTCTGCTGTAGCTGGCGTTGAGCCTCGAATTATGGGAATTGGTCCTGTGGCTGCCTCTGAGAAGGCATTGGAAAGAGCAGGTCTGAGTCTTGGAGATATGGATGTACTTGAGCTGAATGAAGCTTTTTCCGCACAGGTATTGGCATGTACGCGGATGCTGGGTATCCAAGATGATGATCCAAGAATCAATCCAAATGGGGGTGCTATTTCTCTTGGTCACCCGCTTGGTATGTCTGGTTCTCGAATTTTACTTACGGCTGCAAGACAACTAAACAGAACAAACAAGCGTTATGCTCTTGTAACAATGTGTATTGGTGTGGGTCAAGGATATGCTACCATACTAGAAAAAGCGTGAACCGAAAAAAGCTATTTTATATTATTTATGTTTTGCTTCTTTTAAGTAGTGGTGTTTCGTGCAAAAAAAAGAAAACAGAATGGAATTCAGATTGGGTTTTACCTTTGGTTAAGGACACATTAAATCTTTTCAATTATCACAATGACAGTACGCTAGATAATACAGGCAACGGCTATGTTGTTGATATGAAACGTACTCTCTTGGATGTACACATCAGTGATTATCTTAAAATACCAGATACTATAATACACCAAACCTATTCTCCTACCATTGGCATCGGTAATATTCCCGCTGGATTTACATTTTATAATGCTGTAGAAACACATGATCTGAGTATTCCAGATGTACAATTAAAAAAGGCCATTATTTCAAGCGGTAGCATTCAACTAACTGTTTATAATCCAATTTCGACCAATGCTTATTATACTATAGCAATGCCGGGCGTTTCCCGAGATGGAATTGATTTTGAGCAAACTTTTTATGTTGAAGCCGGAACACAAGATCAGCCCGCTATCGGCGAGGCGCTCATTTCATTAGATGGTTATGAACTCGACCTTCAGGGAACAGGTGTTATTGGATCATCGAATATTTCGGCATACAACATCTTACAAACCTCCTTTTCAATCATGACAGATCCTGAAGGAGAGAATTGCAGTTTATCAACTTCAGACGTTTTTGAGTTTGACGCTAAATTTGAAAATATTAAAATTCAATATGCACAAGGTTATTTGGGTGCCTTGACTTTTTCCGACACCGCGGAAATATCCATCCCATATCTAGATCATATTCTTTCCGGTTCTGTTTCATTGAATGATATTCCTATGACGTTTTCAATCGAAAATGGAGCGAAAATACCAGCTTCAGCAACTTTGACTCTATTAGAGAATACCAATACAAATCAGAATACAGTTGGTTTGATATCAAGTCAGCTAAATACAGCGCACTTGATTGGCCCTGCTACAGGAACTTGGTCATCCTTGGTGCCAAATGAATCCTCAGTCGTATTTAATGCCGATAATAGTAATTTAAGTGCCTACATTTCCAATTTAGGTGTCACCCATAGGGTTGGCTACAATATCAGAATGAACCCATTAGGTTCAATCACAGGTAGTTACAATGAGATTTTCCCAAACAGTAAGCTGAAGGTTGAAGTCGATTCTGAATTTCCCCTCGAGCTAGGAGTGGATGGTCTAATTTTGTCCGATACTGTCGCATTTTCTTTGAACTCGACGCAACTCAATGATTTTATGACTACCGAGGCGATAGAGTTGCATATAAGGTCCACAAATTCCTTTCCTTTACAGATGGGTATATCCATTGAATTTTTAGATGAGGTAAATAACCTTCTTCAAAGTATCCCTTCAGAAATCATTCTGCGCTCATCCTTAGATGGTTCACTAGATCCTGTAGATAACATGTATAAGGCATCGAATAAATCCGTTTTAAAGATGACTAACGAACTTTTAGAATTTTTGCCAACAACCAAATGGATTGTGATCAAAGCCCATCTTGAAACGAGTAGTTCCTTTGTGGAAGCAACTCCCGTAGTGATTCCGAGCAATGCTTCAATCTATTTAGAGTCTTTCTTAAAGCTAACTACAAAAAACACCTTAAAATGATAAGGTGTTCTATATCATTGCCATTCGTATTGCTCACTGTTTTGTCTGTGCACAATTTATTCTGCCAAAATATGCTCCCTATTCAACAGGATACAACCCTTTTTAAGAATAATGAGCTTATCATTTCTGGGGTTGCAGACTATCAATCCACATCAATTGGAAAGGACATTACAAAAAGTTTTATGTACGGTGGATTCATTACTGATGAGATGAAAGGTCAGACTAGTGCGAAACAGCAACTAATCAATCGGTTTGGGTTTGACATCAATGGTGAAATCCAATATAAGAACCATAGATCTCACATATTCAAAGATTCGACCAAGGGTTTTCTTGTGAAATACGGTATTTACAATTTTTCTGCCATTGAGCATTCAGAGGATGTGTTTGATTTGCTTTTTTATGGAAATTCGGCATTCATCGGGGATACTGCGGTTATAATGGGAAGTCGCTTCGATTCTTACACATTTCAAAAGATAGGCTTAGGGTGGTTTGATAAATACTCTAAATCCAGCTTTACCCTAAATGCAATAGGTGTTCATAATATGCTCTCTGGCCGTGTTGAGGAAGGATCCTTGTACCAAAGCTCATCGATTGACAGCGTTGACTTGTCTCTAATTGCGCAGTACAGGCGTAGCAATACAAATACCTTATCTGGCTATGGCTTTGCTGTGGATATTGATTATCGCTTTGATATGCCTAAAAGTGAGGGTGAAAAGATTTACTTTCAGGTTTTGATGCGAAATTTAGGTATAATATGCCTGCCCAAAGTTCGGTCTTATTCAATCAACAGTAAGCTCCATTTCGATGCCTATTCCATTGAAGACCTACTGAATGCTTCAGCAATTTTAAATGATACCGAAGCTACTTTTGACTCCTTTGCGGATTCTTCTTCTGCAAATACAGAATGGAGATTACTCCCTGCATTATTTCAGTTCACAAAACTTGTAGACCGCAGCTCGTCTAGAAAAATTCAAGGCTTTTATGGTGCTAGGGCATATTTATCCTCCTCCTTTATGCCTATGTTCTTTTCCGGCATAGATTACCATCCTTCCAAATGGTATAGGCTTGGCTTACAAGCGAGCTTTGGCGGCTTTTCAAATCTCCGTTGGGGGATGTATTCGGCAATAGACTTCGGTCGTTTTAGTCTTGGTTTGGCATCAGAAAATCTTTTTAGCAGAACTGGAGAATCCATAATTTTAAGAATATCATGTCTCTTTTGAAGTATAGTTTGTGTTTTATTACGGTATGTCTTTTTTCATGCACCTACGGTCAGTCTACTTTTTATAAAGTCTATTCCGGTCTAGGATATGATATAGGTGAAGGTGTAGCAGAATTACCCGACTCTTCATTTGTGGTTACAGGTTCAAGTACGAGTTGGGAGGGAAGCAGTCAAGTTTACTTTATGAAAATTGATAGTGCTGGAACACGACAATGGACAAAGCATTATGGAGGTCCGGAATCTGATGGCGCATCAAGAGTGCTTTTTAATGAGGACTTAGGCTTGTATGCAATTGGCTATACCAATTCAATAGGTTTTGGAGACTACAACGGTTTAGTTGTAAAAACTGATGGAAATGGAAACGAAGAATGGCAAAAGATATATGGACAACCGACAGCATGGGAATTTTTGAATGATGCTGTATTTGCAGCTGACTCATCGATTGTGATGGTTGGAGAAAGTCAAAGTTTGCTGGATGGAGATAAAGATATTTACATTGTACGAATAACACCGATTGGTGATACACTTTGGACAAAAACAATTTCCAATCCCGGTCCAGACCATGCCACCAGTATTACAGTTGTTCAGGATAGCTTATTCATTATTGGTGGTTCCTTTTATTGTGAAGATTCTTTAGCTCAGAAAGGGTTTGTAATGAAAATGAATGCGGAAGGATCGATCTTGTGGATGGATACGGTTGGGAATTACTCGGGAGATTATACCATAGAGGATGTGTCTGTCAGCACAGATAAAATTAACGCTGTAGGTGCAAGAATCATAAGTGAATCGAATCATGATAGCTATTTATTAAAATTAGATTTTGATGGTGCTATTGTACTTGAACAAACTGAAAATGACCCCAATGGCGAAAGTGATGTCATCATGGATGAGATTGTTTTTATTGAAAATCTTAACCTTAACGTTTTGGGTTTTCGCGTGGTAAATGCGTTTACGCTGCAAGATAATTATGATGCGAATGTGGCCTATTTTAACGAGCCATTGCTATCCTGGCTGAATAATTTCACCTCAATTAATTATTTAGGTCTTGATGAAGTTAATCACCTTCTACCAACCTCCGATGGAGGTTTTATTTCAGTAGGTCAGACGACCTATCCACTCTGTGGTGGAAGCAATATCTTCGTACTAAAAGCAGGACCTACGGGTAGTTTGCCAAATACGGGCGAATATTATACTATCGATACGCTTGTTCAGCTAAACGAGAAACAACATTTATCCCAAATACGGATGCATCCTAATCCTAGTTTGGGAAATATTGTTTTTGATTATGACAGTGGGGCCGAGCTAGAACTATTTCTGTACAACAGCCGTGGTATTTTGGTGCACAATAAGCAAATAAGATCAGGAGAGATTCAGGATATTTCAATACTGCCTCGGGGATTTTATTACGCCGAGTTAAACGGTGAGGTATTTAAACTAATCAGGCTTTAGCTTTTCTTCTTCTATTTTTTTCTGTAACAATTAAGCTAAGCTCTCTGCCAGTTTGTCCAGCCACAGAGGTATTCTCATCTGCCCTTCTCAATAAATAGGGCATCACCTCTTTTACAGGTCCAAAAGGAACATATTTTGCCACGTTGAAGTCTTCATTTGACAGATTAAACGTTATGTGGTCACTCATTCCAAGAAGTTGAGCAAAGAATACGCGGTGGTCATCTTTCGCTATTTCGTATTTTTCCAGCTGCGTAGCAAGCTGCATCGAGCTTTTTTCGTTGTGTGTACCAGCGACCAATGAAAAGTGATTTATGTTGTCTAAAATAAAATTCTGCGCTTCATTATAGTCATCATCGGTTGCTTTTTTATTTGATTGAATAGGGGAGGGATAATTCATAGCTAAAGCCCTTTCTCGCTCCTTTTCCATATATGCACCGCGGACCAATTTTACACCGTAACTTATCTTTTTATCCAATGCCTTTTGAAGGCAAGATTTAAGGAACTGTAATCTATCATGACGGTACATCTGAATTGTATTATATACGATAGTACGCTCTTTATTAAATAAACACATCATTTGAAACGCCCAGGTGTCAATAATATCCTGAATCCAACTCTCTTCAGCATCGATAAATACAGGGACATTTAGCCCATGGGCTGTTTCGCATATTTTTAGAATTCGGCCTTCAACCTTTGCCAATTCTGTAAGCTCATTCTCAGAAAGTTTGATTTCTTTGCTGCTGGCCCTTTCGAGAAGACTGAATTGACTGATTCCTGTAATCTTAAAAACTGCGAAGGGAATATTTTTTTCTTGATTTGCTTTTTTAATCGTATCAATAATTATCGCTGTCGTTTTATCGAAATCACCCTCCTGGGTTTTACCTTCTACTGAATAGTCCAAAATTGTCCCTATTCCTTGGCTTCCAAGAACCTCAATGGTCGGAGCGCATTCAGAAATTGTTTCTCCACCACAGAATTGCTTAAAAATGGTTCGCTTTACAACAAAGTTGATCGGCAACCTGAGTTTGAGTGCAAGTAACATTAGTACCTTTCCAATTTTAACGAACATAGGAGAGCTAATTACTTTAAACAGAACATAGGCTCTATTTAAATCAAGATTGGATTTTAACTTAAAAGCAATTTTGGTGTTCTCGAAGTTCAGCACGATGCAAAAATAATGTCTTTTTGCTTACAAGTTATCGAGGGCCCAATAATCTGTATATTTGGATATTATTTTTAATTATGACTCATATTTTAAGTGAAGGTTCCGAAATTGAAATAGGACCACTTTCAGATACATCTTTACCTAAGGTATTAGCTTCATATGGCGGAAATAAAATTATCATTGTTGTAGATGAGAATACCCATGATCTTTGCCTAGAATACTTGATTACCTCATTCCCGGCACTCGAAAAGTCCGAAATCATTCTGCTACCGAACGGTGAGGAGAATAAAGTAATGGAGGTTTGTATGCAGGTTTGGAATGCTTTTTCAGAATACGGTTTTAGCAGAAAAGATTTAGTGCTCAACCTTGGAGGTGGAATGGTGACCGATATGGGGGGGTTCATAGCCTCAGTTTTCAAGCGAGGTATGGATTTTATTCATATTCCAACAAGTCTTCTCGCAATGGTCGATGCTGCCATTGGTGGAAAAAACGGTATAGATTTGGGTCCTCACAAAAATCAGCTAGGTACAATTGTAAAGGCAAAAAATGTATTTATTGATTTGGCATTTCTCCAAACTTTACCCGCAAAAGAATTTTACAATGGTTATGCAGAGATGTTGAAGTATGGTCTGGTCTATGATGCGGCTTTATTTGATGAGCTTTCTAAGTTTAAAACTGAGGATGATTTCAATCGGCTCGACATCATTGAAAAATGTGTTCAGATCAAGGTAGCCATTTCTGATAGAGACCTTTTTGAAAAAGGAGAACGCAAGCTACTAAACTTTGGCCACACCTTTGGACATGCCATTGAGGGATACAGGTTACAAACGGACCCCATCTCACATGGTCATGCTGTTGGTATTGGTATGTGCGCGGAAAGCTATGTTTCTATGAAAAGAGGTTTGCTTTCTAAGGACGAATTTCATAAGCTACAGGCTTTGCTTGTTCAAACATATCCTTTTTTGACTTTCTCTGAGGATTGTATCCGAGAAATCATCTCACTTATGTACAATGATAAAAAGAATGAAGCCGGTAAAATATTTTCTGTTTTACTTGAAGCCATTGGAAAAGGTGTTTATCATAATGAGCTATCGGAGAAAGAAATCCTAGAAGCGTTGCAGCACGTCTCTTTGTTGGCTGAATCGCTGAATTAATTTATCAAAAAAAGCCCCGCAAAGCGAGGCTTCTATTCTATCTTTTTCTTTCTATCTAATTACCGTCATTTCGTCTACAATATGCTTTGCACCCGAATACTTATCAATTAAAAATAGAACGTATCTAATGTCGACGTTAATTGTTTTCTGAAGTTTTTTGTCAAAAATAACATCACCAGCCATTGCTTCGATATTACCATCGAATGCTAAGCCAATCAACTCTCCATTTCCATTAAGAACGGGTGAACCTGAGTTTCCTCCAGTGATGTCGTTATTTGTGAGAAAGTTTACAGGCATATGGCCTTCCTTATCTGCGTATGGTCCAAAGTCCTTTTTCTCATAGAGATCAATTAGACCTTTTGGTAAATCAAACTCAGGATCATTTGGAACATATTTTTTAACAGTACCTTTTAAAGTGGTATAGTAGTTCTCCTTTGCATCATTTCTAGGGTCAGTTGGTAAAGCACTCACTTTACCATACGAAAGTCTAAGTGTGGAATTTGCATCCGGATATTTGACAGGGCTCAATTTAGATTTCCTCATGCCTTCAACTAGCATTCTATATGCTCGGTCGTATTTATCTTCGGCAGCATCAATTTCATCAGTGCTTGCATAATAATGTGCGATGAACTCATCTGACAATAACATTAAAGGGTCGTTTTCAATAAGTGCGCTATTCGGAACCTCTAAAAACGAAAGCATTCTCTTTTCATTGGAAAGTATACTTAGATCAAATATCGCAGAGATATGTGCTTTAAGATTTTTCACCTCAGAAATTGAAGCAGGGAGTTCGTAATCTGCTTTTCGGGCATATAAATCAATCATTTCGTATAGCATTTCTTTTTCAAGCCCAATGTGAGTAGAAGCAAAGAACCCTGAAATCATATCACTTAACGGTGTCTTCATGGCCGCTTTTTGTTCTTCATCTGATTCAGCATATTTTAGAAGCTGAGCACCAAATCCTCGTGAAGTTGTGGCAAATTTTGAACCACGAAAAATCATTCGTAAATAATTGTCATGCCTTGCTTTATCATTTGTAAGTGCGTAATATGCGTTAATGTCTTTAATTACGTTGGCGTAGATCTCATTTTTCTTTTTATTTCCCCACTTGTCAAATTTCTTTTCATTTTTCGCTTTGGTTTCAGCAGTTTTGAATTTCGTCAAGGCATCAATCATACCTTGGCGATTTTTCCAATAATTTGCGATTCCAGCATATTTAGAGGCATAATTCAGACGAACACCGTTGTCTTTATCCATGTAGTTCTTAAGAACGTCCATGGCCTCTTTGGAAGCTTCGACCCATGCTGGATATGCGAATTTTACATTTTGGTCTATACCGCCCGCTGGAAGCCATCGGTTTGTTCTACCTGGATAACCTAAAATCATAGCGAAATCATCTTGCTCAACACCTTGGATGTTTACAGGTAAATGATGCTTTGGTTTAAGTGGAATATTCCCTTCAGAGTAATCTGCTGGGTTACCTTCTTTGTCCGCATAGATTCGAAACATAGAAAAATCACCTGTATGACGAGGCCATTCCCAGTTGTCTGTGTCTCCGCCAAACTTTCCAACGCTCGCCGGGGGTGTTCCTACTAAACGAACGTCTGTATAGTCTTGGTATACAAAGTAATAAAATTCATTTCCTTGAAAGAAGGAACGAACACTAACAACATACTTCCCATTTTCACTATTTTCATCTTCTATCTTTTTTGACTCCTCTTTGATTGCAGCATTTCTCTCATCTTCTGTCATTTCGTCATTGACTTTATCAAGAATTCTTTTAGACACATCGTCCATGCGAACGAAAAATCTAACATATAGGGAATTGGGTTTCATTTCATCTTTTTTGCTATCTGCCCAAAAGCCATTTGTGAGGTAGTCATTTTCAGGTGTAGAAAGCTCTGCGATGGCACTGTAACCACAGTGGTGGTTGGTAAGCACTAATCCCTGGTCTGAAACTAATTCTGCTGTACATCCTCCATTGAATTGAACAATTGCATCTTTCAGACTGGAATTGTTAATGCTATAGATTTCTTCGGATGTTAGCTGTAATCCCATTTTTTCCATGTCTCGTTGATTTAAACGATCTATAAACATAAGGAACCACATGCCCTCATCAGCGTGAACAAAAAATCCTGTGAATAGAGATAGGGCTACTAATATATTTTTCATTTTACTTTATTTTAAAATTAGGTTAATAAAAGTACCAAAAATAAGGTTAGGTTTTTAGCCCATATCATCTTGTTTCATTTGTTTTAGTATTTGCTTTCAGAATTGTAAGTGCCAAATTTAAACTGGTTTTTTGGTGATCATATCGCAATTGATTCGGATATGATTGTTTAGGACGATATTGAAATTACGCTATTGAGAAAACCATTTAAATACTAATGTTCCTATCGAATTCTACGATTTAAAATTCTTATCACAACCTTCTTTGGGGTAGTTAACAAAATTATTTTTGAAAATAGAGATTGTCAAGTCGTTTTTTATTTCTTGACAAACTTCAGTATTTGACCGTCAATTTCAATGAAATAAATATTTGGTTTTAACGACCTAGTATCTATTTCTATTTTTTTCCCCTCAAAGGCGCTTTGTTTTACTTTTTCACCTAACACAGAGAAGATGCTATATGTACCATTTCCGGACATGTTGTCAATTGTAATTGAGTTCCCGTTGGGATTGTGATAGAGGGTCAACTTTTTCGGTTCATCCAAAGCTTGACCTGCTGTTGGTAGGCAATTGTTATTGGAGTATACTTGCAACAAATCTTTGTTGATTGAAAGTAGACAATTACATAAATTGTACACATTATGCATGTATGATAAACCATAATTGGTACCTACACCTTCAATAAAGGTTAGCTTTTCATCATTATTCCAGTGCTGATAGGTTGTTCTTACATGTTTCACGCCATCATTAAAATAAATAGAGTCGATAATGGAAAGATCAGTTTCGCCAAAGGATTCATGAACTAAAAAGTCGTCACCAATTTCCAATGATAGGTCCATAACCAGGTATTCAACAGTATCTATACCATTTAAGGTTTCAATAGTCCCTAAAAACCAAGCTTTTCCTTCATTCGTGTTTTCTCGAGCCCATCCGTTACTACTGATTGAGTTCAGACTGTAGTCAACTCCTGCAGCATGTGAAGTACCAATTTTTTTATAAACATAAGAATTGTATGTGATTTCGGAATTTGATACTTGCTCTGTGACATCAAATATATCAAGGTTACAGAATGGTATTTTCCACGATGTATTTTCAGTGCCAAAAATAGACACGTAGGTCTGGGCTTCACAATTGGCAGCGAAACACAAATAGAAGAAGGTAATTAGTGGAATTGAATGAAAATGTTTCATTTTTCAAAATATTTAAGCGCAAAGCATATTAATGCTCTATTTGTTGATAAAAAAACAGCTTTTAAATTTTTTATGTTATCCTAGGCTCTCCTGACAATTAAGGGCCTAAGAGTTTTAGCTGGATAAAAACATTTTCTCTCGTTTTGTAAAATTAAAATTAATTTAGAGATACTATTTGCTTTGCCAGTCAATTTTAATGAGCTGAAGGCAGTCTAGGAACAATTCAGAGGATATTATTTAATGGAAATGTATCAAGGGCGCTAACTCTAAATGCAATCCTGAAGAGCTCGCAACTATTTGTAGGAAAATGCCTTTTTGTAGGTGTGAAGCTCTATGGCTCTACTTCGTGTTTTTTGTAGGTCGATCATATATGAGCGAAAGGTTCCTTCTCGGCCAAAAAAGTGAGGTTTCACCACCCCAAAGTAAGCCCAGAAGTCATCTTGTGCTTTGTTGTTGTTCCGCCAAGCTTCTTGGCTTGCGATGAGGCGATTTTTGCCATCCTCGTCGAGCAAATTCATTAGCTCTATGTATTCCTTATTCATAAAATCTGACCAATGTTTGTGATGTTCTTCGATGCATGAACCCCATTCCATATTCGTTGTCCAATTTTGCATACAATTGGCATAGCTAGTATCAATCCAGTTGGTGTAAGATTCATAATCCGGATTCATTGCAAAACCATTCTCGATTCTACTTTGAGAATTTGCATAACAAACCATGACTAGAGATAAGGTAAGACAGAGTAGCTTCATAAGCAAAGATGATTTAGAATTTTATACTTCAAAGTTATCATAATTCAATTACAACTTTTAGGCATGGCGCACTGTTGGCAATAGAGCGCTGATCAATTCTATAACCTAAGAGAGAAATGATCTTCTCCTCATCAACCAAAACCCAATGGTTTCTTTTATCTGAAGCATGCGCTTTATCATCTTTTAAAATATCTGACACCAACTTACTTCCTTTTAAACCAATAGGTAGCATTCGATCTCCTTTTTTCCACTTGCGAATAGATAAAATTCCTTTTATTTTTTTGGGGTCCAGATACAATTCAGTTTTGCAAAATACTTGTGGAAATGAATCAACGTTGTAACTATAGAAAAACGGCGGCAGGGGTGGAGGCTGTTCTTTTAATTCGAAGTAAAGACCGTTTTCCCTTTTCCAAACGGTTTTATAATTCGAGTCCTCTGAATTAAGTATTATTTTTTTCCCATTTTCACTGCACAAAAGATTTAGTAAAGAAAATGCAAGATGTTTTCCTATTTTCATTTGGTCCAAGAACTCAATCCATTGGTTCGAATTCATGTGCGACAAATCGCTTACTCGGATTTCAAAATTTTGGACTGGACATGGAATATAGGTACGGGAAAACTGACGGTCATAGTTTACCTGCTGTTCGAAGATTCGCTGAAGTAAGGCAACAGATTCCGAAATATCAGGAATCTTAGATTTTAATTGTGGTATAAGTGTATTTCTCCAAATATTTCTTGTGTATGTATTGGATTGGTTCGAGCGGTCTTCTCTCCAAATTATTTTTTGCGCTTGGGCATATTTGATAAGTTCTTCTTTCCTGTAATTTAGAAATGGTCGAAGAAACGGCGGGCTAAAGGTAGCCATGCCCGCCATGGCTCTAAGGCCTCCGCCGCGCGCCATAGCCATCCAAAAGTTCTCCTCTTGATCATCCTGGTGATGGCCAAGGCATAGAATTGAGGTTTGATGTTTGAATAAAAAAGTTTTAAAAAAGTCGTAACGAACATTT
>CAJWAO010000034.1 GCA_913020765.1 uncultured Flavobacteriales bacterium | reverse complement strand
GGACTGGTTTTTCCTTCATGTATGTGCGGCGCGTGAGGTCCCTTTTCTCCTTTTACAAAATTAGGAAGCACCTTATCTTTAGATTCTGATTTGTTATTTGAATCGTTTTTATTTTCGGTTTTTGATTCCTCCTGGTATACTACTCTCCAACCAGGATTGATGATTTGCTTTCCTGAGGTTTTGAACTCCAGCTTCTCTACTTTTCCTAAAACTGTTGTATTTGAGACTTTACAAGGGGGGTAGAATACGGCAATAAATCGTTTACAAATGAGGTCATATATTTTTTCTTCAAAGCCGGACAATCTCTGGCCATTAACTCCCGTAGGAATAATGGCATGGTGGTCAGTGATTTTTTTATCGTTGAAGATGGTTTTACTTTTTGGAATTGGCTTTTTCATCAATGGTTCGATGAACTTCGCGTATTGTTGCAGATTACTCAATATTTTTGGAACCTTCGGATATAAATCTTCTGACAGATAGGTCGTATCTACTCTTGGATAAGTGACCAACTTTTTTTCATAAAGGTTTTGTACTGTTTTCAGTGTATCCTCTGCTGTGTAACCGAATTTTTTATTGGCATCTACCTGAATAGAGGTAAGGTCGTATAGCCGAGGATTCTTTTCTTTGCCCTCTTTTTGCTCATAAGATACAATTTCAAATTCCTTGTCTTTTAGATATTTAATACCTTTTTCCGCCCTTGATTTACTTTTGAGTCGATCGATTTGACATGAAAATTCGGTATCTCGATAAATGGTTTTCAGCTCCCAAAAGTGCTCTATTTTAAAATTATTGATTTCATCTTGTCTATTGACAATCATTGCAAGGGTAGGGGTTTGAACGCGCCCCACAGATAATGTTGTTTTGTTCTGCCCAAATTTCTTCGTGTATAATCTAGTTCCATTGATCCCTAAGATCCAATCTCCAATTGCACGAGAATTTCCTGCGGCAAATAAGTTGTCGTATTTCGAAGCGTCTTTTAGCTTCTTGAAACCTTCTTTAATAGCCTCCTCTGTCAATGAGGAAATCCACAGTCTTTTGACTGGAACTTTACAATTTGCTTTGATCAATACCCAGCGCTGAATTAGCTCTCCTTCTTGCCCTGCATCTCCACAGTTGATTACCTCAGAAGCTTTTCCCACAAGCTTCGTAATCAGCTCAAATTGTTTTTGAACTCCCTGATTGTTCTTGATTTTTATTCCAAATCGTTCGGGAAAGATCGGTAAGTCTTCAATTTTCCAATATTTCCAGTGATCCTTGTAATCTTGGGGTTCCTTCAGCGTACACAAGTGTCCAAAGGTCCATGAAACGAGATATCCATTTCCTTCAAAGTAGCCATCATGGCGCGCATTTGCTCCAAGAATATTTGCTAAATCTTTAGCGACACTTGGTTTTTCGGCAATACAAAGCTTCATGAACTAATGCGCTAGTTTTTATTAGAACTCGCTTTCTGATATGCAATCATACCTTCATCCAACCACTTTTTAAATAAGGAGGTTTTTCCGTGGTGTTCATAATCTGCTCCACCGTTACTTAAATCTTCACCATTCGGCCCTATCATGATGTAATAGGGTTGCGTATTCTTCTTATACTTGTTGGCTTGAAAATAAGACCACTTATGTCCAACCTGGGTGATTTCTTTGAATTTACCCGGTGCATATTCGACCGTTTTATGTTCTGACTTTGGTAGCTCGGTTTTGTCATCAACATATAATGATACAATCACCACTTTATCTCTTAGGATATCGATAACTCCTGGTTTTCCCCAAACATTACCTTCCATCTTTCGACAATTGACACAAGCCTTTCCTGTAAAGTCAATGAACAATGGTTTTCCGACTTTTTGAGCATATGCCAAGGCCTTGTCATAATCGTAAAATAGCGGTAAATTGTGTGGTCCAGGATGTGTATCCTCTCCTTCAATGTGGGCTGGTGCACTCACGCTGCCACCCCCGACTCCTTGAGGAGATTCGCTGTAAGTTGTAGGAGGAGGAAAGCCACTAATCAAGTTGAGCGGTGCACCCCACATCCCAGGAAGAAGATAGATTACAAATATGAGTGACGAAAGTCCGAGCATTGTTCGTCCGACTGATAAATATTCTACAGGGCTATCATGTGGCATTCTGATGAATCCAAATAGATAGAGGCTTAAAGCTAAGAACACGCCAATCCAAATTGCTATAAACAATTCTCTCTCTAGCAAGTGTGCATCTACCACAAGGTCTGCGTTAGAAAGGAATTTGAAAGCGAAAGCCAATTCTAAAAATCCAAGTACAACTTTTACAGTATTTAACCAGCCTCCAGATTTTGGCAACGAATTCATCCACCCAGGAAATGCGGCAAACAATCCAAAAGGAAGCGCTAGGGCAAGAGAGAAACCAAACATACCAATAAACGGAGCTATTCCTCCTATGGTTGCAGATTCAACAAGCAAAGTACCGACGATTGGTCCAGTACAAGAGAAAGATACAAGAGCTAAGGCTAGGGCCATAAAAAAGATACCAATAATACCACCTTTATCAGAGGCTTGATCCGCTTTAGTGAGCCATGAGCTTGGCAATCTTATCTCAAATGCACCCATGAAAGAGAAAGCAAATACGATTAATAACAGAAAGAAAATAAGATTGAAGGTAACGTCGGTGGACAATGCATTCAGCGCATCATATCCAAAAATACTTGTCACAAGTGTTCCCAAAAGAACATAAATCAAAATGATTGATAATCCATAAATTAACGCATTTCTAATACCTTGTGCTTTGGATTTACTTTGCTTCGTAAAGAAGCTGACGGTCATTGGAATCATAGGGAATACACAAGGTGTCAACAACGCAGCAAAACCACTTAAAAACGAGATAATGAAGATGAGCCAGAAGGATTTAGGTTCCTCATCCGATTCTGAATTTTCTTCTGTACCGTCTGAGTCAATTCCACTATTCTCTTCAGCGTCTTGAATACTTTCTGGACCATTTATGTTATTTGTTTGTTCCGTTTCATCTATTTCTTCTGTTTCGTCACCATCGGTTGATTTTGGTTCATCTGCGGTATTAATTTCTGTTGCAGGCTCAACATCATCTCTCAGTTCCATTACTGGACCGCAGGCCTTTACTTTCAACTCGAAAGGTTGCTCGTATTCCGGTAAGCATTTTACCTCATTACAGGTTTGAAAGGAAAAGACGCCTTTTAGTACATAATCCTTTCTCGCCTTAGAGGTGATTTTCTTTTTTAAGGTAAATTGGTGATGGTGGTAGCTCATCATTTCATCTGCCATTTCGTCAAATTCTAATATTGGCTCAGGCTCAATAATTCCATCTCTAAACTTATAGTTGTTGCTTTTTTCAATGGTAATATTTGTTGGTATAGAGAAAGACCCTTCAGGAAGTACATGTGAATTAATGTGCCAACCCTCGACAATATCGACATCCACCACGACTTCAAGACTGCAGTCATCCTGATCCAAGCTAATCGTTGCCTTTACCTTGTCTTCAGGCAGTTCAAGTTGAGCAACAGTAATTCCGCTGGCAATGGTCCAAAAAGCGAAAAGTAAAAATGTAAAAATCCTATTCATTTGTATTTAATTTAATGGAAAGTGTTTCATCAACAGGCGGGAGACACATTACCTCATTACAGATCATGTAGGTTACGATCATGTTCAGTATCGTATCTTTTTTAGACTTGACTTTAAACTCTCCCAAAAATTTATCTTCAAATATATAAACATCAGAATCAAAATTGGCATCAAATTTTTTGATTGCTTTTGTTTTTTCAACAAACGGAACCTTTATTTTGACAAATCTATTTTTTTGTACCTCAAATCCTATTGGAATGGGCCCTGCATTTTTAGGTGTTTGAGCTGAATACAAGTGCCATCCCGCCTCAATTTCTGCGGTAAGCTGAATCGATATTAGCTTTTCATTTCTTTCCGACACCTCTGCTTGCCACTGAACATTTTCCTGACAAATAACAAAAGAGCCTATGAGGCAGAAGTAAATTTGAAAAAGAAATTTCATTCTAGGATTTCGATTAATATGTTTTGTTTCACTAGCTGAGAGAACTTAATCCAAATTACAATATTTATGGGGATAAACAATTTAAACGCTTGAAGCTTACCATTTAAGTCTTGGATCTGCAGAAACGCCCTGGGAGGCAAACTCACCACGTTCGAAAGCAAATTTACCCGCGATGGCAACCATAGCGGCATTGTCGGTACAGTACTCGAATTGTGGAATATGAACCTTATACCCCTCCTTTTCAAGGGCCAGCAATCTTCTTCTTAATTCACGATTCGCGGAAACACCTCCGGCGATCGCTAAGGTTCTAATGCCTCGCTGCTTCGCTGCTTTGAGTAATTTGTCAATTAAAATATCTACGATGCTCTTTCGAATAGATGCGCATAGGTCAATTTTATTTTCCCTTACAAAATCTGAATTATCTTGCGATAGGTCTCTTATTTTATATAAAATGGATGTCTTCAATCCACTAAAGCTAAAATCTAAATCTTTTATTCTAGGTTTGGCAAAAGAGAATTTTTCAGGATTTCCGGTTTCGGCAATTTTATCAAGTTCCGGTCCTCCAGGATAATCAATTCCTAACATTTTTGCTGCCTTGTCAAACGCCTCCCCCGCGGCATCGTCTATTGTTGCGCCAATGACTGACATGTTATTTGAACCAAGGACCTCTACAATTTGTGTGTGTCCTCCGGATACGGTTAAACATAAAAAAGGGAAACTAGGAGGTGCAGTGCCCTCGTTTTCAATGAAGTGCGCCAAAACATGAGCCTTCATATGATTTACATCAATAAGTGGTTTTTTGATGGCAAGGGACAAGGCTTTTGCAAAAGATACACCAACAACAAGACTCCCCATTAAGCCTGGACCTCTTGTAAAAGCGATGGCGTCGATGTCCGATAATTCCATTTTGGCGATACTGAGTGCTTCTTCAATGGTTGGAACGATTTGTTCTTGATGTGCGCGACTTGCAAGCTCGGGAACAACCCCCCCATATTTTTGATGAATTTCTTGAGTTGCTATGCAATTTGCCATGATTTTATTTCCGCGAATAATTGCTGCTGAGGTATCGTCGCAGGAGGATTCTATACCTAAAATCGTAGTGTATTTTCGACTCAAAAGATTGTTATTTTTGTAATACCGTTAGGATGTCAAAGTTACTGAAAATATTAGGTCTTAGTGTTGGTATATCCGTTGAATGGATTCTAATCGCGATTCTAGTTTTTGTTTTTGCCATTCGCAGTTCATTCGTACAAACGCACATCGGTGGTTATGCTACCTCTTATTTATCGAATGAATTGAAAGCAGAGTTCCAAATTGGCGCAGTTGACATTTCGTTATTGGATAAAATTTATGTTAAGAATGTCTCCGTCAAAGATCGGGAAAATGGTCAACTTTTATTTATTGATGAGCTTGAGATTGAAATGGCTCAAAATGCGCTTTTTCAAGAGGAAATAATTTTAAGAAAGGTATTACTAATCGGAGGTTCGTTAAATATCAACCGGGATGCACAGAATGGAATACATAACTTTCAATTTTTGATTGATTACTTTGGATCAGATGAAGCAAAGACAAATAATAAAGGAGTATTCAAAATAGAACAGATTCAGCTTGCTGACCTTTCTTTTGGCTATCAAAATAGGGGGGCTAAAAACAAGGAATATGGTGTAGATTTTAATCATCTTAATCTCAATGGATTTGGGGTAATGCTCAAGGATTTTGTTCTTGACAGTTCGGGTATTTGTGCCAATATGGAGGCGCTACGATTTTCAGAGAAAAGTGGATTCGTGCTTTCTGAAATGAATGGAGCACTTTGTTTAAGTGACCAACAAATAAAACTTTCCCGCCTCAAACTAACTACCGAGCTTTCTGAAATTGATATTCCTTTATTTGAGCTCAATTATAAACAGTGGTCGGATTTTCGCTCTTTTAAAGATTCGGTAATTTTCAATTCTATTTTAAATGATTCTCGTGTTGCACTTAATGAGTTATCTTATTTCGTGCCTTCAATGGAGGGTATGTCAGATATCGTTCGGCTTAAAGGGGAAGTCTCAAATTCAGTCAATAATCTTGAGGTCCATGATTTCGAGTTATTTTTGGGTGAGTCTTATCTCAAAGGAGATTTTCAGCTACCTGATTTTTCATCAGACGCAAATGCAATTGTAAAACAATACATCAGGACGGCATATGTAGATTTTCAAGAGTTGAATAATTTTGTCTTACCTGCGGGTATTGAACCATTTGAATTTACCTCCCTGATGGAGCATAAATTCGTATCATTTGCGGACTGTAATTTAAAAGGTAACCTGAACGAAATAAGCATCGATGCTTCATCTATTGAATCCAATTATGGTCGGCTTCGGTTGCCAGAGAAGATGGTACTCAAAAAAGATAAAAATGGATGGTCTATGCTGCCCACTAAGGAGTTTGTATCTCCCTTAATTCTTGACGATTTTAACTTAGGTGCTTTCTTAAAGCGAGAAGAGCTCGGGATACTGTCCGGGGCTTTCCGTCCTTCTTTTCGCTGGAACAACTCTGGTGATATTGAGCTCATGGTACCAAAGGGTGAAATCACGCATTTTGACTTGAATAAGTACCGAATTTCGAACATTTCTGTTGGTGGAACATCTATTAAAAATGATCGTCTTGATCTTCAATTAATGGTAAATGATAAGGCTGTTGATCTTAAATTATCTACAGCAATAAATTTATCATCTCCTATTTTTAAGGGTGAAATTCAAATCAATAAATTAGATATCGATGCATTGAACTACACTCAGGACTCTTCTCATTTTATTGGGAACATAAAATTTGATTTTAATGAAAAAACAGATTTGGATTGGGGAGGACATATTTTGTGTAACGATTTGTTCTATTTCCGAGGGTTAGATACCCTAAAAACTGGCTATCTAGATGTCGGTATTTTATCTGATGAGGGGCTTTACAACTATACTCTCGAAAGCGCATATTTTGATGCGCAGATAAAGGGCGATTTTAATTGGAAATCATTGGCATCTAATTTTTACAATGACCTTGCAGTAATTGTTCCAAGTATAAAAGTGGGTAAAGATAGTGAAGCAATCATCTCCAATGATCGCTCCGACAATACTGTCGAGTTTAATTTCATTGGAAAATATTCGAATGAACTCCTAGATTTTTTTGTACCAGGACTCTACATAGACTCTACCACCAAGATTGTGGGTAAGTACAATGCTTTTTCAAGAGATTTAGATTTAGACATTGAGTCAGCCGAAATTAGAATGGGTAATATATTAATAAGTGGCCTTTATGGAACACAACAATTTCATAGTGACAGTATATTTTCAGATTACCTTGTGGATTTCATCTCATATAAGGATTCTTTGAAGTTTAATTTAATTGAGTTTTATACCCATGGTTCAGAGGGACTTCTCGAAAGTCAATTATCGTGGGATCCTGGAATGGAGGAATATTCCAAGATAGATTGGGAGACAACAATTCATGACAAAGATCATGTGAAAATATTATTACAACCTTCTTTTTTCTCCTTAGACTCTATGCGCTGGGCAATTGTAAATGAATCTGAATTTTCGATTACTAGTGAGGATTTACACGTTGAAAAATTTGAACTTAATCGAGCGGAACAGAACATAGCCATCGAAGGTTGTTTGTCTGAAAATGACTTTGATACACTATATGTAAATTTAGAAAATATCGACGTTGCAGAAATAAGTTCGATTCTCGGTTTAGAGAGAAGCTTGGATGGATTACTTTCTGGCGATTCCCGATTTACCAATCCTTCCGATAATTTTAATTATACAGGGAAGTTAAGTTTAGAAGGATTTCATTTGGCCGAAGAATTCATTGGGGACATGGCATTACAAACGATTTGGGATAAAGGACAAAATTCAATTGATCTAAATGGAGATTTAAAGGTAGACGGGTTAACCACATTTGATGTTCGAGGAGATTATTTCCCGATAAATAATAATCTCGAATTGGATTTGAATTTTGACAATACGGATGTATCGTTTTTAAATGCATTGATGGATCCTGAGCTTATGAATAGTATTTCCGGGAATTTAGATGGTTCTGTTCATGCGAATGGAAAATGGTTTGCACCAAAATTAGAGGGCGATTTGACGCTTGCTGATGTCAATGTAAAGGTTGAATTGCTTGGCGTAGATTTTTCTTTGGATGGTAAGATAAATATTGATGAAGACCTTTTTGCTATAGATAATCTTCCATTTGCAGATCCCGAAGGCAATATAGGTTCAATTACAGGCTCGATTTTTCATTCTAATTTTCTCGATTGGTCTTATGACGTGCAGCTGAACTTTGAGAATGACATTACGAAATGGCGTACAAGCTTTCCATTTGGATACGAGCCTTTAGAACAATTTTTAATTCTCGATACCGAGTACAAGGATGGCGATTCTTATTTTGGTAAGGTATACGGTCGCGGAAACGCCAATATTTCGGGTTATGGTGAAAATATGACGATTACTGTAAACATGACGACGCAGGATAACACAGTAATCAATTTCCCCATGTACGGCTCATCTGATATTGATGAAGATTTTGACTTTGTCCAATTTAAGAGCAATAGTGAGTTGAGCTCAATACCAGAAGAAAAATTTGACCTTACAGGCTTGGATTTGGATTTAAACTTCAACCTGAACCCAAAAGCACAACTCAATATTATTTTTGACCCTTCCATTGGGGATCAAATTCTTGCCCATGGATCAGGAAATATCAACATGAAACTCGATCCATTTTATAAAATTGATTTAAACGGAACCTATACGATTTCAGAGGGTAGTAACTATAATTTTGCAATGGGCGTAATCAAACAAAAGTTTGCCATTGAGAACGGTTCAACGATATCTTGGGCAGGAAATCCATATGATGCTGACATTAATCTGGTTACCTCTTTTTCAATTCCCAAGGTTTCATTGAAAGATTTGGCTCCTGAGATTGTTATGTCAGACCAGGAGAGCAGGCAAATGCAGAATCAAAAAGTAGATTGTTATCTGAATCTTGATGAAACGCTAATGGCTCCTCAAATTAGTTTTGATATCAAAGCACCTAACGCACCAGAGACTGGGAAGACATTATTAAATGAAGTAATTAGCGAGGAAAGTGAGTTGAGTAAACAGTTTTTCTCGCTTCTTTTGCTGCGCTCCTTTCAACCGTTGAATAGTTCGATTGAGGCGCATGCATCTGCTGCAAAAGATTTAGCGGAATCGCAAGTGAATGCACTATTGAGCGAGGTAAGTTCCGAGTACGACTTAAATTTTAATTCTATTATGGATAATGACCTAGTTGGTATCGATTTGATAGAATTTGGTATTTCCAAAAGGTTTTTCAATGACCGATTAATAGTTTCAGGTAATTTTGGCTTAGAGGAGGATTCCACGAGTTCCAATGAAAATTCAAGTTATATTCCTATTGGAGACCTTTTTGTCGAATACCTGATTAATGAATCTGGAACCTTTCGAGCAACAGCGTTTAGAGAAGCGGATCCATATAATGTGGGCACAGATGAATCAGGTCAAAAACCATATACGCAGGGAGCAGGCTTAAGTTATCAAGAAGACTTTACGAATATCGACGATTTTAAGCTTATTCAATACTTTTTTGATATTTTCAGACCCAAAAGTAAAAGAAGGTACTTAAGAAAAAATAAAAATAAACTCACTAAAATAGAATCTTAAAAACCATATGATATGGAAAAAGTATTGATAGCGAATAGAGGAGAAATTGCCAGGAGAGTAATTCGAAGTCTAAAAAAGATGAACATTAAAAGTGTTGCAGTATACTCTGATGCAGATGAAAATGCACCCCATGTGAAAGAGGCGGACGAGGCTGTGTATCTCGGAGCGAGCCCATCATCGGAAAGCTATTTACGACAAGATAAAATTATAGAATCGTGTAAAGCACTTAATGTAGATGCTGTTCATCCTGGTTATGGATTCCTTTCTGAAAACGCGGATTTTGCAAGAAAATTAAAAGCTGCCGGGATTATTCTTATTGGTCCATCTCCTGAATCTATGGAGGTTATGGGAGATAAATTAAAGGCAAAGCAGGCGGTAAAAGACTTTGGTGTTCCTTTGGTACCTGGCGTGGATGAGGCAATCACAGATGTAAAGGCAGCAAAGGCCATTGCCAAGGATATTGGATACCCTGTATTGATTAAAGCTTCAGCTGGAGGAGGAGGTAAGGGTATGCGACTTGTTCACGAGGAAGAAGAGTTTGAAGAGCAAATGCAGATGGCGCAAAATGAGGCCATGTCCTCATTTTCGGATGACGCAGTTTTTATTGAAAAGTTTGTAACGAAACCCCGGCATATAGAGATTCAGGTGTTTGCAGACAATCATGGTAACATGGTGCATTTATTTGAAAGAGAATGCTCCGTGCAAAGGCGTCATCAAAAAGTTGTTGAGGAAGCCCCTAGCGCAGTTTTAACCCCTAAAATGCGAGATGAGATGGGTGCTGCAGCTTTGGCTGTATGTAAATCATGCAATTATTCAGGTGCAGGAACGGTGGAGTTTTTGCTGGATGCTTCCTTGGATTTTTATTTTTTGGAGATGAATACGCGTTTGCAGGTGGAACACCCCGTGACAGAGAAAATATCTGGGGTCGATCTTGTAGAATGGCAGATTCGTGTTGCCAGAGGAGAAAAGCTACCATTAAAGCAAGAGGATTTAGCGATTCATGGACACGCCATCGAGGTGCGTGTTTATGCCGAGGATGCCCGAAATGGTTTTACACCAGACATTGGACTGCTCAATAGATATAGGAGACCAACAGGACCAAATGTGAGGGTTGACGATGCTTTTGAGGAGGGTATGGAAATTCCAATTTATTACGATCCGATGCTCGCGAAGTTAGTTGTATGGGGCATAGACCGACAAACATGCATAGAAAACACCATACAGGCCATTGACAATTACCAAATATCTGGAGTAAGTACAACATTAGATTTTGGAAAATTTGTGCTTCAGCATCCAAGTTTCAGAAGTGGTGACTTTGATACGAACTTCATTCAAAAGTATCTTCCAGATTCTTCAATTTTGCATCAAGAGCTTAAAGAGGAGGGTGAAGCTTTAGAAGCAGCCGTAGAGCAAATATGGAATAGGGAAATAGAGCTCAAGAACAGGGATTTTAGTTCCCGAGCAATCACCTCTTCTTGGAAAAAAAGTGGAAATAAATAATTAAGGGAATTGGAAGCCCAAATTCACTTAAAAAAATTATTTTTGCCTAACAAAAATTGACATATGAATCTACACGAGTATCAGGGTAAATCAATCTTAAAGAGTTACGGCGTCGCTATTCAAGAAGGAGTGGTCGTCGACAGGGTAGAGGATGCAGTGGCTGCCGCAAAAAAATTAAGTGATGAAACAGGAACGAGTTGGTTTGTCGTAAAGGCTCAAATTCACGCAGGAGGACGTGGTAAGGGCACAGTGAAGGAAACTGGTTCTCATGGTGTAGTTCTCGCCAAAGGAATAGATAAGGTTGAGGACACAGTTAAAGGAATTTTAGGAGGTCATTTGGAGACGATTCAAACGAACGGCAAAGCCAAAAAAGTAAATAAAGTCTTGATCGCACAAGATGTATATTACCCAGGACCATCAGAGGTTAAAGAATTTTACATGTCTGTTCTTCTCGATCGAGAGGAAGGTAAGAACGTAATCGTATACTCTACAGAAGGAGGTATGGATATTGAGCATGTTGCCGAGCATACTCCAGATAAAATTTACAAGGAGTTCATTGATCCTCATCTTGGTCTACAGGGTTTTCAAGCACGTAAAATCGCATTTAACCTTGGCTTATCAGGAACAGCATTCAAAGGAATGGTGAAATTCGTTGCTTCGTTATACAAAGCATACATCGGTGTAGATGCGAGTATGTTCGAAATAAATCCGCTCTTCAAGACAGCTGATGATAAAATTATTGCTGTCGATTCGAAGGTAACGCTTGATGGTAACGGTTTATTCAGACATCCTGACTATGCAGAAATGAGGGATAAGACAGAGGAAGACCCAACAGAGGTAGAAGCAGATGAGGTGGGACTAAACTTCGTAAAGCTAGACGGAAATGTTGGATGTATGGTGAATGGTGCTGGTCTTGCTATGGCGACAATGGATATTATCAAGCTTTCCGGTGGCAATCCAGCGAACTTTTTAGATGTTGGAGGTACAGCCAATGCGGAACGGGTAGAAAAAGCATTTCATATTATCTTAAAAGATGCCAATGTTAAGGCAATTTTAATTAATATTTTTGGTGGAATTGTTCGATGTGATCGTGTCGCTCAGGGTGTTGTCGATGCATACAAGAATATGGGAGAGATTCCTGTCCCTATAATCGTTCGATTGCAAGGAACCAATGCAGTTGAAGCCAAAAAATTGATTGATGCCTCAGGTTTGAATGTACATTCGGCCGTGCTTTTACAAGAAGCGGCAGACAAAGTAAAAGAGGTATTGTCTTAATCTTTATTACTCGCAAAGACAAACTTTAAATAATTTGTCACGATACGATTTTATTTCGGAAAAAGTCAAGGTTTTGATTTATTTTAATTTTAATTGTGAATTCCAAATCACCCAATAAGCATATCCAAAAGTCTAGTTTGGTTGTTCGGCTTCCAAATTGGATTGGAGATACCTTAATGACCTACCCAATGCTTCTCGCACTTCAAGAGAAGGTGGGGGATTTTGTTTGTTTGGGTCACCCTTGGGCAAGTTCCTTATTTTCGGGTACAAACCTAAATATAGTTACGAGTGCTGAGATTAAGAATGCTAAATGGTGCTACCGATTTTACCGAGACCATTATTTTGATAAAGGTATACTTTGCCCGAAAACATTATCAACTGTTTCTCCAATGCGTCTAGCGGGTCTTCAAACCGTGGGTTATCACTTTCTTTCTAGTAGGCGAGTTGACTATAATAATGATTTGCACACTGTTGAAAATTACTTTGATTTAGCACGAGGTTTTTTACAGGAGGATTTGGATGTAACGGCTTTTGATCGTTTTATTCCTATTGAAGAAAAAAGTATTGCGCAAGGTAAAGCGATATTAGACGAGCAAATTAAAGGTGATTATATCGTGATTTGTCCATATGCTACAAATTTGCACAAGGGTAGAAATAAGGAATGGCCATTTTGGCGGAATTTCTGTACTGAATATAAAGAGACAAAAATCGTTGCTGTTGTTTCTGAGAGTGATTACATGCGGTGCCGAAATGACTTTCCTGAGATTTTAGTGTTGTGTAACACTTTAGCAATTTCAGCCTATATAATGCGTGAGGCTAAATTTGTGTTGGCCAATGATAGTGGCGCGATGCATCTTGCTTCGTTTTTCGGTGCCAATATTATCGGTTTGTTTGGAGCTACAGAAATCAATAAGACACGTCCTTGGTTTGGCAGTGTTCAAGTAGGGACTGACGGTGGATTTATTTCAGCTCAAAATTTATTAGAAGTTTTATGAGAACAGAGCGCTAACGACCATTCTAGCATCTACTCTATGAGCGAAACGAAACCTTTCTTTTGAATAAAGTTGCCCTCGTCGTCTTCTGCCTCGAAAATATATACATAAACATCATTCTTGGCTCTATTTCCGTTGCTTTGAATGGTGCCGTCCCATCCAACATTTTGGTCATAGCTTTCGAAAACAAGTTGTCCCCACCTATTAATAATTGTAAGGTGATAGGTCTCTGGTCTTATGTGTGAAACAACAGGCAAGAAAATAGGGTTAATTCCTCCAGGAGTAAAAGCATTCGGAATAAATATTTTTGAGGAATACGTTAAGCATAGCTCATTTGAAGAACTGATTTCTGAGAAATTATAGGTATTAAAAATTTCCTCACCTTCAATACGATAACAAACCTTAGATTGCACGCCCAAGCCATTGATATCATCAATGAAATTATCCTCATTAGGCAGAAATGTGGCAACAGGAGTGGGAGCATAGCTTCCGTTGATTGACCTGTAGAGTTTGTACTCTTTAATTCCGCCATCAAACCCTTGATAATCTGACCAATTCAGCGTATTTATGTAATTGTAATCATCCGCCTCTCCTTCTAAAAATATTGTTTTTGCCGCATTTGAAAATTCTCCTTCAAAACCACAGCTATCGATGTATTTGGTTCTGTATTCCCAAGCTTGGAATTCTGTCTCCGCATCCTCATCTAAAAAGAAAACCACATCTGAGGTTGCATCTGACCTCCCTATTTCTTCAAAAGCACCATTATAATTTCGCCTTTGAAAAATAATTTCTGTAATGCCTACAGATTCATCAATGTATTGATAAAGTTCAATATTCCCGTCAACAACAGAAACCAATTTGAGATAGTTATATCCTGGGTCTCCCGCAACGGGGACGTTGAAAGATGTAGGAGAGGAAAAAGCATTGTTGCCGTCTACAAATATTGAATTGATATAAATCGTATAGCTTTGGTTTCCATTTACAGCAATGGTAGCAGTTGTTTCTTCAGTAATTTCCTCTAAATTCCATTGTCCATTGGAGAGGCTCCATATTTCGTAAAAGTCGGTTACACTACCATCGTAATTTGTCCATTCTATAACGGCTTCCTGCTCGCACATAAAAACCTCAGAAGAAGATACCGTACTTGTATGAATATTAGCTTTAGCACTGGTTTGATAGGTTATGGGAACTGAGCTTGTTTCACATGAATCAAATGCAGCAACAGAATACGAAAATGGACCTTCTTCAAAGTTCACGGCGTAAGTGTAAACTGTTGTGGCTATTCCCCAAACCGTATCCAGTTCAAATAAAACACCATTTGAGTCGAAGGTATAAATTACATATCCGTAAGTATCACTTTGCAGATTTTGGTTCCACTCAATCTGCATGAGATTGGTTGCAGTATCTATACCAACGCTGTATATCATAGGAATATCTGGAGTCATTAAATCCTCAAAAGTATCTCCAATAATGTTCGAGGTAAAGTCACATATTTCGCCAGGAAGTACAATCTGATAATTGAGCAATGCGGAACAAATGTCTATGGTGTCTTGATAAGAATTGATGCCCACGGCAACGCTATCAATAAGTGTGAATATTCCGCTTGGGTATTCTCTGTAAATATGGTAGTAGTCTCCTGTGTAGGATAATGGATTGTTGGAAGGTTCATTCCAAGCGAGTAAGGCAATTCCGTTACTAGGGTTATTTAAATCTAAATGAATATTTGAAACAGTATCCGAGTATTTTATCGTATTTCCATTACATCCTGACCTTACAGAAAGAAAAAAATCTTGTACATCGGTAGAACCCGTGATGGTAAAACTATTCGCATTAACATCAACAAAATTTGCCAACAGACCATCTTGTACTGAATAAACGCCATATTCAATGAATGAACCAACGGGATCATTAGTGGGTGTCCAATTTAGGGTAAGGTCGCCACCTGCATCTGTTTGTATACAATCTATTTTTGGTGCTTGAAGAACTCCAGGATTCAAAACATTGATTCTAACGGTGGCGTAGGTTATTTTTGGCACCTGGCAGAAATTATCTTGCACCTTGAAGACAAAGTCATAGGGAATCATCTCAGAAATACCTCCAAACTGATTGACCAAATGGTCACAAGTCGTTTGCCAAGAAAAAGTGGTTGTTGCATTTTCAGGTGCCTCAATAGGAGGCAAACTGTTTAAGGTGGCACATGGTTCAATGTCACAACCTAACGGACTTGTGTAACCAGCGCCAAACATTGGACCTGAGGCAGAAATGATAACATTTTGGGCAGCGCCATTTTGAAGGAGGTCGAGGTCTGTTGCTAAAAGGTCAAAATCAACCAAATCTCCGGCATTTACCGTTGTTTCAAATAGTCCACCTGCAAAGGGTGGTGTAATCAATGGTGCATTATTTTCACTACTACAGGGTAAAACAACAATTTGCATCTCACGTTCAACCTCACCGATTAGGATTCCATTTCTAAAAGATTGAACGCTTACCTTAATGTTAAAATTTCCAATGTTGAAGCTTGTAAAAACAATTTCTCCAGTTGAGGGATCTATGGAGGCAGGAATATTATTGGCGTCAATAGCTGTATCTGGTGTGGGCGAGTCATAGGAATACCCCGCCTCAAATGGAACAGGCATGGGATTCAAAGGAGGGTCATACACACCGACGGGAAAGTAATCAAATGGAATTCCAAATTTAAAATGAAGTGAATCTAAGTCTGGGTCAATAGCATTCATGTTATACCGATACTCCGAACCAGCACAGGTTACAAAATGAGGCGATTGTAAAAATTCAGGAGAAGAATCAGTACATGTATTATTAATGCTATTGGGGTTGGCGTACATTTTTGCAGCCAATGTTATTCCAAAAGTTGAAGGATTTGATAAATTACTAATTGCATTACTTCTTGAGAAATTCTCATATGTAAATATCCAACCTTCGGCGGGTGGTATTCCCTCAATGCTTATTGGGTCACTGCGATAGGTTATACGCTCGATTGCTCCAACTCCATTACCTCCGGCACTCCCTGTTCCGCATTCAAGCATAGGTGGAGAACCTGTAACGACTGTACATGAAGGTGAAATATCCTCTCGCGAAATAAAATTTAAGACAATCGAATTTAGTGAAGGATGGTTCCAAACCCTAAGGTCTTCAGAAATAATATTTACCTCTGCACCATTACAGTCCCGGTAGAATACAAGCTGAAACTCATAGGTATTTGCGCCGCTACAGCTCCATGTAATTTCTCCGCCCATGACATGGGAGGCACGTAAGCCAAATGATAAGCTTAAAAAAAGAATGAAGGCAAGGGCGCTTTGCATGTGTTTATAACGCAACATAATACGTAGTATTATAACGAGAGCGGCCGAATAAAGTTGCTAACCTGCAGAAATAACCGACATGTCACTCCAATTCAAGTGGGCATTAGCTATTCTTAGGATGGCCGATGCATCTATATCGTGTATTCTTTGGATATATAAATTATAGAAATCAGAGCTCATTCCATAAGATTCAACACTCAAAAATAAATCCATCATTGCATATGGTCCGTCAGAAATTTTTAGCATTTGACCGAGTAAATGGTTTTTGACAAGATCGAGTTCCTTTTTTTTTATTTTTTCATTACACAAGCGGAACATCTCTTTTTTAACCTCATCCAGTGCAGCCTGTAAATGCTCTTTTCCCACCTCAGAGCCGACAAGTAGGTATCCGGAACCACCGGATTCTGAAATGATACTTCCGATACCATATGTATAGCCTTTGTCCTCTCTAATATTTTTCATTAGTCTACTTCCGAAATAGTCTCCCAGAATGGTATTGAGAATACTCATGTCTAAGAAGTCTTTATTTGTTTTATTAAAAAGTGTTTTGCCAATGCGTATTGCAGTTTGGACAGCATCGTTTTTTTCAATGTGAATTGCGCCAGGTTTGTTGCAAAAATCACTTTTAAATTCTAATGGATTTTTGATGCAAAGCCCTTTTGAGATATTAATGATATGTTGAATTTGTCCCTCGGCTAAAGCTCCAACAACTGCTATTTTAAATAGACCACAGATATAGTTCTCTTCATGAAATTTTAGTAGTTCTTTTCTTTCTACTTTTTGCAGATCGATTTCGTTAGATACCTCTGCATATTTAGTACCATAGTATAATTGCTTTTGAAAGGCTCTTTGTGCAAGAACACCGACACGATTCATATTGATCTTAAATTTTTGAATCTTTTCCGCTTTCACTTCCTGAAACTCTGATTCCGGGAAACGTGCATTGATGATTGCATCCAAAAGTACCTCGTAGGCCTCTGAAATATTCCTTTTTAATGCAAATAATGACACCATCACCCCCTCATGAGATAGACCGATATCAAAAAATGCACCTAGATCGTTTAGCTGATTATGAATTTCAGTTGAGCTTTTTAGTGAAGTGCCTGAGAGCAGGAGAGATGAGGTCGTACTAGCAATACTATTTTTTCCTTTTCGTAATCCTGCATCAAAATATATATCAATCCGCGAGGTCTCATTAGCAATATCACTCATCCAATAAAGGGGAACCGATTCATTTAGTGGAATTTTTTCCGGTGAAACAAATGAAATAGCACCAGTTTTGTGAGTTTTCGGGGCGTTTTTTCGATTCATTTTGTCTTGTTAATTTTCAATAGCGAGCAATTTTCTCTCTTCAAAATTGAATTGGCAAAATTGAGAACATCAGTATTTTCTATGCCATTATAGATTTGAATTTCCTCATTAATTCCATTGGCATCTCCCAACAGCTCGAACATGCAGAGACTTATAGATTTATTTAACAATCCCTGCTCTTGGAATGCTTTTGCGGTGCTTAATTTATTTTTGAGCGAGTTAAGCTTCCGGTCAGTAAAGCCTTCTACCTTGATTTTCTCGAGTTCCCTCCAAAGTGCATTATCTAAAGTAGCAAAGTCGACACCCTCTAATAACTTACCCGTAATTAAAAATAATCCGTGGTCAAGCGAACCAGTAATGAAAGCATTTATTTCGGAAACCAAGGTTTGCTCTTTTTTTAGTGCAATATTCAGCAGTGAAGATTGATCCTTACCGATAGCATCACTTAACAAATCAGCTATGTAATAGCCAATATTTTTTCTTTCAGACATATGAAATGCGTAATAAAACGCATCGGCTGAAACATCGCGCTGAATGCTTTTTTCTCTGAATTCTTCTTGAGTCGGTTCCATGGGTAATAATCGTGCAGGTTTTTTTCCACCCGGAATGGTTCCATAATATTTTTCGATAAGGTCTTTAATTGTTCCGGAATCAAAATTTCCTGAGACGCATAAGATTGCATTTGAAGGACAGTAAAATTTTTTAAAAAATTTCTTAACATCACTCATTTCCGCCTCCTCTATGTGCGAAATGTCTTTACCAATTGTTGCCCATCTGTAGGGGTGTTTTAAATACGCCAAAGGCCTTAACTCAAGCCAAACATCACCGTACGGTTGGTTCAAATATCTCTGTTTGAATTCCTCGATAACTACACTTCGCTGAACCTCCAGACTCTTGTCGGTAAATGCTAAAGAAAGCATTCTGTCACTCTCCAGCCACAGGGCGGTTTCGATATTAATGGCCGGTATAATTTCATAATAATTTGTAATATCGTTACTCGTAAATGCATTGCTTTCTCCGCCCGCTTTTTGAAGTTCTTGGTCAAAATCTTTAACATGCAAAGAACCACCAAACATTAAGTGCTCAAAAAGATGAGCGAATCCAGTTTTATCCTCAAGTTCGTCCCGAGCACCTACATCATAAAGCGTATTGACAACGACCATAGGTGTTGTTTTATCGTGATGAAGAAGTACCTTTAATCCGTTTTTCAGAGTGTATCGCTCAAATTCAATCATTCCCCTTCATTGAAATTTTTGATAATTCACTTTGCGCGTCATTAAATTCTTTAATTAGGTCATTTATAATTTGCTTAGCAGATAATAATTCATCCATGAGCCCAGCGATTTGTCCAATCTCCAATTCTCCATTTTGAAGATCTCCTTCGAACATCCCTTTTTTTGCACGTCCTCTTCCTAAAAGCTTGGCAAGCTCATCTTTGGATGCATGGTTGGCGTATGCCTTTTGCACACTGTTATAAAATTCATTTTTTAGTAAACGAACAGGCGTGAGTTCCTTTAGTGTAAGCTCAGTATCTCCTTCTTTAGCATCTAGAATGGCTTTTTTAAATTTAATATGTGCACTAGATTCGTGAGAAGCCACGAATCGACTTCCAATTTGAACTCCATCTGCCCCGAGTGCCATACACGCCAGCATAGCTTTTCCTGATGCTATACCGCCCGCGGCGATTAAAGGAATTGTAATTTCTTTCTTGACTATTGGTATGAGGCATAGTGTAGTGGTTTCATCTCGTCCATTATGTCCCCCTGCCTCAAAACCTTCAGCTACAACAGCATCTACGCCTGCTTGTTGGGCTTTTAAAGCAAATTTTAGACTAGAAACAACATGAACAACGGTAATTCCTTCTTTATGTAATCGATCTGTATATGTTTTTGGGTTTCCTGCTGAGGTAAAAACAATAGGTACCTTGTGTCTTATGATGGTTTCAATATGTTCTTCAATATTTGGGTATAGCATTGGCAGATTCACTCCAAAAGGTTTTGAGGTCTCCGCTTTACATTTCGCAATTTGTTCATCTAAAATGTCAGGATACATGGATCCAGAACCTAAAATGCCGAGGCCTCCCGAGTTAGAAACACTTGAGGCAAGCTCCCAACCTGAGCACCAAATCATTCCGGCTTGAATAATTGGATATTGAATGTTAAAGAGTTCGGTAATCCTATTTTTCATAATTACATTAAAAAAGCTATGTGGCGAATTTAAATATTATAATGCTTAATGCTCCTTTATGATGTTTTTTTAAACAAAATTTTTAATGTAAATTGTGTAACTTAGATAACCTTTTGCATGTTTATGAATACTCAATTTTGTACTGGTTTTATTCTATCTTTTTTTCTGAGCTTTTTTGTACAAAATTCTTGGTCTCAAAAACAAAAAAACCATGACAATCATGACCATGCTGGATCGAAGGAGTTATTAATTGAAAATAAAGGGCAATGGCCTGAAGGAATCCTCTTTCAGTCAAAGATCGATGGGGGAAAAGTATGGGTTCAGCAAAATAAATTCATCTATCATTTACAGGATTTCTCTGCTATGCATGAGGCACATTCCAACCCATTATTGATAACAGCAGAAGATGCCATTGCTCGACAGGAGGTGGTGCATCTCAACTTCATAGGGAGCCGGGAGGTGAGTCAAATCGTAAAATCTGAACAGAGCAAGCACTACTACAATTTCTTTAAAGGAAATGACCCAAGTAGGTGGGCAAGTAAAGTTCATGTTTACAAGGAAGCTACACTTATTGATTTCTATGAAGGCATAGACCTACATATCCAAAACAATGGCAACCAATTTAAGTACGAGTTTATCGTGGCGCCGAATACTGCAATAAGTCAATTAAAACTGGAGTATGTTGGTCAGAAAAGTATGGTAGTTTCATCAAATGGAGACCTCGAAATTACTACTGAGTTGGGTGTTATTTATGAGGAGAAACCCTATGCGTATCAGGTGATCAATGGTCATAAAATTGAAATACCCTGTGCGTTCAAAATTTTAGATGGTATCACAAGCTTTGAAATGGGTGATTACGATCCAAATTTTGAATTGGTGATCGATCCTGTTTTGATATTTGCAACTTACAATGGAGCCAACGCGGATAACTTCGGAATGACAGCCACATACGGGTATGATGGTACGGCCTATTCAGGAGGAACGGTATACGGTAATGATTATCCAATGCCCGACAACGGTGCTTACGATGTTAATTCAAATTTCACTGTTCCGAATGGTCCTATGGGAATCACAGATGTATTTATCAGTAAATTCGATGAAGATGGTGCTCAAATGATTTGGAGTACCTTTTTAGGTGGCGGAAACAATAATACAGGTACTGAGACGGCGCACAGTATGATTTGTGATGACGCTAATAATTTGTACCTCTTTGGTTCAACCTCTAGTCCTGATTTTCCTGTTAGTCCGGATGCTTTCAATGAT
>CAJWAO010000033.1 GCA_913020765.1 uncultured Flavobacteriales bacterium | reverse complement strand
ATCAGCTTTTTTTCTTTTAGCATTTTCGATGAGAAAACTCCCCGTACCTCCACAAACTGCAACCGATTTGATATTTTTATGAACGAGTGCAGTGTGTTTCACTACTCCAGCACCAAATATTTTTTTGATTTTCCTTAAAAATAAGTCAGCTGGCATTGATTGTTCGAGTTCGCCGATCATTCCCGAGCCAATATCTTGTTGTTCATTTAGTAGCGGTACAATATCGTGTGCAACCTCTTCATAAGGGTGGTTCAATTTCATCGCATGTAATACCTCTCCAATGCGTGCAAGAGGAACTAAAACCTCCACCTTTATTTCGGCTTCGATTGACTTCTGATTGATTTTCCCTTTTGTAGGATTCGCACTTTTATTTGGTCTATACGTTCCATGTCCTGAGCTTTGAAAACTACATTCGGTATAGTTTCCTACTGAACCAGCACCTGCTTCGAACAATGCATTACTCAATTTATGAGAGGCCTCTTGTGGAACAAAAACGATGAGTTTGATCAAAGTATTTTTTTTGGGGGCTAAAATTTGTGTATTTGACAATCCTATTTTATCAGCAATTCTTTTGTTTACTCCTTCTTTATGATTGTCAATATTCGTATGAATGGCATATAAAGCAATCTCATTTTTGATACATAATTCAATTACGCGTTCGG
Organism: uncultured Flavobacteriales bacterium; assembly: GCA_913020765.1. Lineage (GTDB taxonomy): Bacteria > Bacteroidota > Bacteroidia > Flavobacteriales_D > Crocinitomicaceae > UBA952. The sequence continues at coordinate 22,043 of CAJWAO010000033.1, read as the reverse complement.
ACATATTGCTACCATTGATTCTTTTTAAGCCTTTAAAAATTACAGGATGATGTGAGATGATCAGATTACAATTTTTTCGGATGGCTTCTTCAACTATTTTTTCGGTAACATCTAAAGAAATCAATACACCTTTGATTTCTGTTTGTTTATATCCATAGGTAAGTCCACAATTATCATAAGATTCTTGCAGCGATAGCGGGTATTTATTTTCTAAAAAATCGGTAATATGCTTAACAGTCATTTCAGAAGATAGGTAAGTGTGAGTTGGCCACCTTGGGTATTTTCCCTGTGAATATAATCTTCAAATTCTTTATACGAATTATTGAGTTGTTGAATGTAAAGATAAGCTGCACGGACAGAGAGTTTACCAAAAAAGTATTCTACCCCAATACTAGCTTGCGCCGAAATTTTAAAAAAGTTTAAATCATCCTGTATTTTGATTTCTTCATCATATTCAGAACCATCTGAATCAGTCCATTCTTGATTTTGTTTGAAGCCGCTAAATATACTTGGAATTACACCTGCGGAGAGATGAACTTTGAGTTTTTTACCATAAGCAGAGCTCAAAGAAATCGGCAAAGCAATGTATCTGTAGGCAGATGAATACATAAAACTACTATCATTTTCAGCTGAATTCCATTTGTAGGATTCTCCGTTCTGGGTAAAAGATAGTCCGGTGTTGATTTTTAACATTTTGTTCATCGATATTGAAACTCCAATGGCATAGCTTGCGCACAGCAAGGGTGTTTCATTTGCCCTAAGTCCTAGTGGTGTGTTGAGATGAGACTCATTCGGTATCAAACTTCTAAATGCATTTAAAATATTTACGTTGAAATAAACATAAGTATTGGTATCAAAAGAAAATTTTGAAACTTTTTTTTCTGTTGCGCTTATTATTTGACTATGCACGGAGAAAGCAACCAAGAAAAAGCAGGAAAGAAGTACTCGATTAACCATGTTCTAAAGGTACAAATTTACTTCACTATTTGTTCCATAGTTCCAAAATGGATTAAATAAGAAGGGGGGCAAGAAAGCCCCCCGTTTATTAGACAGTACTAGTGGAAATAAGAAGAGATAATGTTTTTTCTAATCGCTTATTGATTAAAATACTTCCCACTAAGCTAAACTACTAATCTATTAACTCGCTTTAAAGGTAATTTAAACTTTCAAATATTCGATATTTTTTTTAAAAAGTTTAACAGATATGCATATAATCTCTCAAAGAGGGATATGTAAAATTTACTATTTTATTACGTGTTTACACGTAGGTGCTATTTTAGGACTCGAGCGCACTAAAATAAATATGGCCAAATAATAATGGGTTAAATACATGATATTGACATTTTACAATTTCTCCGCTTGGAAGGGCACACCAGAACTTATTCATATCCATATTCACAAGCTCACCAAATTCATTTCTTTGTGGTTCGTCTGCTTTTATTCTATATAAACGTAAATGTGTTTGTTCACCGGACCTTTCATCCAAGGTAATTTCTGCAAATGGTTCTGTCGCTTTGAGTGAATCACATTCAGTTTCACTCAGAATGTAGTTTGCAATGTCAAAGTGAATCTTCTTATAATTATGAAGATATCGGTATACATTTGCTGTGTCTACGGAGGGAAGAGGGATGCCATTTGTGCTTACCTCAAATGCATTATTAGAATAATTTATTTCGAAACTTCTTGTGCTGTCATCATGATTATTCACCACTATAGATGCTATTGATTCCAAAGGGACACTAAATATATTTGTGCAAATCCATTTTCGGCTATCCGCAAAAAAATTGGGTTCAATGATACCATTCAAACCTTTGACTTTCATCATGACTGGTTCAGAACTCTTTCCGTCGTCCTTTGAATCTAACAACATGATTTGTCCATAATGGTCGGGAGCAGAGGGACCTATGTACCATGTTTTATACCATTTATTTTGCACATAATATTCAACTTTGGTGTGAGAGGCAGACATCTTTACGGTAAAGTTTTCGTGTGAATTTTTAGAAAGGTAACCTTTGAATTCTATATTTTTTGCAACATTTAAGATATTGTGTACATACGCTTGGGTAATGCAGCCTCCGCTTTTATCTTGCCAAACACCCTTTACTTTTTCAATCTGAAAGGTCTTTTGGAAAGGATCGGTGATAATAATTTTGGTCACCTCGGCAGTATCTTTTATGGCAAAATCAATCAATTCTGTACTTGAATTGCGCTCAGCACTCACTATATTGTATGCGTAAACTGCCAAACCTACAACACAGAGTAATCCAAAAATAAGGGTAAGCGCTTTTTTTACGTTCATGGTAATTAATTTTTTGTGTATCGTCTCATTCTGAAGAAATTTAAAGAAACACCAAGTAACAGAATGATTGAAATGGGTACTAGTAAATTGATTGTTTTATAAAAATTTGCGAAAATTTGAATTTTGGATTTGTCAATTTCGCGAACATCTATTTGTCGGCTTCTGATATCTAATATATAATTTTCACCCATTACGAAGTCCACAATGTTTAAAAAGAAGTCCTGGTTACCAATTGCTCGTTTGGTATTCAAGGCAACATCGTCTGCATTCATTTTGAGCTCATTGAAACCTTTGAAATCAGCCTTTGGCCCCTGCCTAGTTTGGCTCATACGGTAGGTATTTGCCAGAAATGTTCCATTACTTACGACGAATATATTTGAGGCTATTTTGCTTTCCTTTAAGAATTTAGAATCTGGGTTATTTATAAAGTCTGCTACGATTCTATTGTTAAAATAGGAGCGATACTTACCCTTTGAAGTGGCCGCAAAGCAGAGCTTATCTGTTATTTTATCTTCAGGTGAAAGTATAGGGTTTACAGGGTCGAAGTTTGAAGCCATGTTTAATTCAACGATTGGTGCAAGACCCGTGTAATTTGAGTTTTTTGAGCTTGTTAAGACAGGGATGACATTGTCTTTAATAGGTTCAATTTGATTCGCAAATTCTAGCGCGATTGGTTCAATATTTTTGACTGTCGGGTGCTTTGTATTCGTGGAAAGTAGCTGGTAATACCAATTTACACGACTTTCGTTAAAGCGTCTGTCAAATTTCGGAATCGAATTTACATCCATGATTAGGTTGTCCTTTATTTTAAAGCCATAATCAAAAAGTAGGTCATTTAGCCTTATATTTTTTCTTTCAGAATGCGTAAACCCCTGTCTCAGAAGAGTATCCTTATTTATCTCTAAGGTATTCATAAAGCACATGAGATTTCCTCCACGCATGACGAACTGATCAATTAAATATAGGTCCTTATCGGAAAATTTTCTCTTTGGATCGGCAATAATTAGACCATCAAAGTCATCGAGCGCATGAATGTTGTTTTGCAGCTCAATATCTTGAATATTGTAGTAAGGGGCAATCAGTAATCTTGCAATTTTAGTTTCGTATTGATTGAGCTCTCCGTGCCCTTGTAAAAAACCAATTTTCTTCTTTTTTAAGCTCGACAGTCTTCTGAGCGCTGAGATGAGGTTGTATTCTAAATCATTCAGGCCTTTTTCTACGACCTCCGGCATTTGATACATTGAAAATGGTCGGTCTACCGAGGTTCCCGGTAAAAGTTGTACTACGGTTTCTTGTGGGATTCCATTTAAGGTGAATGATAAAATGGCTCCTGGCCATAGCATTAGCTTGGTTTCTTTGGCATTTTTAGAAAATGTAATTTCCATAGGTAGCACCCCTGAACCTTTATTATAAATTTGCTCAAATAGCAGTTGCTTATCTTCCTCAGATCCTTCATTTGGATTGATAAAAGTGTATTCGATTCGGTCTCCCGCGTATCGCTTGAAATCCTTTAGTTTTTCCTCTAGAGAATTCCGGTATGACCTCAATTCAGAGGGAAGCTCACCTTCCAAATATATTTTAATATTAATTCTATTTTCTAGCTTTTGTATGTCCTCTAGGTAGGCGATACTTCCATGCGCTAGTGAATATCTGTTGTCTGAGGTCATATCAATTCGAAAAGAAGTGAAATGACCAATGATGTTTACAAGCACAAGCGCAACTATGACGATGCAGAAAATGAACCATTGATAATAAGCACCCTTGATTTTATAATTCATCTTTTCAACGTTTTAAGCGACGCATGCGCTGCAAATAGAAAAGTAAAAATGACGGATAAAAAGAAAAGTAAATCCTCCGTAACAATTACACCTTTTTTAATCGAGTCATAATGAAATGCCAAGCTCAGATATTTAACGAAATAATCTAGGGCGCCGAATTGACCAAAATCTCCGAGTAAATGAAGTCCATCAAATAAAAACCAGCACAAGAACATCGAAACGATAAAAGCGATAATCTGGCTACTTGTCAATGCAGATGAGAAAATACCAATGGCTACGAATACGCTACCGAGTAGCAGTAGGCCCATATAGGATGTGAATGTCGCACCACCGTCGATGATCCCTATGGGTTTACCCAAATAGTAAACCGATATGTAGTAGCAAAGTGTGGGTAGAATCGCAATCAGTAACAAGGTCACACCTGCGAGGTATTTGGCCATTAAAATGCCAAAGTCAGAAATGGGACGTGTGAATAAAAGCTCGATGGTTCCAGTTCTTCTTTCTTCCGCAAACGACTTCATGGTAATCGCTGGAATGAGCACCAAAAAAACAACAGGTGACAAATTGAAAAAAGGAATAAGATCTGCTTCAGATCCTTCTAGTAAATTTGTATTGTAGGCCAATATCCAATGAAAAAGCCCTGAGGCAACTAGGTAAATTAGGACAAATACATATCCTATGGTCGAACTTAGAAAACTACTCAATTCTCTGAAATACAAGGCACGCATATTCTAATTTGAATTTTTCAAAAATAATAATTTTAAAGGCACCGTGCTGAATAAGTTTTCGAGCATATCTATTGAATTCATTGGGACTTACTTTCTTCAAATCCATTAAAATGGATTTCATGACTCCAGGCTTCAGGTTTGTCTCCAAACATGGGTTTTATTTTGGTCCATAAACCTGAAAATAAATCTGATGCCCTATACCTATCTAATGCAGCCAGGTCATCCCAATGACTGTAGGTCATGATTACCGTAGGTTCATCGATTCCCTTTAAAAGCTTCATGCCGCGGCATCCGGGAAAAGAAGCAATAGTATTTTTATGGATTTCAAATTCTTGAAAAAATGCGGGAAGTGTCTCCTCTTTAAAAGTAAGCTTAACAATTCGGACCAACATTAAAACAATAAGGTTTTACGTGAACCTGCGGGTGAAGATTCTATTCTAAGTCTGTCTCCTTGCTTCATACCAAAAAGAATATCAGCACCACCTGTGCTTTGTCGAGCCCCACGATTGATCGCGATTTCTAGAAGATTATTTTCATTGAAAAGTGCTACCCGCTCTCCTTGCTGAACAGAATTGTACGTTTCACTAATGTGGTCAATGTAATACTTTTCGTTTGCGAATTTTATTTCGTAAGGTGCATCTTCGGGCAAACGTTCAAAATCAGCTTTAGAAATATTGGTAATTAAGTTTCCGAAAGAGTCAACGTGAATAACAATACCCCGAACGATAAATTCTTCAATAACGGCTTTAGGAATCAGGGCTTTCTTATATTTATTTACTGCCTCTGTAAATTGACTCAATGGCTCCTCATCCATTATTCTCTTTGCCAAATGCAAAAAGCAATTTTTCATTGGGTATTTCAATTCTGAGGCATTTGTCTTATCAACCTTATACCTCCAAAGTTCTTGCGGCTCCTTATCGTCCAGAAAAGCACCGAAAAAACCGTTATCGTTTGAGATAAAGTACTGGTTATGGAATTTCATTACGGTCGGATAGCTTGAAACAAAGGTCGTCACATCCGAATATTCTGGTGGCTGAATTAGGGGCTCGCTATCTACGCCGATTAGGTGAATGGTACCTTCTGGAAAGTCTTTGTAGCAGCATTGCATCTGAAAAGCTGCGCTTGCCACATCAAATGGTTTAATTGAATGAGAGATATCCACAATTTGAACTTCCTTTATTGCTTTTAGGATGGCTCCTTTCAGCGAAGCTATATAGTAGTCTTGTAGACCTGTATCGGAGGTTAGCGTGAGGATTTGCATCAAGATTCTAGATTCATTATTCTAATTAAAATGATAATTTTACCAAAAGTAATGGAATATAAAAAAAAACCGACTAAAAGCAATTAAAATAACTTAATGGAAGCCACAAGAAAGATACTTGTTAAATCAACCAACCCCGTGGAATTTTTTGGTGTGAACAATACAAACCTTAAGTATTTGAAAAAGTACTTTCCGCAGCTTAAAATCGCCTCCCGAGGCAATACTTTAACCTTATCAGGTGAAGATGATATAATTGATCATTTTGAGCATAAAATTTCATTGTTGCTGAAGCATCTCGAAAAGTATAATTCTCTTTCAGAAAATAATATTGATAATTTAATGCTTGACGACGGAGCATCATTAATTGGTGGAAGACAATCCTCCGATATTATTCTTCATGGAAATGGAGGTAACAAAATCAGGGCCCGAACTGTCAATCAAAAGAAGTTAGTTGATTCCATTAAAAAACACGATATGGTTTTTGCGGTAGGGCCAGCGGGAACAGGGAAGACTTACACCGCAGTTGCTCTGGCGGTAAGGGCATTGAAGGCAAAGGAGGTCAGAAGAATTGTTCTCACCAGACCTGCTGTTGAAGCAGGCGAGAATCTTGGTTTTCTGCCTGGAGACCTTAAAGAAAAGCTAGATCCTTATTTGATGCCATTATATGATGCGCTAAGGGAGATGATTCCTGCTGAAAAACTATCAGAAATGATGGAGCACGGAGTGATAGAAATCGCACCGCTAGCTTTTATGCGCGGTCGTACATTAGATAAAGCATTCGTGATTTTGGATGAAGGTCAAAATACAACGATAATGCAAATGAAAATGTTTTTGACGCGTATGGGCACAACAGCAAAGTTTATTATTACGGGCGATATGTCTCAAATTGATTTACCTTCGCGACAAAAATCAGGACTCTCTTTTGCTTTGGATACCTTAAAAGAGGTTAAAGAGATTGGTATAATAAGACTAGGTCAAAGTGATGTAGTTCGAAATAAGCTAGTAACGAAAATCATTGAGGCCTATGAAAAATATGATGCAAAAGATAAAGAATTATAAATGGAAGCACTAACAAATTCAAGCTTTAATTTTAGCGGGCAAAAATCTGTCTATAACGGAAAGGTGAGAGACGTTTATCACCTTGAAAATGATGTCTTGGTCATGGTGGCATCAGACCGTATTTCCGCTTTTGACCACATTCTACCTAAGGGGATTCCTTTCAAAGGACAGGTTTTAAACCAGGTTGCTACAATGTTTTTGAATGCGACTGAGGATATTGTTCCGAATTGGCTTGTTGCCACTCCTGATGAAAATGTTGCGGTGGGAATGGCTTGTGAACCCATTCGTGTAGAAATGGTGATTCGTGGATATCTTGCGGGGCACGCAGCACGCGAGTACAAGCTGGGAAAAAGAGTCATTTGCGGTGTTGACATGCCAGAAGGCATGAAGGAAAACGACAAATTCCCTGAACCTATTATAACACCGGCAACAAAGGCCGAAGAGGGACACGATGAAGATATTTCTCGTGAAGAAATTCTTGAACAAAATATTGTTCCCAAAGACATTTATGAAAAGCTCGAAATGTATACGCGTCAGCTTTTTGAACGAGGTACGCAAATGGCTGCCAAACAAGGCCTTATTTTGGTAGATACGAAGTATGAATTTGGTCTGTTGAATGGTGAAATTATTTTGATTGATGAAATTCATACACCCGATTCCTCGCGTTATTTCTATGCGGATGGTTATGACCAAAGACAAGCGGACGGTCTTCCACAGAAGCAGCTTTCAAAAGAGTTTGTCCGGCAGTGGCTTATTGAAAATGGTTTTCAAGGTCTTGAAGGGCAGGAAATGCCTGTTATGCCAGATGACTTTGTCAAGGTTGTCTCGGATAGGTATATTGAACTCTACGAAAAAATAACGGGAAAGGTATTTCAAAGAGCTGAAACAAAGAATATTCCTCAGCGAATCGAGCAAAATCTTGAACAGTACCTCTCAAATTCCTAATTTAGCGGTATGTCGATACATAAAAATGTGAAGAAAGTCACCACCCACACGCTTCAGGAAATGAAGAACTCGGGTGAAAAAATTTCGATGCTAACGGGCTACGATTTTTCAATGGCAAAAATCATAGATGAATCTGGTGTGGATATCATATTGGTGGGAGATTCTGCATCGAATGTGATGGCGGGTCATGAAACTACGCTTCCGATTACTTTAGATCAAATGATTTATCATGCATCCTCAGTTGTGAGGGCTGTGAATAGAGCACTCGTTGTGGTTGATATGCCTTTTGGTTCTTACCAAGGAAATTCTCTAGAAGCACTCTCGAGTGCAATCAAAATCATGAAAGAATCTGGCGGTCATGCTGTAAAAATGGAGGGTGGAAAAGAGATTTTGGAGTCCATACAAAGAATTTTAACCGCCGGAATTCCTGTAATGGGACATTTGGGTTTGACGCCTCAGTCCATATATAAGTTTGGTACGTATGTCGTTAGGGCCAAAGAGGAAGAAGAAGCAGAAAACCTCATTGAAGATGCATTGGCTTTGGAGAACGCAGGATGTTTTGCAATTGTATTGGAGAAAATACCTGCAGCTTTAGCAAAAAGAGTAGCTGATTCAGTCTCCATTCCCATAATAGGTATTGGAGCAGGAGGAGATGTTGATGGACAAGTTTTAGTGGTGCACGATATGCTTGGTATCAATAATGAGTTTAGTCCGCGATTTCTACGTAAATACAACAATCTTCACGAACAGATGAGTAATGCTTTTAAAGCTTATATCAAAGATGTTCAAAGTGGTGATTTCCCCAATGAATCAGAACAGTACTAAATGAAATTGCTTTATTTGGGGTTTTTGATTTTGGCGGTCTCCTGCACAAACTCAACAAATAAGAAAGATTATAACTCAATCATAAATATTTGCAGGTATAGTCAATGGTTGAAAATCTCAGAATCTTCTGAAGCTATTTTGATTCAAATCCAAAACCCTGATGATACCACAAAGAAGTATAGTCTTCGTTTGCCTAATTTTAATACTTCGGAGAGAAGCGGTACATATACCTTTGACGAACCGGTTCAGAGATTGGTATGTCTATCGAGTACCCATATTGGAATGATGACGGAATTAGATTTGCGCGCGAACATTGTTGCCGTATCTAATCTGAAGTATATTTATGATTCTCAACTGAAAAGCACAAACCCTATGGCAGTCGGGGAGGAGCAAGGTATTGATGTCGAGAAAGTTGTAAAGTCTGAAGCAGAGGCAATAATATATAGTGCCTTTTCCAGCTCCTTTGTTAAAGAAAAAGTATTAAAAAAACTTGGTATTCAGTGCATTCCTAATTTTGATTGGAGAGAGGTACAACCTTTAGGTAGAGCCGAGTGGATATTATTCTACGGTTATTTGACTGGGCAGCAGAAACAAGCAAAGTTGAAATTCGATGAAATCTGCCGAAACTATGAAAAAATCAAAAATAGTTTTGATTCTTCCGATTCTTTGAGAACATTGTCCGGTAATATTACAGGAGATTTTTGGTATGCACCGGCAGGAGAGAGTTATCATGCTCAATTGATGCGTGATGCGGGACTTTCTTATATCTTTTCAAATGAGAAGGGAACAGGAAGTCTCGCATACTCTTTTGAAAAAATATTGGGGATATCTTCTGAAATTGATCTTTGGTTGAATCCCGGTTTTAAAACCAAACAAGAGATTATCCAATCCTATCCAAAATCAAATATGTTGCCAATATTAGATCAAAGTTCCTTATTTTGCTATACCCATAATTCCAATAAATACTGGGAACGTTCTGCTTGTCGACCTGATCTCGTTTTGGCTGATTATTCAGAGCTAAAGAAGGGGCATAATATAGATCCAAAAAAACTGGTTTTTTATAAAAGAGTTCGATGAGTATTAAAGGTTCGAATAAAATTCTTTTCCCTTTGGTAGGTGTAGGGATTGTTTTACTTTCCTTTTTGAGTTTACTTATTGGAGATATTGCAACAGATGCTATGGATGTCTTCAATTCAGTATTTCATTATTCTGAAAATAATCTGTCAGAGTTGGTTATTCGAGAAATTAGAATACCGAGAGTATGCATTGCATTGATCGCAGGTGCTGCTCTATCCGTTGCAGGTATGCTCATGCAAACGCTATTTCAAAATCCATTGGCGGGTCCATATGTGCTCGGGATCAACTCTGGTGCTAGCCTTCTAGTAGCCCTGGGGATTTTGTCTGGATCTGTATTTTTAAGCTCTGAAATAGGCTTAATTGGATCGGCACTTCTTGGCGCCTTTATTTTCGGCATATTCATATTATTTACCGCCTCTTTTCTCAGAAATCAAATAGGCTTATTGCTCTTTGGTGTAATGCTTGGTAGCTTTGTTTCTGCCATCATTACTATTCTTGAGCTAAGCTCTGAAGCTGAATCCCTAAAATCCTTTGCAATGTGGTCTATGGGTTCATTAAATGGGGTTACAATAGAGCAACTTCCAATTATTTGTATTGCTTTCATTTTAGGTAGTGTAGCATCATTATTCTTAGTGAATCCATTGAATATACTTGTCTTAGGTGAAGAGGAGTGTCGATTGATGGGGTACAATGTGAAGCGCTTGAGGCTTATGATTGTGTTTATAACGGCTCTATATACTGGTTTGATTACTGCATTTTGTGGCCCCGTTGCTTTCGTTGGATTGGCAATACCAAACTTAACAAGAATGCTATTCAAAACACAAGACCACAAGCTTCTATTATTTGCAAATCTGATGTTTGGAGCTTTGTTTCTTTTAGGCTGTGATATACTTATTCAGGTTATGAGCGCTTGGGTTTTAATTCCAATTAATGCGCTTACTTCACTTATCGGCGCGCCATTCGTTATTTATATTTTAATTCGTAAAATCAGATGATCGCATTAAAAAATACCGACATAGGTTTTGACACCGCCTTATTTTCGATCGAAGAAATTAATTTTAGTAAGGGTAATGTTCATGTACTTTTGGGAAAAAATGGAGTCGGAAAGTCAGCGCTATTAAGTACGATTTCAGGACTCATTGCGCCAGCTCGGGGAAAGCTAACTCTTGAGGGTAAGCTTTTATCAGGTTACTCATTTAAGTATTTGGCAAAGAAAATAGCTTACGTAAGGTCGAACGTCCAGGAGGTTCCTTTTTTGACTGTAGATGCTTTTTTATTGCTTGGCCGTTACCATTACAAAACCTTCTTAGGAGGACATAGTGGAGAGGATTATGATCTGATTAAACAAGCGAAAGACTTATTTGGAATTTCACATTTGGCTGAAAAATTCACCAATGAGTTGAGCTCGGGAGAGCTTCATCTGTGCGCCATCGCAAAAGCGTATGTGCAGCAGACCGATTACATTCTTTTGGATGAACCTACCTCTCACCTTGATTATGCCAATAAAAGAAAGGTTTATGAATTACTCGGTAAAATGGCCAAAGAACACAATAAGGGAATCATCATTTCTACGCATGATTTGGATTTGGCTTTTAAGTTTTCTTTTAATTTTTATCTGATTGACACACAAAGTAAGACGCTCAAAAGTGTCAAAACATTCAAAGAGGTTGAAAAGGAATTTATTTAAGGATGTGGATATTGGAATCATTCAATGTACACCGAGTAATCAAAGCTTTGAACGTACTTCTGGACACTCCCATCCATGCCTTTAAATCCTTCAACACCATTTGTTCCTGGAAAACCTTGGCGACCTGCTTGTTGACCTGCTAAAGGGGTACCGGGAGTTCCTCTTTTACCTCCCATTCCGCGGCTTCCATATCTACCACCTTTTGTTTTTGTTGTCAATACGCTTTCAATTTCTACACAATTTTCATGTATGTATAGGCTCAGGTTACCTCCATTACCTCCATTACCTCCATTACCTCCATTTCCACCGTTTCCTGCATCCCCAACGCGTCTCATTTTATTATTTTTAATGTCACCATTTTTTCCATCTCCACCATCTCCACCGTTCCCACCATTTCCACCATTTCCACCTGATAAATCAAAATAAATGCTGTTACCATCCTTCATCTTGTAATGGAAAGGAGCAGCATTTGAATTGTTCTCTCGGGAATACACGAAGATCATATCTTCCTGCTTCCACATGTGTGCGGTATAATTTTTTGAAGATTCTCCATCTGTTCCATTCGGTCCGTGTTCTCCATCTTTTCCATCCCTCAATAATAGAGGAGTGCCTCGATTACGTTGATGACTTCCATTTATACCATTCGCTCCGTTATATAGAATTTTCAATGGTCCTCTAAAATTCATAATTACAGAATCTTTTTGCTCATAAGTTTCATCTCGATGGGTATATTTTAGCGTCACATAACATTTATCATCATCAAATGAATTGGACTTTTTTATCAGGGTATAGGTTTTTGAATTTCCCGAGCGCCTTATGTCAGTTGAGCTAAAAGAAAAGTTACTGTTTTTTGACATCTCGTGTTGCCTACCATCATAGGTTTGAAGTAGAAGCTCTCCTTCGAATTTGGAACCATTATTTAGGTTTTGATTGGGACTATATTCGAACCACATTGCCTCTATTTGTGATACCTTGATATTTTTCAAGCTCGAACAGCTTGTGCCCATAAATAAAATAATTCCGATCCAATAAAATTTATTTTTCATAAGCTCAGGTTTGGTTCAAGGTACTAAAATTCACTCAGTTATTTAATACCTTTCGAATGGTCAAAAAAATTATCTTCAGGTCGTGAGCCAATGTCGGATTGGCGAGATATTTTTGATTGATCTTTATTTTATCAGGCATAATTTTCTCGACATAAGTCTTTTTTGGATTGTCAGATGACGCCAATAGCTCATTCTCATTGAAGTATTCAATAGATGCGTAATCGGTTATTCCAGGTTTGACCTCAAGCACTTTCTTTTGTGCATCTGAATACAATGCTACAAATTCACCAACCTCTGGTCGTGGTCCAACAATACTCATATCCCCCTTAAGGACATTAATGAACTGTGGAAACTCATCCAATTTATATTTACGAATAAAAATACCAATGCTTGTAATTCTGGGATCTTTCATCCCTACGGTTAGGCTTCCTAATTGATCTGCATCAATACGCATAGAACGAAATTTATATAAATTGAACGCAATTCCATTTTTGCCAATGCGCTCTTGCCGATAAAATATTCCTCCTGGAGAGCTGAACAAAATAAGCAAAGAAATGATGAGCCCAAATGGGAAAAATAAAGTCAGTATAAAGAGCGATAAAAACAAATCAAAAGCTCTTTTCATCGCTATCGATTTATAATCTTTTCTACTGAAGAAACTACCGCATTTATTACTTCCGCAACCTGTGTATCGTTTAGGTTGTAATATACTGGCAGTGTAATTTCTGTCTGGTATTTTTGATGTGCTATTGGAAAGTCCTTGATTTCGTAGCCGAGATTTTTATATGCGGTGAGAAGTGGTAGGGGCTGAAAATGGACATTTACAGAGACACCTTGATCAAAAATTTCTTGTATAATTGCATCGCGTTGCGCTTCTGAGATATCCTTTATTCTCAGTAGATAAAGGTGATGGCTAGATACCTTATCACGGGTTTGGTGGGCCGGTAATGACGCCCAGTCTATTTTTGAAAAAGCCGAGTCGTAAGCATGGAATATTTCTTTTCTGCGAACCAAATTTTCAGCATACCGATCTAATTCAACGAGCCCCATTGCTGCCTGTATGTCCGTCATATTACATTTATATCCTGGAGCAACTACGTCATATTTCCATGCACCTTTTTTCGTTTTTGCCAAAGCATCTTTGGATTGACCATGTAAGGTTATTGTTACAAATTCTCTGTAAATTTCTTCGTGATCGAAAGCATCGGGTAGGTTAAAGCATACAGCACCACCCTCCGAGGTCGTAAGGTTTTTGACTGCATGAAAAGAAAAGCAACTAACATCTGTAAAGCTTCCCGAGCGCTTGTTTTTGTATTCGGCACCGAAACTATGCGCAGAATCCGCGGCAATCAAGATACGTCCCAGTTTTTTTTGTTTTTCATTCGAAGGTTTAAAAATACTAATGTGCCTCTTGACACAATTCATGATCTCGTCATAGTCGCATGGAAAACCTGAAATATCTACCGGCATAATTACTTTTGTCCTCGGCGTAATGGCTGCCTCTATTTTCTCCAACGAAATATTAAAGTCGTCACTATTGATGTCAACCATTACGGCTTTCGCACCGGTATGTAATACAACATTGGCACTTGCACAGTAGGTATATACTGGAATGATTACTTCATCGCCTGGTCCAATTCCCCACCACCTGAGGAAAACTTCCATACCCATGGTCCATGAATTGACGGCAACAGTAGTTTTACAGCCACAATATTCTGTAATTCTCTTTTCAAAAAGTTTGGTTCTGGGCCCTGTGGTAATCCATCCACTTAAAAGGGCAGCGTTTACCTCGTCAAGTACTTTTTGGTCAATACGTGGGGGCGAAAATGGGATCATGCTTCGAAATTACATATTTTGAAGTTCATCGTATAGGCCTTCTGCTATTTTATTGCGGTCAAATACCTGGGTCACATATTGCCTTGCTCGCTCGCCCATATTTTTCATTTGATCAGGATTTCCCATAAAATATAAGGCTTGTTTCTTGAAGCTACTTACATCCTCAGGTGTATAGAATAAACCTGCTTTGGCATTGTCAATAAAATGTGTTCGTGCTTCCCCATCTACACCGAGAAGCAAGGGTGTTTTCATGGCCAATGCCTCAAATATTTTTGATGGAATGGCACCTTTGAAAAGTTCCAGTTTTTTTAAAGGAACAACTGCAACATCAACAGATTTTAGTATTCCGGGCATCTCTGATTTCTCAACAGGGTCCAGAAAATGAATATTTTGGAGTGAATATTTATTATGTAAGGAGCGTAGGTATTCTTTCTCTGGTCCCGCGCCTTGAATCACAAATTGTGCACTTGTGTTTTTTAACTCTTTTGCAGCTTCAATAATAATCTCAAGCCCCTGTGCGTATCCTAAAATACCCCCGTAAAAGAAAATAACATCGTCCTTTTTGAATCCATTAATTTTTCTAAAATCATTATCTGGAGTTTTTTCAGGATTGTAAAATGATATATCGACCCCATTGGGTAGCCAGCTTACTTTTTTATCTGGAAAGCGGTGTTTAATGTCATTGACAATTCCCATTGTCTGTCCCGTGATTAGTGCTGAGGTCGCATAGCATTTTTTTTCTAGCTTGTAGGCCATTTTCAGAAGTGCCTTGTTCGTGACCAAACCAAGTTTTTCGGCACTTTCTGGCCAAAGGTCTGAAACATTGAAGATGAGCTTTGCATTTAGTTTTTTACTTAATGCCATTGCCGAATATCCAAGAAATAAAGGAGGGCTTTCAACCATTAAGTAATCAAAGGATTGTAATCTGCGCCCACGCCAATAACTGGACCATACAAAGCTAAAATAATTTAGAAGTCGAGTAAAAATACTTTTTGTTGCCGATACGTATATCCAGGACCGGTAAATTTTAATTCCGTCAATAGTTTCCTCCCGATTTTGTTTATCCTTATACCTCTCAAAAATTTTCATTTTTGGATAATTTGGTAATGCAGTCAATACTTCTATACGTAAACCTTTATTTTTTAGACGAATCGCAAGTTCATGCAGTCGGTTCTGAGGAGCACCAATTTCAGGAGGATAGTATTGAGTAAGAATCAATATTTTCATAGTACAAATCTGTTTTTTTTATCTAACCTGCTCAAAGCTGCGAGCCAAAAGCAAAAGAAAATGATACCACTTTGTCTTTGCATCATCGATTCAAAAAGACAAAAAACGACAAAAGATAGTACTAGAGAAAATAGAATCAATCTTTTTTGTTTTAAGGCAACAACCAAAAGATAAATAATGATAAATCCAAAAAGCATTATCCCTAACAAGCCCAATTCTGCAGTCACCTGAATAAATTGGTTGTGTGGGTTATTTTTTCTTTCGGCAAGTTGACCATGCCCTATCGCTAATAATTCTTTCTCCATATAAAAATCAAGATTCCCCAATCCAACCCCTAGAGGATGTTTCAGGCAGATTTTGGTGGAGACATCCCATAAAATTAATCTTGTTTCATTTCCTTGTAAAGGGTAAGTTCTACTCTGAATAAATTCTTCAGGTTTTTCAAAGTAATTTTCAAAAAAGGATAGTGCATTTGTAAAATCCGCTTTTATTTCTTTTGAGGTAAAAACAAAACTGATGCCGAGAATAGTGAGAATACTATAACTGAGGATTACTTTTTTTATTCCACCCTCAAAGAATGAAATAAGTATGGGTAATGACAGCACTAGTAAAATAATTATTAGAAATCCAGCCAAGCTTCCTAGGTTCAACTGAACCAATAATGTGGCAATAAATAGGACAATTCTGGAAGTCTTATGTGGCACGATTCTATTTCTTTTGTCAAGAATAAGTAGGACTGATGAAAAAAGTAAAAAGGCAGAAAAATAACTTGGATGATGAATTTGAGAAAAATTAGTAGTGCTATAACATCGAAGGCTTTCCCCAAATTCCATATTGCATTGATATGAGTGATAAAATGCGATTAAAATTAGTGCCAAGCAACCGCTAATGTGCGCTCTAAAAAGCTGAATAACATCATTTTGCTTTGCTGGATAAAATGAAAAAATCAGTGGTAGTATAATCAGTGATAATTTATTTTCTAAAAATTTAAGGCTCGATAAAGGCGCGTCATGAATAAAAAGAGAAAGTACGTATGCGCCGAATAAAGCCATCATGGCAAACAATATAATATTGGGTTTGAAATCCAAATGTTTTTTGATTACGCCGTATATTGTTAATAAACAAAGCCAAGTAATGAGTAGCGAAGAAATCTTTGGAAATACGAGCCACAGTGCTGCGAAAAGCACAAAAGATCGATGGTAAATTTTCAAGAATTTATTCATGCAATAGGTTGTCATAAAAAGCATAAAGCTTTTCTTTTTCTTTGCTCCAATTATAGCGTTTATTTGCAGCTTTTTTTGCCCGATTACCCATTTCTTTCAGTCGACCTTGGTTTTCAAGCATAGCGTTCAAGGTTTTTGAAATATCATCTGGATTTAATGGGTCTACAAATGTGCTACAGTCAATTTCCTCTAATAATGATCTGTATAAAGGAAAGTCACTCGCAAGTATTGCAAGTCCCGAATTCATATATTCAAACATCTTTATTGGATAGGCTTCAAGATAGCTCGGGGTAGGGTGAAGCGTTACGATACCAATTGTACATTTATCTAGAAGTTTCGTAATTTTTTCTTGATTTACCTGTCCATAAAAAATAACCTTATTCCATCCTTTTAATTGCTTTAATTCCATCTCGAATTGTTCAGTATCGAAGGTTCCAGCTAGGTGAAGTACGACATCGCAGTGCTCTATGGCAAGAATAACCTCTCTCAAACCTCTAGATTCATACAAACCTCCTATATAACAGATATGGTTCTCTATTCTTTCAGCTATCTGTTTTTCATTTGTTTTAATCTGTGGATAATTCGCAATCATCTCTACATTTGGATGAAATTTGGAAAATCTTGCACAAATAATTGGTGTCACAGATATAATTCCATCTATCTTTTTACATGCTCTTTTTTCATGATAGCTATATATTTTGGAGATTAAACTTCTAAAGATTACGGGGATCCAATACTTATCTAAAATTTGTTTTGGAACATCCTCATGTGAGTCGAAAACAACCTTCGCTCCATTTATCGATTTTAATTTTTTTGAAATTCTTAATAGTTCAGGATCATGCAAGTGATAAATATCTGCTTTTACTTTCAATGCTTCATCCAGCACTTGGTTAACAGTTTCTTTCATTCTCTGAATTCTTGATTTTACCGCCGATTCAAAACCAATGACCTGTACATTATTTTCAATTCTGGTATTTCCATTGGGAACAATAAAATAGGTTTGATAGCGCTCTGCACAAGAAACAGCTAGCTTATGAAATATACGTGTATCCCCGTCAGAGTGTGCACTGGTTAAGTGACATATGACAGACTGTTTATTTTTGCTCCTCATCAAATTCTTTTTTAAACAACCAAAACAAGACCATAACAATGCCCCAACCGCCACTGAATAAAATAGTAGTCAATGAACCTGAACTTAATAGAAAAATTGGAAAAAGATTTAGTGTAAGTTTCATCTTAATCGATAAATTTTTAAATAGAAGATTCATGATTAAAAATACTACGGCAAGAAATAGTGCCGACAGAATGAGCCCTAAATTTCCAAAATTAGAATAGCCTCTCATAAAATGTGCGGCGTTTACACTTCCTTTTATTCCTTTTTTGGCATAGTCAGGGTAAATGACAGGGTAAAGTTCAAGGTTGTAATCGTGATATTTCTGACCGGTAATTTTAGAATAAAACTTGTAACCTTTCCCTTTTAAAAAAGGTTTGCTTTCTGGAATGATTTCGAACCAATTACCGACCATTTCACCAGGCATGATAAAAATACGTTTGAGCAAGCTGTTAGATATTTTTTGGAATGCTGATACCTCTTGAACATGAACTGCCTTATTGGGAGCTTCTTTCAGATCGTTTACTCCATTGCGTAGGGGCGGGTTGGATACGATGACAAGACCGACAATAACCAATGCAATTGATGCTGTGTATTTGAGAGCAAACCACCATTTTTTTGTAAATAAGGAATACAACAAAACGGGCATCAGAAAGGATAATACGTGGCTTTTTTGCATCAAAGAAAATGTATAAAATAATCCTGCAAAAAAAACAACCCAGTACATTTTTCGCTTTCTAATGAGCAATAAAAGCAATGTAAATGGAAGGAAGGCTTTGATATTCATGCTTGATATGTACCGCCAGATACCATGCGTTCGGAAGCCTATTTCCCTTCGATGCATATTGACTTCGGACGTCTTTAGCATTTCCAAACTCTCAAATGCAGGTGATCCTCCCATGATGATGAGATGAATTCCAACCATAGCTAGGCTCAAAATAATTAAAGGAAATGTAAGAACTTGAAAATTTAATTTTGAATGAGGTATGGAACGTTTGTTTAATTTTTGATATGTAAATAAATAAGTAACAAAAAAGCTGGAATAGAACAATAAAAGTGGCCAAATATGGCTGGTTCCAAACACACAGAGGTTTCCAAAGAGTATCAGGAGGAACACAATATTGTAGATGCTAAAAAAAGTATGTGTTCTCAAAAGGGTTTTAACAGTCATGGGATTAGAAATCGTTAATTTCAATCATATTTTCATGGCTTATGATATTTGCTTTTTCAAAACTATGACTTTAATTTTTGGTGCTTTACTATATGGTAAAGATAGTATAAGATCAATATGTTCATAAGAACTTGAGACCAAGTTACAAGCTCGAAAACCATAAAAAGTTGAGCATCATTTTTGATGAGTAGATATGGTAAAATTAGAAATCCTCCAACCTGCAGGACCGAGGTCAACAAACTAATTAAGAAAAAACTTTTCTGTTTATTGAACACAAGTGGTATTGTTGAAAGCGGGGTCACAATGAAGTTGAGTAAGAGCCATGGGGCCATTATTTCGGATAATTTTCCTGAAATCACCCACTGGTTTCCAAATACGAAAGTGAATAGCTCAGTCCCAAAAAAATAAACAACCGAAAATGGAATCAATGAGAACAGGACGAGATACCCAATAATTTTTTTGAACATTGGCATGATAGATGTGCCATCATTAAATTTACCTGAAATATGATTAAAAAACACCTGTGAAAGAGAAGCGCCTATTAGCATTGCAGGTATCCTAAGCATTTTGTAGGTGTGGTCAAAGGACCCAAAAACACTTTCGGAAAACAACTCAATTAGTATAATTCCAATGAACAAATCGCGTGCATGATCTGACAATGAATGCGGAAGTGACGCCAATGGAAAGTTTTTGTATTCTCGACTCAAAATGCGCGTCTTTAATTTATTTAAAGCAGATTTTGATATGAATTTAAGCGTAATAAAATCATAGATGAAAAACGAGGCCCCGACAATCAAACTAAGCACAAACGACAGAATCAATCCAAAGCTACCCCAACCTAAAAAACCGAAGACAACCCTTGAGCTATTCAGTGTAATTGAGTTACTCATTTTAGAGAGCGATATTTTCTTAAAATATTTTTTTCTGATTGACCAATTGGTTCCTAAATTAAAAAACGCTAATGAAAAAACTGAAATGATTAGGAGTAGTAAAATCAAGTAAAAATCAACTCCTTTACCTTTCATCAATGCAAAGGCAATACCTGCAACGAGGCAAAGTGAAATCGTAATGAGGGATATTTTTAGGGCAAACCGAAATAAAACAAAGGCATGATTATCTTTTTTTGGCAAAGGAAGTGCGTATTCATAGCGAACCGTGGCAATGGTTGCTAGCAAAACGGTTACCCTCTGAAATATACCAAACTCGCCCATCTCTGCTGGTGTATATAGTCGTGTTATGATTGGTGCAAGTAGGTATCCTATAATTTGTGCGATCAGTGTACCAGTCATTAAAACGGCCAATGATTTTAAAAAATCATTGTTTGCAAGCTTCTTTTTGATACGATTCAGCATTGTGCTCAAAGATAGGAAAATGGAATGGATTGATTTTGGGATAAAAATCATCTAAATTCTTTGAATGCTTATATTTGTGAAAAAAAATTCATGAATAATATTGCAGTCATTGGAGCCGGAACTATGGGAAATGGAATCGCTCATGTTTTCGCTCAATCGGGCTATCAAGTATCGCTAATTGATTTATCCGAGGAAGCACTAGAAAGAGCATTACGAACGATTACAAAGAATTTGGATCGTCAATTGGCAAAAGAAAAAATTTCGGCGGAAGATAAAGCGCAAACCCTCGATAGAATTTCATTAAATACAAGTATGGACAAGGGTATTGAAGGTGCTGAGCTTATCGTAGAGGCTGCTACTGAGAATACAGATTTAAAACTTAAAATTTTTAAACAGCTTGATGAGTTGGCGCAAGAGCATACAATTCTTGCAACAAATACGTCCTCTATTTCGATAACACAAATTGCTGCGGTAACCAATAGACCGGATAAAGTAATCGGAATGCATTTTATGAATCCTGTTCCGATAATGAAACTTGTCGAGATTATCAGAGGTTATTCTACCTCAGATGAGGTAACCTCCACAATTATGAGTTTATCAAAAAGTCTAGGTAAAATACCTGTCGAGGTAAATGATTATCCAGGATTTGTCGCGAACAGAGTATTAATGCCGATGATCAATGAGGCCATCTGTACATTGCATGAGGGTGTCGCCGGGGTTGAAGAGATAGATACAGTAATGAAACTGGGCATGGCCCATCCGATGGGACCACTTCAGTTAGCAGACTTTATTGGCCTCGATGTATGCTTGGCCATACTGCAGGTATTACATGATGGTTTTGGGAATCCGAAGTATGCACCTTGTCCTTTGCTAGTGAATATGGTGACCGCAGGTAAAAAAGGGGTGAAGTCTGGTGAAGGATTCTACAGTTGGGGTCACGGTACTAAGGACTTGATTCTTTCCGAAAAGTTTAAAAAGTAAGCCCTAATTTAGTTTTCAAGGCCTTGAGTGCGTCCTGGTCAATAGGGAAGGTAAGTTGTTCAATCTTGAGTTCATTGACTGGAATCCATTGCTGTTTTTCTCCATTCTCGGTCAGGGGTATCTCATAGTTTTCTAAGACCATATCTTTGGCTTTAGAACATTTAACAAGGTAATAAAAGCAAGTGACTTGTGCGTTCGGATCAAAAGAGGATTGCTGGAAGTAATCATTGAAGAATAGAAATTCATGTGAATCAATTTCGAGTGAAAGCTCTTCTTTAAATTCTCTTTTTAGTGCATCAATAATACCTTCTCCTTTTTCAACACCGCCACCAGGGAATTTCCTGAAATAACGGCCAAATCGAAATTCATCAGAGACTAAAACTTCTTGTGCCTCGTTAATTAGTATACCATATGCACGCTGTGTGACTCGTTTCATT
>CAJWAO010000032.1 GCA_913020765.1 uncultured Flavobacteriales bacterium | reverse complement strand
AACGGGATCGTATATTTCAATGCATTCATCAGCATTTCCTATCAAGTTGGGGTCTTTACATATTCCATTTTGAGACGGCGGAACAGACACACAATTATGATCATCTTTATCACATGAAATCATTGACGAACAAATTATTATTCCGATAAGTAGTGAATTGAATATTTTCATCTTTATCCTTTCTTCAATCAACCTCCTTTTATGAAGAAAAACTTAAAGCTTGATTACTTTAAAATGTCTTTCATATGATTGGTTGGCACACTTTATAAAGTAGGTTCCCGGGACATTTTCATTTAAGGATATTATTGTTTTTCCGCTCCCCTCCTTAGATATAGAACCACTGTGAATCGTTCTTCCGGTAGGGTCATAGATTTCGATATTTATGTCCTCTGATAGTGCAGAAATCGACTCAATCTCTATTGTAAATTCATTACTTGTTGGGTTTGGATATACCACAATTTTGTTTGACAAAAATTCATTATCCAATCCTAAGGGTTCAACTTCAATGGGCACAACTTCTTCGTAAGAACAAATGTTGGATGCATCCTGTACAACAACATTATAGGGCCCCACTGGAAGGTTCTCAAAGAAGTTGAAGGTTTCAAAGTTTTGTCCTCCATCGATGCTGTATAGGTATGGCCCTGTCCCTGAGGTTGGTGTAATTTCGATCGAACCATCTGTCGATACCACAGAGGATGCATCAATTGAGGTGATATTGACACTAGATAATTCACATGCCTGAACCACAACGGTTTCTGCATAGAAACAATCCTCAACTCCCCCCTGAACAATTACTACATAACTACCGGTGGGTAAATCACTAAAGGAATTAGAAGACTGGAAAGATTGGCCACCGTTTATACTATATTCAAATGGGCTCAAACC
The DNA here is from genome assembly GCA_913020765.1 of uncultured Flavobacteriales bacterium. Taxonomy (GTDB): domain Bacteria; phylum Bacteroidota; class Bacteroidia; order Flavobacteriales_D; family Crocinitomicaceae; genus UBA952. Next base: position 21,858 of record CAJWAO010000032.1, on the reverse strand, counting down.
AGAAATTGTATTGATTGTAATTGCTCCATCATTGGCAACTGGTGAGGAGGAATGTGTCACATTTACGGTTGCGTCAATATCGCATCCAGTTCCATTTGGGCAGAATACCTCAATGGCCTCATAGCCGAAATCACCGTCGTTCACCACAAGCTGTTCACCAGCTGAATTTACGACTTGAAAGTCACCAATCCCATACCCACAACAAATTCCGTCTCCATAGGAGTCATAAAAATATAAGGAGTAACAGGATTCATAATCTACACAGATGTCTTCCGAGTAGAAATCACCATTCGGTAAAGACCCGCTGGTTATAAGGACATTGTTTGCATCAAATATTTCCCATGATGTTTCTCCAGGATAATTATCAGGATTGATCATAAGCGTGACGATGTCATAATTCGAATCTAAGTTGGTAATTGTGGATACAGAGTTATTTGTCAAATCACCATCCAATTGTCCATTGATGCTCAATAAACTAACCGTTATATTGTTGTTGGTTGCTTGCAAGTTCTCATCAATACTTATTGTTACAATGTCTTGATCGAGGTATGGTATATTTACCGTAGCATTGATGAGGTCTACGACTGCTCCATTGACAATCACTTCCAGCATGACGCTCGTAATTGTAGCTTCTCCTTCATTTCCGATGATTACATCAAGCTCAACGTCCTCATCACACACCACACTTAAATCACCCATGGAAATGGCTCCATCAAACTCATATACCTTACTGAGCACAAAGTTTAATGTGTCATTGTTTCCGTATTCATCATCTTCATGGCTTAAAATAGCGGTGAGGTCATAATCCCCAAAGCTTGAGAAATCTTGCGGTGTAGAAAATTGAAAGTCTGCATCACTAAAAGGCTGAATGGTTTGCGAAATCGAAATTGTTTCAACAGCTTGCCCATCGACCAATAATTGTATATCAAAATCACTCATATCGTTTAAGCCCTGGTTTGCAACATTCACAGAAACCAGCTCATTACTTCCGAGTTCGGCAGATGCTTGAGGCGCTACAAATTCGGTTAGACCTAAATCATAATCGCCATTGATGTCTGCCCAAAAAGAAACCCATGGTCTGGCTTGTTTAATGGCTAGTTGATCTTGAGCAGTTACTTTGTATTCTATGTCCATGCCAAACCCTTCTGCACCAACCACGTCATATAAAATTTCAAATTCATCATGGATTACAGAAAGATATTCTCTCATTTGGTCGAGGTATTCAACGTCCATGACAAGCTCACCTGGATTGACTAGATTGGAGAGTCTCAAGACGAGGTACCCCCCGCCTTGGGTTGGATCTTCATACAATAATATTTCTTCAGGAACGGAATTCGGGTCTGGGTTTGTAATCAAGGATTCTCCAACCTGAGTATTTAAATAAAATGTTCCTTGTGTGTCATAGATAGGATCAATGCTAATTCCAACACCATTTGATTTTTCTTCTTGGAAATTTGGATGGCATAGCACGCCCATTGCAGCCATAAAGTGATCGACCCGATAGAAGTCTCTTTCTTCATATGCCCTAAAATTCCACATACTGGCATAAACCTGTTTGATAGATTTAGAGATGTGGCCTTCATCGAGATGCTGCGTTTTAGACGTGTATAGTCCTGCTCCACTGAAACCGGGTAAATCCTCATTGTTCGTGCTTGATCGACACCTTACGGCAGTGCCTTCAGGAAAGTCGTCATGCATGGCCTGTAAATCATCCATGATCCATTGGGGCATCGGCGCGTCTTTGATGTCTCTTCTAAAATCTTTTAACCTTTCTGTTCTAAAATTAATGTCGTTTTGGAAGGTAGGATTGTCGATCATGACCTGTGCTTCCTCGTAAAAATTGTTGAACAGCATAAACTCATGGTAATAGTGAAAAGGGATTCCAAATCCGTCTGGAATCGTTCCTTCAGGAAAACCAAAGCTTCGCATTGTTGCCACGTTGGAGCATTTCGCACCGAATGCCGTGGACATGGAAAACTCAATTGAATCCAATGGCTTGATATCGGTAATACTTAGGTCTCTTACAGGTATTTGAGGCTCCGTAGGTCTCAAGTACTCATACCAAGCATTCACCTCGTCTAAGGTGGCTTGTCGAATTTCGAAGGTCTCGTTCTCTACTTTATAATAGATGTAGTTTCCTAGCAAATTCGCAATCGAGTCAATTGACAACGGGTCCGAAATATATGCATTAGGTACATTATCCTGAATGGCTCTGAGGTTTACATGAGATAGAGGTGTTTGAATCACCGAGGTCATAATTCCCCCCACGCGTGGTAACGAATTTGGTAAGGCGTCATAAAGCACAATATCTCTACTTCCAGGAGTTTCTTCTAAATCGGTCATGTGCTTAAAAAAGCCATAACCTTCTGCCTCATGAAAGGGGATGTAATTTACGTCTGCAAAAACTTCAGACTCCAGAACAACATCAATCAATGAGCCCTCAAATTCGTCAGCATAATTATTTAGGTGGTTGTTTTCGTCATTTTGTCCAATGAAATGATTCATGTTATTTTGAAGGAACGGCATATTGGCCATTAGCAATTCATAGGTTCTTTGGGTTTGCTCAAAATTATAGGCATCACCAAATGAAAAATTGAAAGAATAAGTACCGATAACTCCTCCGGGTGTAATGGTATTGGGGTTAAAAACAATCTCCCCTGAGGCATCGTCGCCTGTGACATTTGCATCAATGGCATCCCAAAAATAAGCATGAATGATGTGGGTATTGCTATTGATAAAATAGACTTTGGGTTCAGGAGTATCTCGATCTAATATTCCGAATTTAACATACAATTGCCCGTCTAGAAATGGTGCCCAACCAACATTTTGTACAGTGGCTAAATCCATGAAAGTTTCCGCATCGGGTATCGATGTTGTGCCATCTTCAAACGCAATCGAATATGCATTGTTGAAAGGTGCATCTGATGGCATATTATTGAACTCTGTATAATCATCGATTCCATCACCATCATAATCATCTGGACTTGCTATGCTATGCTCGGTAATGTTATAGCTATCTACAGGGTAAGCCCCTCCAGGAGATGAAATAGACATGGTTCCATTCACGCCAATGGTCATCGACACTGCCCAGTTGTAGGTCGGACTGTGTTGGGCATGAAGAATGTAATATTTACCTGCTTCTGCTTGTATGGATAGCTGTACTTGACCATAGTTATTCACTGAATAATTGTCGATGGGAACATTCTGAGCAAAAGAGAAATTAAAGGATAGTGTAATTAAAAGAAGTAAAAAGTGTTTCATAGTAGGCATAATAGTTTTTATCCTTGGCATGGATTCACAAGGTACGAATGTTTCCTGTATTGCCACATCGACAAAGCCAAATTATCATTAAATAACGGCAATAGGCGCCAGCACGGTAAACGAAACGACACTAGAATTCATGCATAAGGTTCTCATATTAACGACGTGGTCAGCTAATTTAAGTTGCTAGAGCAGTCAGTCCTTACAGGTGAAAGGAGAGTGTAAAAGATGAATACGTCCATTTTTTTCACTTACAACAACTTGGTAAATTCGGTCATAGATATCTAGATCTATTTCGCCGATTTCCTCCCCAATCAACAGACCCGCTAAAACACCCGTTGTATTGCTATGGCCCACAACGAGTGCATCTTTTTTTGCATCGAGTAGCAATCTTGAAAAGCCAACAAGGTCTCTCGGGTTGTATTTTTTAATTTGGAGCTCTTTAACATTTGCGGTAGGCAGCGCCGTATTTATCGTCCGCTTATAGTCTGTGCTGTAAATTGCTTCCAAATTCACATCATTTAGAAAAATGCTAAGACTTTCTGAGCGTTGCATTCCACATTTGGTGAGGGGTGGATCGGATTCGTTTTCAGATGCCAATTCTTTTTCTGAATGCCTCACCAAATAGATGGTAAAAAGTTCGCTGTTTTGTGCGATTTGGCATGACTGAAAGCCGAGCAGAAGCACAAGGAGGGTGATTAGTTTTTTTATCATTGTATCCAGCTTTTCATTGCTTATTAGGATAAATTTTATTAATCCAATAAAATCGGAGCTCCAGCTTCCTCAAGCTGCTTTCCTATGTCATCTACCTTTTCAATATAGGTATCAATTTTTGGCTGTAAACGGTCAAAAAGCAGTGTTGCCACTTCGAAACTTTTCATGTGAAGCTCCGTTGGTCCATAGGAGTTGGGATACCATCCGCCCCTTGAATTGTAAAGCCTGCTGCTCAGTGAAACATTATCTTTCTCACCAATTTCGGCTTTAGACGGGCTTCCGCCAATTTCTCTTTCTAGCGCATTCATGGTATCGGTCAAATCATACACCTCTTTCGTAAGCGCTGCGCGTTCTCCCTCGATATAGCTTAAGCTTTTTTGGTAAGCCTTTACCCGTGTATTTGCTTTGTCAAACTTATGCTTATAGATAGTGACCTTTTTTGTAAGCTCAGCAATAGCGGCATAATAAGCGTCGTGTTTACTTGCCATAGGATTGGTCAGGGTGTTTTTTCTAATGCGCTTCACTTCAAACGACTGTGTTTGACCCAAATCTGTGAGTGCACCATCGATTCTTTTGTACATGGAAACTGTATATTTTCCAGGTGCTGCCATTTTTTGAATTGAGGAATAATCCCCTTTTGCAGACGCTTTAACTGCGGTTGTGAGCTTCGTATTTAATCCCCAGCTAACACGGCTCATGCCTTTTTTGTAAGGTGCTGAAAGCTGCTCAACTGTCTGTCCGCTATTATTCTTTATGACCAGCACGATTTCTGGTTTTGACTCGTTTAGTTCAGCATCTAAGGCTTCCCAGCCTGGGAAGGGGATGTCTTTGCTTTTTTGTTCGTTTAAAATTTTTACGAGCTTTTTTAGTTTTTTCTCCTCAATTTCTGTTTTTTCTGCCAGCATCTCAACATCTTCGTCGAGTATACTTTCTGGTGTTTTGTACCCTGCTTTATTCAACTTTTTAAGCAGCGATTGATCTGCTTTTTGTGCCATCTCTGATTGTTTTCTTTTTGCTCTTTTAGAGGTGTGCCCCTCCTTTAAATAGTAAGAGAAAACAGCGCCGTATGGTGGGTTTTTTGCTTTAAAGGTTGCACCTCCACTACTTCCTGAGCCTCCGTACATTTGGTTGTATTGGAGTGCTGTTTTGGGTTTAAACAAGATGGCATCTTCCGCAACAGTTTCCTCATTGATCGACCTCAAAGCACTGTAGTCATCGAGCACATAAAAACTTCTGCCAAAGGTTGCCAGCACTAAATCGTTTTCTCTTTTTTGAATCGCTAAGTCTCGAACAGGAATTGTTGGGAGTCCGCTAGAAAACTTGTGCCACTTTTCTCCTTGATTTAGGCTCACATAAACACCGTATTCTGTACCTAAAAATAAAAGCTGAGGATTGATGTGGTCCTGAACAATTCTCCAAACGAGGGTTCCGTCCGGAATCCCTTCTGTAATGCGCGTCCATTTTTTACCACCATCTGTTGTTTTGTAAAGGTAAGGCTGGTAATCCCCGAACTTATGATTGTCTAATGCCACATAAGCTGTATTCGCGTCATGTAAGTCTGCTTTGATGTCGTTCACAAAGGCAGTAGATGGTGATTTAGGGAGCTTGTCAACTGTCATTTTTGTCCAGCTCGCGCCACCGTCCTTGGTCATCTGAATAATGCCATCATCGGTTCCTGCATAAAGCACGTTTTCATCTAATTTCGATTCTGTCAGTGAGGTGATGGTGTTGTAAGTTGACATCGCATATACATCCCAAGCATTTTCGAAGCTTTGCACCTTGCCCATAATTGGAAGGGAAAGTCGCTCTTGGTTTTTGGTGAGGTCTTTTGATATGGCTGTCCAGCTATCTCCACGATTTTCTGACCTCCACACCCGCTGAGAACCAAAGAAAATTCTTTTTGGATCATGGTGGCTGACCAAAATAGGGGAGTCCCAATTAAACCTTTCATAGGGCTCGTCTATTCCTGCGCGTGGTCGTATGTTTACCGTCTCGCCATTCGTGCGGTCTATTCGGTGAATATATCCTTCTTGAGATTGGGCATAGATGATATTGGGATTTCCTGGTTCAGTTGCTGGCTGATGACCGTCTCCACCAAGGACAATTTCCCAGTCTGCATTGGTAATCCCATTTCTTCTTACGGTTCTTGAAGGGCCGCCTTGTGTGCTATTGTCCTGTGTCCCTCCATAAATATTATAAAAAGGTTCGGCATCGTCGACTGCTAGTTTATAGAATTGTGTAACGGGCAGGTTGCCGACAAATTTCCAAGTTTTAGAGTTGTCAAAAGACTCATATATACCTCCATCAGAGCCAGCAAGCATATAGTTCGGGTCATCTTTTTTAAAGGTAAGCGCATGGTTGTCTGAATGCTTACTTTTCTCAGTCATGGTGTAGAATTTTTTGCCACCATTCTCAGAGACGAGCACGCGTACATTCATCAAATAAATTTTATCAAATACGTGAGGTGATGCCACGAGCTCTTGGTAGTAGTGTGGTCCTGTTCCACCCGAAACTGTTTCCGACATTTTGTTCCAGCTTGCACCAGCATTTTCAGTCCTGTATACCGCTCCTTTTTTTCTTTCTAATTCAATGGCGGCATAAAGTACATCTGGTTTCATCGGAGAAATTGCGAGCCCTATTTTACCCATGTTTGCACTAGGAAGACCTTTGTTAATCTTGACCCATGAATCACCCCCATTGGTGCTTTTGTATAGGCAAGTTCCTGGTCCTCCTCCGAGGAGTGCAGCAACATTTCTGTGTCTTTGCCAAGTGGCCGCATACAAAACGTTAGGATTTCTAGGATCAATAACGAGGTCAGTGACTCCTGTCCACTCATTGACCTCCAAAGTATTTTTCCAAGTTGTACCGCCATCTGTGCTTTTGAACAAACCTCTTTCTCCGCCAGGGCTCCATAATGGACCTTGCGCAGCAACCCAAAGCGTATTGGCATTTGATGGGTGAACAATGATTTTAGAGATGTGTTCCGATTTCTTTAGCCCTTTGTCGACCCATGTTTTACCTCCGTCAGCACTATGGTAAATTCCGTGTCCAATTCCTACATGGCGGCCACCGACATTTTCTCCGGTTCCGAGCCAAATCGATGCGTTATCGTTGGGGTCTATCGTAATACAACCCGTAGAATAGAAGGGCATGTTGTCTGTGAGCGGAGTCCACGTCGTTCCTGCGTTTGTTGTTTTCCAAACACCGCCAGAGCCAACGGCTACATACCAAATGTTTTCATTTTCTGGGTCAATGGCAATATCGGCGATTCTTCCGGACATAAAAGCCGGGCCTAGACTTCTGAATTTGAATCCATTCAGCGCGGATTTAACGGAGACTTTGTCTTCTTTTTTATCTTGTGCTAGAACGCTATCGAAATTCAAAACAAAGGCACATACAAGGGTTATTAGGGTAATGTTTTTCATTGGTTTTTTTGTATAAGTAGCCCCTAATTTAATAAAAAAATAGTGTCGCTAACCGGGCTTGTTTTTTGCGGTTTACGGTAACGATTAAAGAAAATTTTATGATTAATCTTTTAGACGGAGCTGACCGTTTCTAACCCTTTGAGGATGATTACCGACAGGCACCTCAGCGACAACTTTCCCAGTGGAGTATTCCACAACTGAAACCTTATCAAGCCCACTTATCGAAACATAGGCTTTCGTGCCGTCTTTACTTGAAGTAACCCAGTAGGGCTTGGCCTCTTTCGGATCGTCAGAAAGCTTGATGGTTTTGTATTCAAAGGACTTTCGGTCTACGATTGCAATATAGCCGTCCATAGTGCCGGCCACACAAATGGTTTGGTCATCTCCGCTTAGGGCAATTCCGTGGTGACCCGAGTTAAGGACATGGTCCCCTAAAGCCATATCCTTATTTGCTTCTGGAATAGGTAGCGCTAACCTCCGAGTAAGCATGTCGTTAACAATGTCGTACTCAAAAAAACCATGAAATAATGAGATTTGGAGGTAAGCAAATTTTTCATCTTTTGTTATAGCCATAGGACGAACAGCTCTGTCAATCCAATCGAAGCCAGCTTCTTCTAGTTTCTCCTTCATATCTACTCTCCGAATCACCTCATAACTTTCGGCATCAACGATTTGAAGCCAACGGTCACCTTTTAAAAAGTCAAGTTTGGGAGATGCGATGAATACTTTACCGATACTTGCGTGGTAAATTCTTTTTCCATCTTCAGAGTAAGTATTTTCATGGGGTTGGTCTCCTGATTCAAATCCACCAACAATTTTACCTGTTGAAACATCAATGGCATGTACCTTTTTAGCAGTTGAGGCGGAAACTAAAAAGATTTTTCCATCAGGAGAAATTGCTGAGTGGTCAGCCCTAAGTCCTTCAACCGGTGTTCGCCAGGCAATTTCTCCAGAATTCACATCTATAGCGACAACATCCGCAAAACTTGGTCTTGATGCATAAATGTATCGCCCATCATTGGAGGTAAACATGTCATCTACCAATTGATCATTGCCTTCGCCAATAAATTCTCGAATAAATCCTGCGCTAATGCTTCGTTTTAGTCCAGAATAGATTTCTTCAAAGCGTTCTTCTCGGTCTGGTATTGCACTTATTTTTTTAATGATTTGAAAGGTGTTTGGATCGAAAATAGTTATTACACCGTCCCAATTGTTACCTACAACGACAATATCGCGTAATGGAATGCTGTCATCTACAGACGCCGCATTTGCTGCTGGGTTTATAGGGAAAGTGGGGTAGGTCCGGACGGGGCGTTGACCTAGGTTATAGACATAGACCACAATAAAACCCATGCCAATCAAAAGTAAACCTAAAATAAATTTTCTCATGAGGTTTTAAAATTTCAATACAATAGCGTTGTACAATTTATTTTACCAAATGTACAAAGTCTATATCTTAACTTGAAGGGTCAAGTAAAAATTCCTCGGTGAGCCAGGAATGATACCAGGTCCTGGATATGCTACGGCGCGTCTCGTAAAATAGGAACTATTCGTTAGGTTATTCACCCCAGCTTCAATCTGTAAAAGTCCAAAAACTACTTTCCCTGATAAATCCATAATGGCATAAGAAGGGATAAGTCCATTTACAGCGTTGGCTTGATAATTGGAGTTTGTAGCATCGGAAAAGTGTTCTTGAGTAAAGCTATATTGATAGGAAATTGAGAACCGATTTGTCCCAAGTGTAAGTCCAGTTTTGAGTACTGTAGGAGGAACTAATTCCACTTGTTTTCCTTCAAATGCAGGTTCTTCAGAACGGATATATATGGCATTGTTATAGGAAAAATTTACAAATGTACTGAGACGGATATCCGCTGTGTCGCTGACAATCACCTTCCACCAATCGACCTCACTCATACATTCAATTCCATAGGTTCTAGCCGCCGATATGTTTGTTCTATATTGATAGGTTGAAAATAAAATGGGATCGACCTCTAAGGTTGTTCCGATTCTGTTATTATAGTACATGGCATATGCCGAAGCATCAAAGAATAATTTATTACTGATCTGACCGCGGATGCCCACATCCGAATTGAAACCAGTTTCATCTTGCAAATCGGGATCAATTTTGAAGTTAGGATTCTGGATTTGCATTTCCGTAAAATGAATGCTTCTATAATTTTGGGAAAAATTGGAATACACCTCTATATCATCTGTGGCTTTAAATGTGAGACCAATTCCTCCTATCACAAAGTCTCTATTACTTGTACGATCGGAATTAAAGAGTGTATCAAACACAATATTACCGGCCAAATCGAAATTGGTATATCGATAGCTTCCTGTCGCATTGGTACTGATGTACTCATAACGAATACCTGGGGTAATACTCAACTTACTTGAGAGGTTAAAAATGTGTTCTCCAAACAATGCAAGGTTAAAACTTGGGAATTGATAATCGGTATTCACATTGCTATTGGTTGCACTGCCATCTAATCCAACAAAATAAAAGTCAGGACCATATTCTTTGTTTGCTGAACCTTGTCGGTTTTCACTATATCCTTTGTAAAGCCTTACACCACTTACAAATGCCCAGGGTTGATCAAAGGCTCGATATTTTTGAATGAAACGAGTTTCATTTCCAATATTTTGGAACATCCCAGAAATCAAATTTCGTCCCGCTTGTTCAGGGTCTAAATAGATGGGATCAGTTCGGTTAATTTGGTCAAGATATCCTAGTGATTCTCTGCTTGCAATAAGACCAAAAGTTTTAGAGCTCAAGCTCGCATTTGAGGAGAATGAATGGTTGAAGTTTAACGCTGCAAGATTCCAGTTGACCCTGAACCAATTTCTTTCTCGAACCGACGTGTCGGGATTCGTATTGAATAGATTGTCTGTTAGCCCACCTGGTTGTTGTGCGAGGTAATACATTTTTGTAAATTCAATTTCTAGGCTTGATTTTTGGGAAAGTTTTTTCGATATCGAGAAATGTCCTTGTGTAGATTGGAATCGCGAATTCGGTCGCCATTCGTCTCCAAATTTATGGTTACCATATGCGATATAGTTCCATGATTTTATCGTACCGGAGATAGATAGAAATGAATTGTTCAGTCCAAAAGAGCCAAGCGTATGTCTTGCTATGATTTCTGCTTTTCTATCCTTGACACCTTTTTTAAGCTTGTAATTAATGAGTCCACCGAATTGTGGACCAAACTGCAATGATGCAGCCCCTCGGATCATCTGTATTTCTTCTACTGCCTCACTTGGTGGGGTGTAGTAGCTTTCGGGATATCCAAGAGCATCAGCACTAATATCATAACCGTTCTGTCGTGTATTAAAGTTGACGTTTCTACTTGGGTTTAGTCCCCTTCCTCCAAGACCAATTTGAATGCCACTTCCATCACTTTCCCAAATATTGAGCCCTGGAACTCTTGCGAATATTTGCCTACTCGAATTTGTTGCTTTATTGGCATCGATGGTTTCCAATGAGATTACCTCTGTTTTTTTACCTTGCGTCAAAATATCACCCTCAATGGCTTTCATCCTACGAATAAAAAAGGAATTGTTTTTATTGCGTGCGACCTGGATTTCGTCTAAAGTATATTCCTTACTTTTTTGTAATGTTATACCGAGTGCAGGCATTTGGCTTGTGAACTCAATCGAATCTTTAAATTCATAAAAACCATTTGCCTTAATGTAGATAAAATATTTCCCGTAGGGGATTTTGGGACTCATGAAGAAACCTGTTTTATCAGAATAAAAGCTTTTATCTAGCTCAAAAATGTTTATTTGCGCGAAAGGAATTTCGCTCCCGTCTTCAGAATTTATCTGCCCGCTAATTTGCCCTTTTTGGCTCATTGAATAAAAGCCGAAAAAGAACATAAATAATAGGGTAAGCTGCTTATTTCTCATTTCTTAAAATCCAATCTTTGTGATGAAAACCTCGATCTATTTTGGATAGGTTAACCTTTGGGTCTATAAATAAGCGACTTCCTTTATTAAAAAGACTAACATAGACTTCAGCGGTTACCTTAGGTTCTTTTATTTTTATTTTAGCTCCGTTAGGTTCAATAATCAGGGTATCGCTATATTCATCGCGGAGATGATGTGCGAATTGTAAAATCATATCAGGCTGGGTCGACATCATTTTCTCCTGTTGTGGGGTGAGGTATTCTTTATTATCTATTCGTTTTTTCATCCCATTTTCTGGATGATGAATAAAGAACTGGGCATATCCAGCTTTTTCTATGAGCATTACTCTCCAACTAAAACGATAACCCTGCTCTGTCCAAAATAAATCACCAGGATAAGCCAGATATCTCACTGGCAGCAGTAGCTGGATAAAAATATAAATACCTAAAAGAGCTCCCGTGACTCGTTTATTTTTAACAGGTGTCTTAATTTCAGATTTGCTCGTGTTTTGTGATTTATTTACTATGCGTCTTTGGATCCAAGCGATTATGTTTTCATGAAAATTTGGTGAGAAGAAAATCAGCGTGCTGACAATCATAACGTATGGAAATACGCCAATTGGAAACATCGCAGCGGTTAAGCCATGAAATAGAATCACTAAAGCGTAACCGTAAACTCTAAATCGATTATTGATCAAAATAAACACAATGAATAAGTCAAACAGGGCTCCACCCCAGCTAAACAGATATGCGGTGAACTCGTATTGCATTAGCTCGCCAATTATGGGTAAATCTGTTTGATGCTTTAGCCAATTTCTTAAAGGTTGAGCCTCAAATAGCCAGGCGTAGTTTATTTTTGAAATACCTGCGAAAACATACACGACTCCCATTTGAAATTTCAAGATATTTATTGTCCAGGCCTGAACTTTTTTTTGTTTTGCAGTAAAACCAAAATAAGCATCTAATGAGCATTCCTTATTTGCTGGAAGAAACATTAGCAGAAATGCAATTAGACTTATAAAATAATAATGATTGAGGTAGTTGGTTTTATCAATAAGCTCTATGTATGTAAAGCAAATGAAAAAAACGATGGCACTAATTCTATAAAATAAGCCAAGTGCAATGAAAATTGTGCTTAATAGTAGTAAGCCAAAAAGTAAAGAAGTTCCATAAAGGTCGAAAGGTTTGACCCAATCAAAACCCAAATATGAAAAGAAATATGTAGGTTCAATGTAAAGATCATATACCCAGCCCTTGAGAATGAATCTTAGGGTACTAAAGAACATCATTATTCCGAATAGTATTCGAAATACAATCAGTGGGGCTATAGATTTTTCAGAAAAAGTAAGCTTATGCAGCCACCTTTTAATCTCCATCATTATCTTGGTAAGTAATCATGACACCAAGAGCCGATGTCATATCTACTTTTAGATAGGGAACGAGTTGTTGCAGTGCGGAATATGCCTCAGTTACAGCTGGTTTATTTACTACAATTTCGTTACTCAAAGGGTCGTTCAACTGTCCTACCTTCTCAATGATTTCATCAATTTGGTTGTTGATTACAGAAGAAAGTGAGTTTGAATTTTGGGTGGCTCCAACGTAGTTCATATAATCGTCAAGGCCCAATCCATTTTCACCAGTATTGTATGAGGCTCCGTTAATATATTTGTTGACGGCGTTGATGGACTCAACAATAAAAGGTAGTGATTCTTGGTGGTAGTAACATTCCACTAGGTCAGGCATTTCTTGTTGAGAAAACCCATTAAAAGCTCCAAGTGGTAGACCTACTTTTCCTTTTCTAATAATGGATTCATAGTGATAACAAAGTCCATTCACAAGGTTACTTATGGAGCTTCCTTGTGCATTACTTTCACTACTGCTATTGCTTTTAAAAGATTCTTGGTAAGAACCCGTCCATTCTGACAGAATATAATTAGACCAATAATTGATGTTTTCAACAACATCTGTTAGGTAGGTCATAGCATTTGCATTGGTTGTGAAGTAAGTGACGTGGTCTTCACTCGTCATGCCCGGTTGATGCAATAAATAATCAAGGGCTTGATATCCTTTGGCATCGTTATTATCAGCTTGCTCTAGGTTGTAAACGCCAAGACTAATATTATTATTAATAACATCAGTATCTACTGGATGCAGATTAAGCTGATTGTTTAGTATCACGAAAGCGGCTGGTCCAAAATCTAGGAAACAAACTTGCTGCCAAGAAAGAAGTGCCTCTTTCCAGCTCACTTTTAGAGATTCGAAAGCGTCCGTTGTCGGATTAGACGAGAAACCACTTACGCTGTTCGATAATGCTATATTTTTTTCATTGAAATTTGTGTAGGCTGGTATGATGTAATTGTCACAAATATTTGTAAGCATTTGAGTTTTTTCAAAAGGCTCATAGGTACACGTTGCATTATCAGCTACCTCTGCATCTGCATCGTAATTTGTTGCATTTTCATCCATGCACCCTTTCTTTCTACAAGAAAAAGAAAGTAACACCACTAAACCAAAAAAGAATACATTTCGTATTCTAGCATAAGACTGATTTTTAACCATTTCACTCATTTCAATAAAGTTTAAAAAACCCGGGCATCACTGCCCGGGTTACGTTGATTATAATTTTTTTATAAATCGTTTTTGAAAGCTTCAAGTCCAGATGCCGCAGCAATCAAGTCGATTGTAGCGTTGATAGACTGTGTGCTTTGCGTGAATCCTTCGAATCCTCCGTCAATTTGTGCTAGAAGCCCATTGACAGTCTGAGGATCCATATCTGGGTTCGCGCAGAACTGAATTCCGTAGATGAATGCCCAAGCTTCTGACATGTAGTGATTCACTTTATTTTGTGATTCTCCATCAGCAACTTTTTGCTTCGTTGAGTTTAAGTAGTGAATTGCCATACCAGCAACCATTCTTCTTACCTCTTCTTGGATGATAGCAACTTGAGCAGGAACGTCAGCAGTCACACCTGCAGAAATTGCAGCTCTTCCTGTTCTGAACGCTTCACTTATTGTAGTAGCTGAACCTAACAATGTTTCCAATGTGTTGTTTGCATATTTACCCCAGAAACGGTTTGTCCCGTTTGTTGGGTAGTCAACAGCATCAGTAAAATATCCATAAGCTTCATCCCAGTGGTGCTCCATTTCTGTGTAGAACTTACCATTCGCTGGATCAACAGCTACAGAATTATCATCACTCTCGATTCCAGCAAGATAGTTTCCAGTCATTTGGCTTGCAAAACAAGCGCTCATTAAACCTTTCTCAATTAACTGAGTCCACTCTTGACCTGTTTCAGCTTGAAGGTAGTATCCTTCTTCTGTTGGAGGAGTAGCTGCTGCTGCTTCAGTCATCCATGTTTCAAACTGTGCTTGAACTCCAGCATCACCTAGAGCTGTTTTGCTCTTAAGTTGCTTTCCGTTACCAACCAAACTTTGGTCAGACCAACCTGTATATGAGTTGTCATACATTGCCAATAGAGTGGCAGCGTCCAATTGGTTACTTCCACCACTTGTATTTGCAGATTTAAGGTATGACGTCATTTCAGATAACATATCCATTCTTGCAGTTTGTCCACCGTAAGAAACAGTAGAGTTACCGTCAGCATCAGTAAATTCATAAGTAGTTGGAACTACGTATGCTGGGACTATAGGGTCCTCACAACTTCCATCATCTTTTTCTGCTTCAGAGTCGTAGTTAGGAGCAGCTGGGTCAGTACATCCTTTTTTCTTGCACGATCCTAGCGCAAACAAACCGACTACACTTAATAATAATACACTTTTTTTCATTTTTTTTATTTTTTATTATTACGTAATAATATTATATATACGAGCGCAAAAGTACTACTGTAATTCATGGCTGGCAATACCATAAAAGTGGTATTATTTATAATCGTTCTAAAGAAGGACTTTTACGATTTGTGAAAAATGATGACATTTGAGCAAAATTGCATATTTGACTTTGGTCTAATATTTGATAATTTCACAAAAAATTCTGATGAAAATTGTTTTATTTTACTTTAAGTCCTTATTGATTGGAGCGCTGTTTAGTGGAGATTTACCTTACAGTGAAATCGCTACTGCATTTAAAGAAAATGACGCAAAATCAGTAATTTCATATTGTGAAAATCCTGTTCTCCTTGTAATCGATGGAAAGGAAGGGATTTATAATCATGCGCAAGCCTCCATGGTATTATCAGCATTTTTTAAGCATCACCCGGATGGAGATTTTAACTATGAATTTCAAGGAAAAGAAGAAGATGATGATATCTTCTCCTTGGCAAAGTACGTGACGGAAAAACAAAGCTTATCCGTTCAATTGTCTTTTTCTAATGATTTGAGCAACAAAATTCAGAGTATACAAATCGAGAATTAAATCCCAAAAGTCAATCTAAATCTACTTTTTCAATTCCATCTCTTCAATGAGATGTCCAGCATTCGAATATTTATCTATTACCCACAGTACGTATCTAATGTCAACTACAATGTTTCTACATCTATTTGGATCAAACATATAATCACTCATCGTACTTTCCCAGCTTCTATCGAAATTCAGCCCCATAAGGTATCCATCAGCATCAAGTACTGGAGAACCCGAATTCCCACCTGTTGTATGATTTGAACCTGAAAAACAGACCCACAAATCATCTCCTTGGGCGTACATTCCATAGTCTTTTGCTGCAAATAGCTCGAGCATTCTGGGCTTTATTTTGAAATCAGGATTCCCTGAATTGTATTTGGCAATGATACCGTCTAAGGTGGTATGCTCGGTGTATACTTTACCATCAGCTGGTGCAGAGCCTTCGAGTTGTCCAAAAGTAATTCTTAGTGTGCTATTGGCATCAGGCCAATGTTTTTTGTTTGGAAACATTTCCAATTTTCCTGCAACATAATTTTTCAGAAGCGCATCCATGGTTTGTGAAAAGCTACGGTAATTAGGAATAACGTTATCAATCCATTCAGCGTAGTGTTTCGTGTAATGGCTATATCCAGGGTCCTTCTGTATTTTTTTAACTGATTTCTTATTGAATTTTCGAATAAATTGATTGAATCTTTCTTGGTCAGTGAATACTGATTTTTCCCCAATCTTTGAGTTTAGAATATAGAATTTAAGGTTGTCTTGTTTCGAAAAATACTCTTGGGTGAGAAGGCTTAATATTTCCATATCAATCCCTAGATTGTAGTCTTTGAAAAATCCTTTAGAAGTTTTTAGCATTTTTTCTTTTATCTCATCGATTTTTCCTTCAGACACATAAGTTGAGTAGTTAGAGATGAGGTCGTTGGTTGAGCGGATCAATTTAAAGTATTCAGGACCCACATAAAAATATTCAATACCCATGGCGTAGAGATATTCGTATTTAAAAAATTCATTGGATAAAGCGTTCATTTTTGAAACGGTTTCTCCGTATTTTTCCTTCCAATCTTTCCTCGAAAGCGCTCTTTTTGTGAATTCAGCTTCGGTTTCTTTTTTTAGTCTCACAGCATCCAATCGCTTTAAACCATCAATCTGCCCAATCCACTTTTTCCATGCATTAGAAATTCTAGCTTGCTTCGATGCATACTGAATACGAATAAGCTCTGAGTTTTTCATTGCTTTATCAATAACTGAAAGTGAAAGGTCTCTCATTCTAATGCGAGATGGGCGTTCTTTTGTGATAATTTGTTCTAGATAATTTGAGCAAACATGCTGCTCTGTACTCCCCGGAAAACCATAGACCATGGTAAAATCACCTTTTTTTCGATCCTTCATTGAAATGGGTAGATAATGCAATGGAGTATATGGTTTATTCTCACTGTTATATTCTGCAGGTTTATTATTTTTTCCTGCATAAATTCTGAATACAGAAAAGTCTCCTGTATGACGAGGCCAAACCCAGTTGTCCGTATCTCCTCCAAATTTACCAATGGAGTTCGGTGGCGTCCCCACAAATCTAACATCTAAGAAGGTTTCTTTCACCATTAGATAGTATTCGTTCCCATAATTAAATGCCTTTACGTTCGCAGTGTAGTGGGTTCCTTTTGTCGCATTTGCAATAATAGCTCCTATGTTGTTTTCTATTTCGTTAGATGTGAAATCTGATTTAACACCGAGCAAAACCTGCTCTGTGACATTTTCGATACGTACAATACGCATTGCAGTTAGTCCAGGGTTTGTCAGTTCTTCACTGAGATTTTTAGCCCAATATCCATTTTCGATGTAGTTATTTTCAAGAGAGGAGTGCGATTGAATTTGTGAGTAACCACAATGATGATTGGTAAGCAAAAGGCCCTTTTTGGATACAACTTCTGCGGTACAGCCACCTCCAAATTGAAAAATCGCATCTTTCAAACTCGATGAATTGACACTGTAAATATCTTCTGCACTCAGCCGCATTCCTTTGGCTTTCATATCTGATTCGAAGGCTTTGATAAGGGAAGGGATGAGCATTCCTTCATCTGCAAGCACATTGTTAAATAGTAATATTCCGAGTAAAAGGCTAAGTGTTTTTTTCATTATTCAAATTATTTGCGCTAAAAATAGAGTTAATCATTTGATTGAGAAAGTCAATACCCGACAAATGCGTAATTTTGAAATTTAAAAAAGAAATCTTGAGGATTTACAAAGGGATTGAAGAGTTAGATTCATTTAAAAACTCTGTAGTGACAATAGGAACATTTGACGGTGCCCATAAGGGACACCAGAAAATCCTATCACGTTTGAAAGATATTGCGAGAGAAACAAAAGGTGAAAGTATTTTATTTACTTTTTATCCTCACCCGAGAATGATTGTATTTCCTGAAAACCATAACCTTAAGCTCCTTCAGACGATAGATGAGAAAATCGAAAGCCTAGCCTCCTTTGGATTGGATAATTTAATTATTTACCCCTTTACGAAAGAATTCTCCCGTTTAACGGCATTTGAGTTTGTTCGAGATATTCTCGTCGAAAAACTAAAGGTTAAGACACTAGTAATCGGTTATGACCATCAGTTTGGCCGAAATAGGGAAGGGGATCTTGAGTTTTTGAAAGAAACGGCAAAAATTTTTGATTTTGACGTAGAAGAAATTTCGGCAGAGGAGGTGCAAGAAGTGAATGTGAGCTCAACAAAAATTCGTCAATCATTGAACAAAGGAAATATTAAAAGAGCCAATGAGTTTTTGGGACGTCCTTTTTTATGCACAGGTACTGTTATTGAGGGTAAAAAGTTAGGCCGAGAGCTCGGTTATCCAACCCTTAACATTCGGATCAATAATGATCATAAAATTCTTCCGAAAGATGGTGTTTACGCTGTTCGAGTCTTCATCGATGATCGGTATTTTAATGCCATGATGAATATTGGTCAAAACCCAACAGTGCAAGATAGCGAAGACCAAGAAAAAAAATTAGAGGTGCATATTTTTGATTTTGAAAAGAACGTATATGGTGCTGAGGTAAAGGTGTTCTTTGAGAAATTCATTCGAGACGAGAAAACTTTCTCTAATTTAGAAGAACTAAAATCACAACTTAAGCAAGATGAAAGTAGGGTACGCACTTATTTTAATACTCTTGGTATTTAATGGCTCTTATACTGCTTCAGGTCAAACATATTATAAATTAAAGGAAGCGCTTCATCTTTCTAAAGATTCTGTTTATTTTTTAAAGGTTTCTCGAAAAAAATTAACGCAAATTCCTCCAGTGGTATTTACATTTAAAAATTTGAAAGGTTTAGATCTTTCAAGAAATAGGCTCGCCAGTATTTCTCCCAAGATTTTAGAATTATCAGAGCTAGAAAAGCTGAATTTAAGTAGAAATAGATTTGAAATTTTTCCAAAAGAGCCTTCTAGACTTGAAAATTTACGGGTGCTTATCCTTGGTAGTAATAAACTTGGATACATACCAAATCATATTGCAAAATACCCGAAACTAGAAGAGTTGGATATGTATGACAACCCAATTGGAGATTTAGGTGATGGTATTTTTTTACTTAAGTCACTCCGACGATTAGATCTACGAGGTCTAATGTATAACGAAAAATCTCAAGCAGAGATTAAAAATAAGTTACCTAATGTTGAGGTGCTTTTTGACCCGCCTTGTAATTGTATGGATTAAAAACCATCATTTAATTTTGACTTTCTCACTGATTCTCTTATTTTTGTTTCGCTAAACTAATACGAAACTAAACTCTTAATGAAACTCAACGAAACATTCTTTTTGGTATTTTGAATTGTACATTATTTCGGTGTGCAATTTACGCACCTTAATCTAAGCAATCGTTATATACTGCCATTTAAGCAGTTTTCTTTTAGTTTTTAGATAGGAGTTTTTATTGACTCAGAAATGAAAACTACTTTACTAATTTGTCTTTTCTGTTCCGCATTTATACTGCGTGCTCAAGAAAAGTACAGTGAAATCCACACAGGTTCAAAATATACCTTAGACGAAATCCATGCAGCTGTTCAAAAAGCAAATTGGTGTGGATATTATCATGAGAGCATTAATTTTCAATTGAAGTTCGACGATGGAGCCCTTGTTCAACTAAAAAACAAAGCACAAGTTTTATCAGATGGCATCCAAGAAGATATGAATTGTTTTCAAAATGAGAGCACCACTTCAAATAACGTTTACGTTATTTCGCCTCAAGGCTGGTTATTGGTTCCTAAAAAAAGTCAGGCGTTTAAATCCTCAAAATCGAACTAAAATGAAGTTATTTCAATTGTTACTATTGGTTTTTATTTTTATATCTGCTGGGTTGTACGGTCAAGGAGATAATTGTTCGAATGCTACTGCTTTGGGTAGTTTGCCCACACCCGCCTCATGTACCGGTCTTGGAAATGGTATAGGAGCAGTACTTTCAACCAACGGCACCTCTGTTGGATCTACACCAGGGAACCCTTACGTTTATATGACTGATTGTGGAACAGGAACAACAGACATGGCTCAGGGAGCCAATGATGTATGGTACTCATTTGTCGCCACAGGGACGATATTGGAGGTAAATTTATCAAGTGTATTTGCCAATCCTAATGTAGGGCTTTGGTCTGGTAATTGTCTTAACCTAACAGGCCGAGGATGTATCATCGGTGATGCAGCAGGAAATATTTCGGGTGCTGTCTTTGAACCTTTAACTCCAGGCGAAACTTATTTTATACAAATAAGTGGAAACTTTCCCTTTTCTCAGGGAACATTTACTCTCGATATAAACAATAACAACGATTGTAGCGACTGTCTACAGGGTGGAGTATTGACGGCGAACCCAGCTCCAATAAACGGAACATATGCTGCTGATCAAACCGTAGAATTTTGTTACACGCTGACAGATTTTGATGCGGTTAGTTCCAATTGGCTTCACGCTGTTCAAGTTGAATGGAGTGCAGGGTGGGTTACAACACCAGCAGATGTCGTTACAACAACACCCCCCGCCTGTAATTCTCCGGGCTATTGGGCTTGGGATCCTGACGGGGTTGGTTTAGTAAATGGTGTCAATTGGCCGCCAGGATTTTACTTTAATCATTCAACAACACCAGGATGGGGAGATTTAAATGCTGAGGCTTGTGATCCACAATTTTGCTGGACTTTGACAACCTTACCGATATCCCTTTGTTCGTCAAGTATACCATTATCTGTTACTGTGAATACCTCTGCTGATGGTGAATCTGGTAGTTGGACGAGTCCGGCATGTCAAGATGACCCCTCAACAGTATTTGAAAGTGTTCTTTCATGTTGTTCGTCTCCACCGGTCATGTCATCCACAAATGTATCTTGTGGTGTAGGTGCAGCAGACGGAACAGCAACCATACAGACATCAGGTTCAGCACTACCATGGACATATCAATGGTATGATGATACAGGTGCACTCATTTCAACAACATCTTTCTCCTCTTCTAACTCAAATACACTTTCAAATTTATCCGAAGGTAGCTACACCGCTGTGGTCATTGATAATACGGGTTGTTCAGTTGGAAATACGGTTATTGTAAATGCTCCAACTTCAACAGAGCCTACTTTCTCCCTAATTCCGTACTTGTGCGCAGGCGAACCTTTAAGTTTACCATCCATTAGTGATGACGGTGTATCAGGAACATGGTCTCCTGCAATAAATAATACAGCAACAACCACATATACGTTTACTCCGAGTCCTGGTGAATGCGCACTGCCAACCAGTACAACCATTGTTGTTCGACCAGCTCCTACTATTGAACCTATAGAGGACGTCACACAATGTAATGGTTTACCTATAGATTTTTCAGCCGTTATTGATGGTATTGGAGCGTCAGTATCTTGGTCCTCGACAGGAGGGAGTTTTTCTGATCCATCCTCAACGACTACAACCTTTACTCCTAACGTTAGTAATGGCTCGGTTACGGTGACAGCTGTTGTATCAAGTGTAATATGTTCAATTACAAATCAAGAGGAAATCACAGTTAATCTGACAGAATCTTTGACCCCAGGGTTTAGTCCAATTTTAGGAATTTGTAGTGGCGATGCCTTAACTCTTCCCTCAACAAGTCCTACAGGTATTACAGGTGTATGGAGTCCAGCAGTGGACAACACCAGTACGACGACATATACCTTCACACCCGATGCTGGACAGTGTGCCG
>CAJWAO010000031.1 GCA_913020765.1 uncultured Flavobacteriales bacterium | reverse complement strand
AGCTGGTGCTTCTTCAACAACCTCCTCTGGCTCAGGAGTGTTTTTGGCAATAATTGCAGCAGCCCGAGCTTCTTTTGCTTCTGTTTCGAGTTTTAGTTTATCCGCTTTTGATTTGGCAGAGCTTTTAACCAAATCGGAAGCTTTTTTAGCAATTTTAGCTTCCTTTTCAGACAGCCATGCCGAAAATTTCTTTTCAACGTCTGCCTCTGTCAGTGCTCCTTTCTGTACACCCTTCAGTAGGTGATTTTTGTACAAAACACCCTTATAAGATAAGATGGCTCTTGCAGTATCAGAGGGCTGAGCACCTTTTTGAAGCCAGCTCAAAGAACTCTCGAAATTGAGCTCAATAATCGCTGGATTTTTTGTAGGATCGTATGTTCCTAATTTTTCAATAAATCTACCATCCCTTTTCGATCTGCTGTCAGCAGCTACAATGTGAAAAAATGGTTTACCTTTTTTACCGTGTCTTTGGAGACGAATTCTTGTTGACATAATTGTTACAATTTGGGGTACGAAACCCCGGTTTATAAATGTTTAAGGGTGCAAAGATACCAACAAAAACCAATTGAACAAACTTTGGAGCGGCGAGAAGTAAAAAATACATGTAATAAAGGCAAATTAGATAGTTTTTTTGTTTGGCATAATTTATGATATTTGCAGAGAAATAAATTGCCATGAAAATTTTTACACTTCTTCTTTCGTTAATCGTAGTGTCTTCATCATTAATGTCGCAGACGAGTCAGTCCCAAAACATTTTGAATACACTCTCAAGTTCAATGAAAAACCTAGAGACGTTTTATGTCGAATTTAATGCAAATATCAAAAACAGTGCTACTGGAGTAAATGAAAGCGAGAAAGGCAAAGGATGGGTCAAAGGAAGCAAGTACTTCGCAATATATGGAGACATCACATTACTATCAGATGGCAAAAAGACTTGGACTGTAATTAACGAGGAAAAATCTGTTTATGAATCCTATGCAAGTGATGATGAAGAGAGCATGAATCCAAAAAAACTCATGACCATATGGGAAAATGGATTTAAAAATAAATATGAAAAAGCCAGTACCTTCAATGGTGAAAAAGTTCATGTAATTAAACTCTATCCTATCAACCCTGACGAGGCAGATTATCATACCATTTTATTATATGTTTCAGTAGGAAAAAATGAGTTAAAAAAGGCGGTGATGAAAACCAATGACGGTACAACAATGACCTATCACCTTACGAAGTTTATCAGCAACAAGGAAATCGCTGATAGCAAGTTTGTCTTTAACAAAACAAAGTATCCAGGTTTTTCGGTAATCAGGGACTAGGAGTTTCTCTTCATTGCTCGGTCCATCTCTCTTTTATCGTCTTTTAGCTTTAAATCGTGTCTTTTATCGTGGGTCTTTTTTCCAGTTGCACAGGCAATGAGAACCTTCAACCACCCTTTGTCGGATAAGAATAGTTTAATGGGAATTAAAGCATTCCCCTTGGTCTTCAAAAACTTTTCAATCTTCAATATTTCTTTTGCGTTTAAAAGCAGCTTTCTATCAATACGCGGCTTATGATTGTTGTAGCTCCCATTTTCGTATTCAGCAATATACATGTTACGCAAAAACACCTCACCATTTGAAAAAACCCCGTAAGCCTCCATTATACTTGCCTTTCCGTTTCGAATACTTTTTATTTCCGTGCCTTTCAGCTGAATTCCGGCGGTATATTGATCGAGTAAATGATACTCAAACTTGGCTTTTTTATTCTGTATGTTCAATGCTTTATTTGACATTTCAATTCAAAGTTACACATAGAAAGCGAAACCCTCGAAAATAAAATAAAGAGAAGAATGAAAATGATTATTTTTAGACCGTGCAAATCTCTTCAAAAATTTTAGATACTGCAGTAGAACAACTTTCCTCGCTTCCTGGTATAGGAAGAAGGACGGCTTTAAGACTTGCGTTGCATTTATTACAAAGGAATGAGCTTGAAATACACGACTTTGCACACTCAATTATAGACCTAAAGCTGAAGGTTTTACATTGCAAAAAATGTGGAAATATTTCTGACCAAGAAGTCTGCGAAATTTGCCTAAATCCCAATAGAATTGAGAAAATAGTTTGTGTTGTTGAGGACATTAGAGATATTATTGCGATTGAAGCAACAGGAGCATTCAAAGGGCTATATCATGTCTTAGGTGGTGTAATTTCGCCCATGGATGGCATTGGCCCAAGTGACCTAAATATAGAACCGCTTTTGATGCGCGTTAAAAATAAAAATGTTGATGAAATCATATTTGCCTTGAGCCCAACAATGGAGGGAGATACAACCAATTTCTACCTATTTAAAAAACTTAAGGAGAGTTCCGTTTTAATTACAACACTTTCCAGAGGTGTTTCCGTTGGCGCTGAGCTACATTATGCAGATGAATTATCCCTGGGCAGATCAATTTCACAAAGACAAAAATACGACCAATGACGAAGATAATTTTAGGGACTTTTTTAACAGTGCTGTTCGCAGCTTGTCTATTCAGCCAAGAAAAGAGATACGTGGCTACGGCAATAATGAAGTCAAGCATTGTAGATTATGTGCACGCAGTTGACAGTAATATTGTGCTTATCGACTTCATGAAAATAAAGAAAAATAAGCGTGATGAAAACTTTGAGAAAGTTTCAGGATTGATTTTATCAGGAGGAAGAGACGTTCATCCATCTACTTATGGAAGAAAAGATAGCTTGAAAATATGTGTTACACATAAAAAGCGAGATGAAGTTGAATTGTATATGATCCGAGAAGCATTCAAGGATTCTCTTCCAATTCTTGGAATCTGCAGAGGTCATCAAATTTTAAATGCTAGTCTAAATGGCGACCTATATCAGGACATCCCAACAGAATACCAAGGAAGCCAGAACGTGACTCACAGAGACCCTGCACAAGAGAAATATGTTTATCACCCCATTGAACTTGTATCGTCTAGTGAATTACTTGAGCTTTATGGAGTTCGTAATTTTGAGGTAAATAGTTTTCATCATCAAGCGGTTAAGGTTCAAGGTAAAGGAATGAAGATTGTTGCGCATGCACCGGATGGCTTAAATGAGGCATCAGAATGGGCAAAGGGACTCGATGACCGATGGATAATAGGCGTACAATGGCATCCTGAAAAAATGTATCAAAAGGATCCCGCACACCTCAATATCATGCGAGACTTCATACTGCACCTTAATCAATAATTTTATAACTGGTTACAATCAAATCCAATCAGAAAACATTGTATTTTTAATGGTCGACGTTAAAATAAAATCTGTATATTGCATCAAGGAATAACGACAAAAATAACCTAGTACTTAACCGATTTATGAAAGAAAAATTTGAATTAGAATATCTGCTAAAGACCTCTTTGCGCGTCTTAGACAACATGATCGGTTCTCCTAGTGGATTATCTGAATGGTTTGCAGACAATGTTACGGTTAGAGACGACATGTATTCATTTGAATGGGATGGAGCGATTGAGAAAGCACGCCTTTTGACAAGAAAGATGAATTCCAAAATGAAATTCAGATGGATCGAAGATGAAGAAAACGAAGATGATTATTATTTCGAAATGAATATTGATATTGACCCCATGACAGGCATCGCATCGTTAAAAATTACGGATTATGGTTATCCTGAGGATATTGAATCCGCTAAAATGCTTTGGGAGCAACAAATTAACGATTTGAAAAGAATCATCGGTGCCTAGTGAGATCTGTGAACCGGTAAAAACATAATTTAAAAAGAGTATAGCTTTGCTGCCAAGACTTTATCTTTTTAGTTTAAGATCTTTTATTGGTCCATTTATCTTGACCCTCGTTGTTTCCATTTTCATTTTAATCCTACAATTTTTTTGGGTTTACATTGATGATCTAATGGGTAAGGGAATTGAAATCACAATCATTCTCGAGCTATTATTTTATGTATCTGCGAGCTTAATGCCGCTAGCACTTCCGTTATCAGTGCTCATCTCTTCCCTAATGACCTTCGGTAATTTCTCAGAAAACAATGAGCTTACGGCCCTCAAATCAAGTGGGCTCTCCTTATATAAAATCATGAAACCCTTGACAATGTTCGTCATCATACTCGCAATTTTCACGTTTTATTTTTCAAATTATGTGATCCCAGTAGCGAATCTTAAATGGCACTCTTTGATTTATGACATTCAAAATACCAAAATATCAAGCCTAATCAAACCTGGTGTTTATACGAAAGAAATTGATGGTTACGCCATAAAGGTGGCCTCCGGTTCGGATGGACGTTACAAGGATGTCATCATACATGACCACACCACACCAACAGAAATTAAAACGATAAAGGCCGAAGAAATTAGAATTTACAAGTCAACCAACTCCCTATATTTATTTTTAGAGCTCATCAACGGCCAAGTATTCGAGGAACTAGATATCCAAAATCCAATATTCTTACCTGACGGGAGGGTACAAAATAAGACGCATGTCAATAGACCATCGAGACTTTCATCTTTCAAAAAAGCCACATACAAAATAAATGTTTCTGGATTTTCATTACAGCGCACCAATAGTGACATTTTTAAGGACAAGTACGAAATGCTAAATGTTTTTCAAATTAGCGATGCCATGGATTCTATCGCCGTTAAAGAAGAAAAGATGCAAAGTGCTTACGAGCAAGCAAATAAAAGAACTGGCACCATATTTAACCTAAAAAATATAGAACAAAATGACGACGAGACAATAAAGATTGACACGAATATGCGTTCAATTCAAAGCTCTGAAATTGGTGCACTTCAGCTGTCTAGCATCCGAAGTAAACTTATTGATCAACTTAGAAGAAAAAATACCAATTTAAAAAACCAGATAAATTACCTATCAACCATAATGAAGGAGGAAACCAATTATTGGATTGAGTTTCATAGAAAATTTGCGCTTTCGTTTACATTGATCGTGCTGTTCTTTATCGGTGCTCCATTGGGCTCAATTATTAGGAAAGGAGGTTTTGGCGCTCCTGTGGTGGTCGCCGCAATTATCTTCATGATTTATTTCTCCATTATTACTACGGGAGAAAACTTAGTGCAATCCTATGTAATATCTCCCTTTACAGGAATGTGGATGGCATGTATCATATTTACTCCTATTGCCATCATGCTAACTAGAAGCGCAGCAAAAGATTCAATTCTTTTTTCAAAAGAAAACTGGGTTAAAATATTTAGAATAAAAGCAAAGAAAGATGAATCTATTAATACTTAGCCATAAACCACCATATCCTGTTGTAGATGGTGGATGCCATGCTATGGATCGATTTGTCCGTGACCTTTTGAAAACATTTCCTGTGGCAAAAATTCAATACGTATGTATTGCTACTCAAAAACATCCATTTAAGGCAAATGAAATACCGAGAAACCTAGGAGCCAATATTTCATTTTCTTCCGTTGAAATATCTACTCGAATTAATCCCTTAGCTGCATTTAAACATCTTATCCAACAAAAGTCTTATCACATTAGCCGTTTCAAAGACAATGCTATTCTCAATAAAATCGAGGCCATAACTCAGACCAATCAGCTAGATTATATTTTTTTTGAAAGCATCTTTTGCGGAGCCTATATTGATGAGATCATGTCTTTATCTAATGCGAAAAGGGTGTTAAGGGCGCACAATGTAGAACACCTTATTTGGAAGAGGCTTGCCTCAAATACAAGAAACCCTTTTAAGAGGTGGTACCTGAACCACCTGTCAAAAACGCTCAAAGATTTTGAGTTAGACTTCATGTCCAAGAATGATCATATATTCTCAATATCACCTCGTGATAACGACTATTTCAAGCAGAAAGGAGTACCGCAAACGAATTACATTCCTGTTTCTATGAAAGGTGAACAAACGAAGGACTTAAAAGCCAACTCAATTTGTTTTTTAGGTGCCTACAATTGGATGCCAAATAAAGAAGGGCTTCTTTGGTTTACCAATGATGTTTTTCCAATGCTTCTTAAAAAACACCCTGCACTGATCCTTCATGCGGCGGGTAGCTATTCAGAAGAAATAAAGGGCCTGAAAAATAAAAAACAAATCGTACTCCATGGATTTGTTCCTTCTTCCAAATCTTTCATTTCAAAGCATGGTATTTTTATCGCCCCTATTCTTTCCGGATCAGGGGTGAAAATGAAAGTTCTCGAAGCCATGTCGCTAGGGGTACCTTGTGTATTAAGCAAACATGCTGCTGACGGACTAAACTTACCAGCATTAATTCCGGTTTGCGAAAATAATCAAGACTTTATTGAGAAGGTATCCTTACTTTTACAAGATAAAGACTTTGCCCAAAGGGTTGGTCTTGAAGGATTGAAATATATTAAAGACAACTACGCGTCTGGCCTAGTCACTGCGAAAATAAAAGAAATCCTCATTAAGGTGTAAAGAAAATACTGCATTTGATTAATCTACTACATTTAGCTCCTTCCCTACTATTGCTTCCTGTATGCTATACATATCTCATCTATCCTCTTACACTAATTTATCTTTCAAAAAAGAACGCCAATAATATATTGAATTACGCAAAAGAGGAACTTCCTATGCTCTCTATAATTA
This sequence comes from uncultured Flavobacteriales bacterium, assembly GCA_913020765.1. Classification (GTDB taxonomy): domain Bacteria; phylum Bacteroidota; class Bacteroidia; order Flavobacteriales_D; family Crocinitomicaceae; genus UBA952. Next base: position 16,309 of record CAJWAO010000031.1, on the reverse strand, counting down.
TGGCAGCACATAATGAGGAGCTCATACTCGGTAAAAAACTCGACAGTATATTTTCTTCCGATTATCCTGAAGAAAAAATAGAACTTATTATTGGAACAGACTGCTGCAATGATTCAACAGACGAAATTGTTTCACACTTCAAAGCCAAACACCCAAAAATAAATCATATTGTTTTCGAAGAACGAAGCGGCAAAGTTAGGATTGTCAATCAGCTTGTTAATAAAGCCAAAAATGAGATTTTGGTGCTCACAGATGCCAATGTTTTGTTTTCAAAAGATACACTATTTGAGCTGGTAAAACATTTCAAAAATAATGAAATTGGCTTAGTGGACTCTCATATGAAAAATTATGGATTGAGTAAAACAGGAATATCATTCCCGGAACAGAGCTATATTTCACTAGAAGTACTTCTTAAGGATGCAGAGGGCAGAAAATTCGGGAGTATGATGGGGCCATTTGGAGGCTGTTTTGCAATGAGAAAAAAGTTATTCGCTGAAGTCCCCAATAACTATCTTGTTGATGATTTTCACATCAGTATGAATGTACTCAAAAGCAAGGCAAAATGCATACACGAACGAAAAGCCATTGTATTCGAAGATGTTTCAAATCATTTAAGTGCTGAATTCAAAAGAAAAGTACGCATCTCCGCAGGTAATTTTCAGAACCTTGTTCACTTTAAATCAATGCTGTTTAAGTTAGACCATGTCGCATTTGTATTCATTTCTCACAAAGTTTTGCGATGGTTGAGCCCTTTCTTTCTGCTTGGATCGCTCGTTACAGCCTATTTATTTAAAGCATATTTAAACTTGAACCTTCTGATTCTTTCAATTTTTGCTGCGGTTATATTTCTTGTTTGCATTGACCTACTATTCATGAAATTAAAAATTCATAGCCGCCTCCTAAGGTACATCACACATTTCACGACGATGAACTTCGCACTATTTTTAGGATTCTTTAAATTTCTTCAAGGAAACAGTAACGGGATATGGAATCGAACGGAGCGGCTTCAAAATGGCTCAACGCAATAACAAGAAGTGTTCATATTTGTCCTTGATAAATAAGACCAAGTCCATCTCACTTGCGGTTTTCAGAAAATCCTCATTTACATTGAGAAACTGAATAAATAAATCAAACTCATCCTTTTTGAGTTCAATGATATCATAGGCAACATAGAGCGACAGTAACTCACGAACGACTCTAGCCTTATTGTCTTTATACTCTTGTTCAGCTATCCAACGCTTGTTTCGCTCCTTTCTAGAGAAAGCCTCGTACAAAGCAGTAATAGGACTTTGCAAAGCCTCCACACCTCTAACCATTCTGGTCTCCCGTAAAGCCAATGAAGCTCTTTCTTCTTTTATTTGCGCGAGACTTTTAAGAGGCTTGATGACGACTTCATCAAATACCTGTGGTGGACGCTCAATGAAAACATCAATCTGACACTGACAATTGGAATCTGCAACAACAGTAAATTTATGCTGAGGATAGCCTTTTACGGAAAGTACCATTTTGTCCTGGTCCCGTGCGTAAGTAAAAAAAGAACCATTCGGCTGACCAAAAACTCCTTTCCCCACGGTTTTATTGACCACCATCAAATTATAAAAAGCCTGAGGTCGTAAAGAATCTATAACCCTTCCTTTAAGAAAAACTTTCTCACACGGCGCCTGGCCAAACGCAATGCTCGTGGTAAATATGAAAAAAAGAGTGAATGTAGAACGCATAGCCTTAGATAAAATACCATCCAAATCTACCTCCGTATTCAATGAAAAGATAGACAGGTGCGACAAAACTCAGCAACCAAAAGAGCACAACCACTACCTTAAAGATCAAACCTGTGTCTTGAATCAAAGGAATCTCCAAAACGGTATTTACATGTTCAGCAATGATTCGATCTGTATTTGAGTTACTAAGCTCCTTATATTTTTGTAATGACGGATTTTGATGCACCACAACCGAACGAATACGGGAATATTCCACATCGCTCAATTCATCATATGACATCTTATAAGCAATGTCTTGATCCTTTAATGCTTTCCGGACAAGAAATCGTTTCTGAATTGACCGTACACGAAAGGACATTAAAAAACCAAAAACCATCAAGGGCCAAGAATCGATAAAATACCCAACAGAAATAAGTATAATCGAAGAAACCAAAGAGAAAATCATGAGAAATAAATCGTGGTCATATTTTACCAACAGCCGAAACAACTGTCCACCATCTAAAGGATCAAGAGGCAATAAATTAATCATGTTTAGTAAAATAAATACCGCACTAAGTTCAAGCATCCAATTGATTTGGTATTGAAATGCAAAAATTGCACCAACTACACCTAAAAAAACACCGGGGATTGGTCCACCTAGTACCACTAAAAAACTTTCCTTTTGAGAATATACCTTTTTGGCACCTTGAACAAAGGCACCCATTAACGGTACAAACATCATACGAACATTGCTGTAATGAAAAAGTTTCATGAATAAAAAATGTCCCAGTTCATGGATAAACAGCACAAGAATTAAAAAAAGAAGAAACTGAATATTGTCAGAAAATAAAATGAGAAAAGAGAGAACAAAAACAACCAAAGATAGAAAGGTGATGGACCACTTATTCTTCGTTTCTTTCTCCCTAAGCTTAGGTTTGGATGGGTATAAATTTGTATTGTCTTCCATTTATAAAACGGGCATCCCTCCACGCATATTTTTCATCTGACTCATCATACCAGACATGGCACGAGGATTACTCATCATTTTCATCATTTTTCGCATTTCTTCGAACTGCTTGATCAGCTTATTCACCTCCTGGACCGAAGTACCACTTCCTTTGGCTATTCTAGAGCGCCGAGAGGAATTTAAAATACCTGGATTAGAGCGTTCCTGCGGGGTCATGGAGTGAATTATGGCTTCAATTCCTTTAAATGCATCATCTGGAATGTCGGTATCTTTCATGGCTTTTCCCATACCTGGAATCATTCCCATTAAATCCTTTACATTCCCCATCTTTTTAATCTGCTCAAGTTGAGAGAGAAAATCGTTGAAGTCAAATTGATTTTTTAAGATTTTACGCTGAAGTTTTTTAGCTTCTTTTTCATCGAACTGTTCCTGTGCTTTTTCAACCAAAGAAACGACATCTCCCATTCCGAGTATTCGGTCAGCCATACGGGAAGGATAGAAAACATCTAGCGCATCCATCTTTTCTCCGATACCAACAAATTTGATTGGTTTATTGACAACCTCTTTAATTGATAACGCTGCTCCTCCCCTGGTATCTCCATCAAGTTTTGTCAAGACAACACCATCAAAATTAATACGCTCATTGAAGGTCTTTGCGGTATTTACTGCATCTTGACCTGTCATGGAGTCAACAACAAATAATGTTTCAGCAGGATTTATTGCATTCTTAAGCTCCTCAATCTCATCCATCATTACCTCATCTACTGCCAAACGTCCGGCGGTATCGACTATAACAACATTAAAAGATTCTGCCTTTGCTTTTTTAATTGCGGCTTGTGCAATATTTACTGGATTTTTTTCTTCTTTATCCGAGAATACCTCTATGTCAAGCTGTTCACCCAAAACATGAAGCTGGTCAATCGCCGCTGGTCGATAGACATCACAGGCAACAAGTAAAACCTTCTTATTCTTTTTATTTTTGAGATAATTACCAAGCTTTCCTGTAAATGTTGTTTTACCTGAACCCTGAAGTCCCGACATAAGGACAATCGAAGGACTTGATTTTAAATCGAGCTGCACCTCATTTCCTCCCATGAGGCGAATTAGCTCCTCATGACATATTTTTATCATCAGCTGACCTGGAGAGACTGAAGTCAATACATCTCTACCCAGAGCCTTCTCCTTGATACTATTGGTAAAATTCTTGGCTGTTTTAAAATTAACGTCTGCATCGAGCAAAGCGCGTCTAACCTCCTTCAGAGATTCTGCAACATTAATTTCGGTGATCTGACCTTGACCTTTTAGAACCTTAAAAGCTCTTTCAAACTTGTCCGTTAAATTTTCAAACATAGACTAAAAATTGAACTACAAAGGTAGGGATAAGAATCTAATTAAAGTGGGGTGCTCCTTGAAAAAGGAAGAACTTAAAAATCTGTTACTAAACTGTGCTTATCAATCATTTTTCGCATATTGATGAGGGCATACCGCATTCTTCCTAAAGCAGTATTGATACTGATGTCTTTTATCTCAGCGATTTCCTTAAAAGACATATCATTGAAGATCCTGAGCTTTATAATCTCCTTCTGAACATCCGGTAAATAGTTAATTAAGTCTACCATTTGCGCTTCAAGTTCGTTTTGAGTGGTCTGTTCAATATAATTCTTCTCACCCGAATCAATTTTGTGAAAAATAGAATAAGAAGGATCAAAAGAGCTAGATTCAGAAATCGTTCTCATCTTATTTTGACGACGAAAATGATCGATGACCAGGTTGTGCGCTATACGCATGGCCCAAGGTAAAAACTTACCTTCCTCATTGTAATTACCTAGTCGAATTGTATTGACTACTTTTACGAAAGTATCTTGAAAAACGTCATTCGCTAAATCGCTGTCCTTGAGTTTGGACAATATGTAGCGGTAAATTCGGTCTTTGTGTCGCATAAGAAGCGTTTCAAAAGCTTGCTCATTACCATTGCTGTATAGGACGATTAATTCGCTATCACCTAAATTAGAGAGAACCATTACTTACATTTTTATGTTGAAATACAACGATTAAAAGTAAATTTGGTCTATAGGCGGTTCTTTTAGAATTGGCTACTAATTTAGAACGAAAAAAGAACTCTACCAAATATTCAAGAAGTATTTACGCCGAATATGAAAAAACAAATGCTGATTTTTGGGTGGATTACATTGCTACTTTTTCCCATACCGGGATTTTTACTCCAATTCTATTTTAACAACTTGACATTCAGCGATTTTATTGACCTTGAATCGTATTCGGTATTGCACCTTTTCTTAGGATTGGAACTGGGCATTGTTTATGGCTTTATCTCCTATTTATTTGTGAAGTCCCCATTCTTCGAAAAAATTCCCAACAGAATTGACCACCTTGTAAAATCGATGAATTTAAGGATATACCATGGAATATTCCTTTCATTTTGTGCAGCGGTTGGAGAAGAATTACTTTTTCGGGCGGGGTTACAATCTTTTCTTGGTCCCATATTGTGTTCTATTTTGTTTGTTGCACTTCATGGATACCTCAATCCATTTAACTTGAGATTTTCCGTCTATGGATTACTCGTATTGCCATTTATACTGCTTATCTCCTATGGCTTGGAGCCTTTTGGTTTGCTCTTTTGCATAGCGGCCCATTTTTCCTATGATGCAATTTTATTCACATTCATGATAAAAGAAGATTGATGTGTTTAACTTTGCGGTTAAATCTAATTAGGTGCAATTCATTTATTTAAATATTATAAGATTTACATGGTTCTTGGGAGCATTATTCATACTCTTTCAGGACAAACTAGATTTTCAAAAGAAAATCAATCAGTTGGGAAATCCAGTACTTGATCTTGTAATGCGTAATTTGACCTATGCAGGTGATGGTTTATTTGCTGTTTTAGTGTTTATTGTTTTACTTTTTATCAGGATAAAAACAGCGCTCATCGCCCTGATATCTTTTGCACTAACAGCAGGTATTGTTCAGCTACTAAAACATACGGTTTTTGAAACTATGAAGCGCCCATATTACTTTCTTCAAAGCGATGTTAACTTCAGGATTATTGAAGACTTCACCTACCATTCGTCGAATTCCTTTCCTTCAGGACATTCGGCGAGCATTTTTGCAATTTGTACCGTGATCGCCTACCAATATAAATCTAAGTTGAGTATACAACTCCTTTTAGTGGTTATCGCTGTTTTAGTTGCGCTAACGAGAGTGTATCTTTGTCAACATTTTCTACAGGACATCATAGCAGGCTCTCTGATTGGGACATTGATTTCGTATTATACTTCTCTTTTTCTAGAATCAAGGCTGAATCGCTTTGACAAACCATTGCATATAGGCTAATGCTGACAAAAAAGATATACATCTACATAGTGATGACCACACTTGTACTCTTCCTCCCCTTTTTAGGGGCTTTCCATCTATTTGATTGGGATGAAGTGAACTTTGCAGAATGTGCACGAGAAATGATTGAAACAGGTGACTACACCCAAGTCCTGATCAACTTCGTTCCATTCTGGGAAAAACCACCCTTTTTCATATGGATGCAGGCATTATCCATGAAAGCATTTGGCGTTAGCGCTTTTTCAGCAAGACTTCCCAATGTTTTTGCCGCGTTATTCACCTTTCTTTTTCTTTACGAGGGAGGCAAAAAACTAAAAGGTCCAATATTCGGCTTGATATGGGTAATGGCCTATGCAGGATCTTTTCTACCAAACATTTACTTTCACTCGGGTATAATTGATCCATGGTTCAATCTTTTTATTGTTACGGGGCTTTATTTCGGTCATATAGGATTGGAAAAAGGCCAACTTAGGCATTACCTTATCTCCGGAATCCTAATAGGGCTATCTGTACTTACCAAAGGGCCAGTAGGGCTAATTCTATTTTCTGCACCGATATTTATATTCATGCTATTGAATCGAAAAAATTCACGCCCGATATGGTCAGGAATTCTATCCTTTATTTTAAGTTTTACACTTGTTGGAGGGCTTTGGTTCTTTTTGCTTTTTTTGCAAGGTAAAGAACAAGTGATTTATGACTTTGTAACTTATCAAGTTCGATTATTTCAGACAAAGGACGCTGGGCATGGAGGGCCATTCTATTATCATTTTATAGTTTTACTATTGGGCTGCTTTCCTGCCAGTTTTATAGCGTTAAGAAGATTGTCTTTCAGGCCAAAATATTCATTTGAATTTTTAATGATGCTAACCCTGCTGTTCACCCTCCTATTGTTCTCAGTGGTTCAAACGAAAATCATTCATTACTCGTCTCTATGTTATTTTCCAATAACATTTCTGGCAGCCTCACGCATTTTTGATCAATTAGAAAATAAATCATCTCTAAAAATAAGTGCACGCAGCGTTTTGATTGGCCTCTTACTTTTGGGTATAATTTTTACGCTTATCGGTTTCGTATTAAATCAACCAGAGGTGATATTGAACAACTTAAATTCGGATGCATTTACGAAAGATACACTAAGCCAAAAACTAGCCCCTAGTTTGTTGTATTACCTTCCAGGTACTTTCGTGCTTCTAGCCACGATTCTGCTTCATTTTAATTACCGAAAAGATAAGTTGAAAATGGTACTTGTTGGAGGAAGTATGACCATCGCCGTTTCAATTCTAACACTTATCCCATTGGTACAAAGAATAGAAGATTATTCTCAGGGGGGGCATGTTGCGCTTTGCAGGTCAGTTCAGATGAAATACAAAAATGTATTGATACATCCGGTAGGCTTTAAATCCTTTGTTCCACTTTTCTATGGCCGTCAAAAAGGCACCATTATGAAAAACGAAAGGGAGGCAATGGATGAATTCAACCTTGTCAACACAACAGGGCTAAACAGGCCTATTTTCTTTACGTCAAAAGCCTACAAAAAAAGTCAAATTTTAGAGCTATATCCGAATTTAAAGTGTATTGACCAAAAAGGGGGATTTTGCCTTTACACCAAAAAAGACCAAGTTTTATTGAAATAACATGTAGACCAATTTCTGAAATAAGGTCATGGTCAGAATAGATTAATTAAATTTGTAAAAAAATCGAAAATGCCAAAAATTTCATCCAAGGCTATTGATATGCCTGAGTCGCCAATACGGAAATTGGTGCCTTTTGCTGAAGCTGCAAAAAGCAAAGGAAGAACTGTTTATCATTTAAACATTGGTCAGCCAGACATTGCCTCTCCAAAAGCCGCATTAGATGCAATTAAGAACATTGATCTCAAGGTCATTGAATACAGCCACTCTGCAGGATTTGAAAGCTACAGAAATAAGTTGGCCGAATACTATCGAAACAATGGCATCGAAGTTTCGGGAAAAGATATACTCATTACCACTGGTGGATCTGAGGCTCTATTATTTGGATTAATGACCGCTTGTAATTCAGAGGACGAGGTCATTATTCCTGAGCCTTTTTATGCCAACTACAATGGTTTTGCCATGAGTGCCGGGCTCAATGTAATACCTGTATCCTCTTCTATTGAAGAAGGATTTGCACTACCGCCAATTTCAGACATTGAAAAGAAAATAACAAGTAAAACTAAAGCGATTGTAATTTGTAACCCAGGTAATCCTACGGGATATGTCTATTCCAAAGAGGAGTTACACAAACTAAGAGATTTAGTTCTAAAGCATGATTTATTTTTATTCGCCGATGAGGTATACAGGGAATTTTGCTACGATGGAGCGACACCAACCTCGGTTATGCAGCTTGATGGAATTGAGCAAAATGTACTAATGATTGACTCTGTATCTAAACGCTACTCAATGTGCGGCGCAAGAATTGGGGCGCTTGTCTCAAAAAATAAGTCCGTTATTGCCGCAGCACTTAAATTTGGCCAAGCTAGACTTTCGCCTCCAACAATTGACCAAATCGCATCTGAAGCCGCCTTGGACGCACCTCAATCCTATTTTGACGAAGTGCAATCAGAATATGTAGAAAGAAGAAACATTATGGTTGACGGATTAAATAGCATTCCGGGTGTGTTTTGTCCAAAACCTAAAGGCGCTTTCTATTGTGTTGCACAATTTCCCGTAGACAATGCTGAAAAATTTTGCCAGTGGCTTCTCGAAGAATTTGAATATGAGGGGCAAACGGTGATGATGGCACCAGCAAATGGATTTTACTCAAGTAAAAATTTAGGGCTGAAAGAGGCAAGAATTGCCTATGTACTGAAAAAAGACAGTCTACTAAAGGCAGTTGAAGTACTGAAGCATGCCCTTGAGGTTTATCCGGGCAGAATTCAAGTTTAGCCAAAGCTTAAACGCATAGCGAAGAATTAACAAAAACTTGTCGTTTTGTCAAGGGCTCCAACGAATTTAATATCTTTAATTCAATGAACTTTGTAATTGTAGATGTTGAGACCACAGGAGGAAGCCCAAAAAACTCCAAAATCACAGAAATCGCAATGTACAAGTTCAACGGAACTGCTGTCATTGACGAGTTTAGTACTTTGGTCGATCCAGAAATGGAAATTCCCGAATTCATTGTTCGGCTCACGGGCATCACCAACGCACATGTTCAAAATGCGCCAAAATTTTACGAAATCGCCAAACAAATTATTGAATTTTGCAAAGATTGCATTTTTGTAGCCCACAATGTATCATTTGACTATGGTATGTTTCGCTCAGAATTTAAACATTTAGGCTTTGATTTTCGTAAACCACACCTATGCACTGTTGAATCTGCACGTAAAATAATACCTAATCATACATCCTACAGTCTTGGAAAGTTAAGCAGAGCATTGGGTATTGTCATTAAAAACCGACATCGTGCAGGTGGCGACGCCCTTGCCACAACGAAACTTTTTCAGCTACTCTATGAAAAAGATAAAATCATGCTAAAATCTTTTGTTAAAGAGGAGCTAAATCCGAAGAATGTACATCCGAATCTTGACATGGACAGCATTGATGAACTGCCATCGAAAATTGGGGTTTATTTCTTTTACAATGAATTCAATCAAATCATTTACATCGGTAAAAGTATTTCAATCAAAAATCGGGTTTTACAACACCTTCGCAATAAAAATTCGAGTAAGGCAATCCGCATGGGAGAAGAGGTTGCCAGAGTAGAATATGAACTGACAGGCTCGGAATTAATCGCCTTATTATTCGAATCTCAGCTGATTAAAAAACATCAACCTAAATTCAATAGAAAGCTTAGAAAAAGCAGATTCCCTTATGGCCTTTTTGATACTGTCAATGAGGAAGGTTATATTGAATTAAGAATCGTGTCCATTTCGAAATCAGAAGCAGAACCATTATTACATTTTACAAGTAAGAAAGAGGGAACAGATTTTTTAATGAATCTCAGTGATAAATATGAACTTTGTCAAAAGCTATGTGGTTTATATGATAGCAATGCAGGGTGCTTTCAATTTGAGTTAAAATCCTGCAAAGGTGCATGCGTTGGCAAGGAAAATTGTCAAGATTACAATGCTCGAATTCAAAAATTCATAGATGGGTTGACCTATGACCATCGTTCATTTATGGTAATAGAGAAAGGAAGATCTAGAAATGAAAAAAGTGTTGTCCTCCTTGATAAGGGAAAGTTCAAGGGTTATGGTTACATTCCCTTTCCGATATTCAAGCAAGATGCGCGTCACTGGATGGAATTTATTCAAACCTTGAAAGAGGACCGAGACACCAAATCCATTATTAATGGCTACCTGAGAAAGAGAGACAACTACAAAAGAATAGAGCTTTAAAAAAATATGAAAGGAATCTGCACCGTATTAGGCACAGGAACATCTCAAGGCGTACCAGTGATTGCATGCGATTGCCATGTATGTGTATCAGAAGACCCTAGAGACAATAGGACACGGACAGCAGTAATGCTCAGTATAAACAATGAAAACCACGTTATTGACGCTGGACCGGATTTCAGACACCAAATGCTCAGGGAAAAAGTGAAGACATTAAAATCAGTAATTTTTACACATGAGCACAAAGACCATGTTGCAGGGCTTGATGATGTCAGAGCATTCAACTTCAAGGAAAAAAGACACATCAACGTATATGCAAATGCGCAAGTAGAAGTTGCGTTGCGTAAAGAGTACCACTATATTTTTGCGGAAAAAATATATCCAGGATCGCCAAAAATAAACCTTGAATCAATTGAAAAAGAGACATTTGAAATAGATTCTGGAATCAGAATAACTCCAATTGAGGTCATGCACTACAAGCTTCCGGTTTTAGGATATAGAATTGGAGATTTGACCTATATCACTGACGCAAAAACGGTAACAGAAGTAGAAAAAGAAAAAATAAAAGGAAGCAAAACCTTAATTGTAAATGCACTAAGAAGGAAGCCGCATATGTCGCATTTTAACCTAGAAGAGGCACTACAATTCATAAAAGAAATCGCTCCAGAAAAAGCCTACCTCACGCATATTTCTCACCTTTTTGATACACACAAAAATATAGAGACCGACCTTCCTGAAGGGGTATTCGCTGCTTATGATGGCCTCAAAATACCTTTTAATTGTTAATTAACATTGAAATGGTGAAAGTATCAATGACGCAATGTGGAATAGACCTTTAAAAGAAATATTTTAGAGTCGTGAGTAAGAAGAAATTTATAGACATAGCGCAACTTATTGAAAGTAAAAACCCTCGTCTCCTGAAGGTTTTACCGAAATTTATTCTTAGCTATTTAAAAAGAATTCTGCACGAAAGAGAAATTAACGACTTTCTTGAAGCTCATGGAGATAAAAAAAATGAAGAATTTTGCCATGAAGTCATGCGCTACTTTAATATTGCGGTAGAACTTCATGGTATTGAAAAAATCCCAAAAGAAGGCCCGGTAATTCTTGCTATGAATCACCCATTAGGAGGAATGGACGGAATAGCTTTTATATCAGCATTGAGCAGCTACCGAAAGGACATCAAATTTATTGTCAACGATATTTTATTGAACTTGACAAATCTTTCAGAGCTATTTGTTGGTGTCAATAAGCATGGGAAAAATAAACTATCGGTTCGAAAGCAGATCAATGAGGCTTTTTCCTCTGATTGCGTACTCTGTATCTTTCCTGCGGGACTTGTGAGCAGAAAATTTAAAGGAGAAATAAGAGATTTGGAATGGAAGAAAACTTTTGTCACCTACGCGCGTTCTAAAAAGAGAAAGGTTGTGCCCATTTACATTGATGGTAAGCTTTCGCCATTTTTCTACAGGCTATATAAGCTTCGGAAATTTTTAAGAATAAAAGCCAATATTGAAATGCTCTACCTTTCAAACGAAATGTTCAAACAACGAAATAAAACCATTCACTTTCATGTTGGCCAGCCCATTGATGGGGCTAATTTTAGACCTGAGCTCAATGAGTATAAAGCGGCACAAGAATATAAGAAAGAGGTTTATTCAATTAAATCAAACCTATGATGGATACAATAGCACCAATTGACAGAGCATTACTAAAGAAAGAGCTCAATGATGAACACTTCATTCGGCAGACCCGTAAAGGAGGAAATGAGATCTATTCTGTTGATATTCATTCCGCTCCCAATGTGCTAAAAGAAATCGGTAGACTGCGTGAAGTAACCTTTCGTGCCTCTGGAGGGGGCACTGGAAAAGAGCTTGACTTAGATCATTATGATACGGACGAAGTATGTTACCAACAGCTGATTGTTTGGTCTCCTGAGGACGAGGAGATTATCGGTGGATATCGCTACATAAAATGTCTAAACGCGATTCAAGACCTACCCGAGATTCACTTATCGACCAAGCACTACTTCAGCTTCACAAGTCTTTTTATTTCGGATTATTTACCGTATACTATTGAATTAGGTAGAAGCTGGGTACAACCTGATTATCAACCATCTGTAAATCCAAGAAAAGGCTTATTTGCCCTCGATAATATTTGGGATGGATTGGGTGCCATTATCAAATTCAACCCAGAAATAAAATACTTCTTCGGTAAAGTCACCATGTATCCGAATTACAATACCGAGGCTCGTAATTTTTTATTGACTTTCATGAATACTTATTTCCCAGATAATGAAAATTTAATTGTACCACACAATCCATTAGACTATAGCGCAAACCAAAACGAATACCGATCAATAATCGATAATTTAGATTTCACAGAGGCCTATAAAAAATTAAATTCCTTCGTCAGAGAGAGAAAAGAGTTTATCCCTCCCCTAATCAATATTTACATGAACCTATCCCCAAGTATGCGCACTTTTGGTACGGCTTTAAATAAAGATTTCGGAAACGTCGAAGAAACAGCGATACTTGTTACGATTAAGGATATTTACCAGGACAAAAAGGAACGACATCTTGATTTTTAGCCAAGCTGTTTATTCTCAAAAAATTCCTCTAGAGATTTTACCCCACTCAGCTTGATCAATCTTGATTTGAGTCTTGAAATACGAACGTCAATGTGTTTGGTTTTCAATCTCTGAGCTATTTCTATCGATGATTTCCCATAAAAATATTTCATTTTTAGAATGAGTGCATCTTTTTTTGGCAATAATCCCAACAAATGGTACATGGCATCTACCGGATCGTTAAATGTCTCAGGATTCAAGGTAAAATTTATTGAATCGTCTTTTTCAGAGTAATTCTCTAAATCAAGAGCGGTAAATTCATCCTTTGCGAATTGGATTTTTTTCTTTGCATTCTTTTTTCTCAAAGCAGATTTGCAATAATTGGATACTACTGCCTTTAACCAGCTTGCCGTATTTAAAAGGTCTAAATCACTTTGGTAGTTTGATTCCACAAGAAAAAGTAAATGAATTAAGAAATCTTGGTATACATCTTGGGCCTCTTGCCTGACAGGAAAATGTCTTCCGATCACACTAATAAATAAGGAATCATACCGATTCAGAAGTTCATTAAATACGGTATGGTGTTCCCTTTGGCTCATTTAGCTATGTTGAGTAGTGTTCTTGTCTTGAAATTAATTGTTCTACACCCTTAACGCTAAATTTAGAAAGTTCGTTCATCGCGCCTAATTGGTTTAACATTTTTTGTAGAATCGCAATGACATCAGAGTTGTGCGCACGAATCAAAAAAGTACTTTTATTGAACTTCTTGAGCACATAAACTAATTGAGATATCTCTTTACGAACATCTTGTGCAACCATGCCCACAGGATACAAAAATGCATAAGTATCATTTAGTTGCTCAGAAAAAAATTGAGCCTCTTCTCTTATGAAATTTGGATTCTGATTCGTTTGGGCAAATACATACGCCTGATACAATAGCTCAGAAGGATCACCAACAACCAGCGTGTTTTTGAGCTTTTTATTGTGGTTAACAATCACACTTAAAGCAAATGACAATTCGTTTAGGGTATAGTTCCCATTGTAATCTATGGACACTTCGTCTAATAATAATTGATGTGGCTCGTTCTGCGAGAAAGGATTTTTCTTTTTAAAAGTCAATGACTGGACAGGAAGCTCAGAAAAAGTTTTAATTTCCGCCAAATAAAGATTGGCACGATTTCCTAGTAGTAATATAGAATCGAAAGTAAATTTTTCCATAGGCACGCATATTTTTAATTCTAACGCAATTTCTTAAAAAATATAACAGGGAAAGGCATAAAATATAAAAGAAAGCAATTATTTTTATTGTGCACCGTTAATCGCTATATGACAAAGTCTTTGTTGCTTCTATTACTTACTTCAATATGTTTGAATACGCAAGCACAAAACCATTACTTTGGACGAAACAGCTTTCCTTTTTTAAATTCAATTTATTCCGCTAGATCTGCCGCCTTTGGTAGTAATCTAATCACGATAAGAGATGGAGACCTTGGATTGAGCGCGGAAAATCCAGCACTACTATCCGAAAAAAGCATACGGAACCTTCAAATCAATCAAGCCCTTACTCCAGCTGGCGGTCAATTAGGAATGGTCAGTTATGCCTTCAAGTCAAAAATCGGATTGCTTTCACCGGTGATCAAATTTCAAAATTATGGTGGATTTCAAGGGACAGATGAATTGGGAAATGAAACCAATAAGTTTTCGGCTATCGACTACACATTAGGCGTAAATTATGGAACCTCGCTGGGTAAAGTCATCAATGTGGGGTTCGGCTTACATTTAATTGGCTCACATCTTGAAACATATTCAGCACTTGGTGTATGTGGTGTTTTTGGCGCCAATTACAAACATCCAACCCAAGATTTTTCAGCATCATTTGTTGTAAAAAATATTGGCGTACAACTATTCAATTACACAGATTCAGAGCGACTTCCACTGCCCGCGGAGGTTCAAGCAGGCATCAGTTATAAACTGAAGCATGCGCCCTTTAGAATATCTGTATTGGGCCATCACCTAAATCATTGGAGAATTCTTTATGAAGATCCAACAGCACAGCCGAGCATTGACGGACTTACAGGAGACACAATTCCTGTTCAGGTTCCGGGATTTGGAAAAACCCTTGCGAGTCACTTCTCTTATGCCATTGAACTAATTGCTTCAGATAACCTTCATTTCCGGGCTGGATTTGACTACATGCGAAGAGAACAAATGAAACTTTTGGACCGTCCCGGTTTGTCAGGGTTTTCATTTGGTATTGGATTAAAACTCAAAAAAATAAGGCTAGACTATGGGGTTTTACTCGTCTCAAAAGCCGGACAGAATCACTATCTAGGATTATCAACAAACATAGGCGATTGGAAGAAAAAAAGATTCTGACAGTACACAAATAATATTGAGGCTATACCATAAGAATGCTGATAACCGCTATTCCTTGATTATTTTTTGGGTCATCCAGAATTCATCAATCTTCAATTTGAGAAGATAAGCACCGGGATTTAATGATTTTAGATCTATTTTCGAATCAGATTCTAGCTTGCCTTCAAAAATGAGATTCCCGTTTAGTCCGCAAATTTGGTATTGCATTTCATTATTTATCTGACTATCAAATTCAACGTTGATATAATCTGTCGCAGGATTTGGAGCTATTTTAATCGCTTGGGCAAAAGTACTTTCAGATAAAGAGGCATTGCCGCAGGATTGAAGCATATTAAATTTTGTTTGCAATGAATCAATTGGCTCAATCCCTGCATTGTTATAGGTTCTCACTGATGCAAGAAATGACGGAGAACCAAAAACATCGTTGGGTTGTGCGACCTTTACATATGCGAAAAGAGAAGAGGTCCCGTTAGGAGCACATCGTGTATCAGCCCCCACAATATTTGCCCCTTGTAAAGCAGCCATGAGTTTACATGCAAGATTTCCGGTTTCATTCAAAAAACGTGCTTCCATTGAATCTAGCACCGCTTGATTTAGTAAAATATTACCCTGAATGGCATAGTTAGGTCCTGTGATGTGATTTTTATAATCATCCGTAGAAGTTCCTGTAAATCCAGCCGATTCGGGGGAACCGTTGTTGTAGGAAACAATGCCATATTGACGTCTTTCCGGTTGATTTTGAACATCATTTGCAATCAGCCACTCAATTATTTCATTGGGAGTGCTTCCGGCATTCATTTGATTGGTTGCATTGTTTTGATTTGCCGGGATGTACCATGCTTGCGTATTGATTGCACCAACACCCGGAATAAGCTGACCTATAAAATCGTCATTTGGTAATCCGAATTGAAAAAGGTCAACGCATGAAGCTCCTGCACTTCCCACCTCTCCTGTTACAGAGTCTACAGCAACAATAGAAAAGGTGTCCTGAG
>CAJWAO010000030.1 GCA_913020765.1 uncultured Flavobacteriales bacterium | reverse complement strand
GCAGAAGGTTGATTTACAATGACCGATTCTGAAAAAGTACAACCATCAGAAGAGGTGACACTTAATGTATATGTTCCTGCCTCCAAGGCACCAAAAGTATAGGATGTTAAAGTATAATCTGTTAATATTTCAACTTGACTACCCAGATTATCTAATAGCTCGACCGTGTAATTAGCCGAACCTGTCCAGTTGGCTTCAATTTCACCATCAGAACCTCCAAAACAAGTTACATCTGTAACATCACCAGATATTGAGCAGGGAAGTACAATAGAGCAATCCGTAGTTCCGGTCCCACCTACTTGAGCAATTGTGATTTGTCCTGGTATCCCAGATTCATTTGTCAACAAAAGCAGATAAATATCACCTGATTGCGAAGCGAAAATAGTTGCATTTTCAGTAGCAGTGGAAGACGTTTCAGAGCAATCTTGTGTAAAAGGATTTGTTAATGCATCAGAACATGCAGACGTAAGATCTGTGTATGGACCCCAAAGTGCAAAATTGACATTGATGTATGAACCAAAATAATCTTGCTGAACAATATCCATATCAATCTGTCCAGGGTTATCAATTTGAAAATAAAGCCACATCGGATTTGGTGTCGAGCTCAAACAACCTATTGACCCAGAGGATGGTATATCGACATTATTACAATAGGTGTAAACAGACCCTGTACAAAATGGATCAGCATTCCCACAAGAATTGTTACTCCCATTACCTAGACACGGAGATTCTTCAACCGAAATACAGAACTCCATGAATGCAGCACAGGAACCTCCAGCAGGAAACGAAACTTGAATATAATATGTCGAACCAACCGTAAGGTTTGACAATGGTAACGCTGAATTGGCAACATTATCATAATTGCATCCAATTTCATTGAGTGAACCGCAAGCGCCTTCAAAAACAGACGTGGCAAATGTGCAACCAGTCTGACTTGTCGTTGCAGTTATTAACATTTCTGTTTGGGTTGCTGTAAATGAATACCAAACAGCTTCATTGTGAATGCCTGCGCCGTCGCATGAAAAAGATTCTACACTTCCTCCACCACAGGTAGAACCGTTTACACAAGAGGCACCAACTGTTAATGGTATTGCATCAGAACAACTCGGGTTAGTGGGGTTACATGCTGCGAGTTCCGTAGCGCAAATTTCAAACGAGCCATTCTGAACATTACCGTAGGACCAAACACGAATCCATATGGTCTCCCCCGGTGTTTGACCAATTAAAATAATTGTAGGATTATATTCCGGAAACGGACCATCTTCACAAGCAATTAAAGATAACGAACCACACGAACCGGAGTAAGCCGCGGCGTCAGGGTCATCCATACCGATTTCCGAAACGTCAACTTGAACATTTCCAGAAGCCGGTACTGTAAAAGTGAACCAAACATCAGAACCTTGATAATTTGCACAGCCTGGTGCAGGGGCACCAAGCGTGTTTGTCGCACCAACATTCGTAAATGTCTCAAACTGACATGTAGAGTTTACACTGATAACTTGAGCGTCACATGGATCATCATTATCCGGAGTAGCAGATGGATCGGTGGCACAAATATCAAATAAGCCATTTACATCACCTCCATTTTCCCACACCCGAATCCAAATTGTTTCACCTGGAACAAGTCCTGATAAAGATAAAAGCGGCATATTCCCATTATTACTCGAATTATCATCGCAAGAAATTAAACTTAATGAAGAACATGACCCGCTGTAGGCAGCCGCTCCTCCATCTGTTATTGTTCCTACATCAAAGTCCACCTCAACCTCACCCGAAGCAGGAACCGTAAGGGAAAACCATACATCCTCGCCTATATAACCTGCACATCCAGGTGCAGGAATGCCCAACGAGGCAGTCGCACCACTATTTAAAAAAGTACTGAACGTACAAGGCACATTAAGCGTGAGCGGACTTGCATCACATGGTTCATCATTTGATACTCCGGCAGTGCTTACCGAAATACAAAAATTAAAATCAAGTGCGCAACCATTTACCCTATGTCCAACAAAAATCGAATATGTATTTCCCGGTATGAGGGTAGTTAAACTGAGAAACATATCGGCTGTTGAATTTATTGGAGAAGATTGCATACAATCTACCTCTGTTAGTGAACCACAAGAACCCTCAAAGACCAGGACGCGATTAAAACAGCTTAATGGTGCAACATTATTCACTGAAATATTCATTTCGGCCGCAGAAGCAACAAAGGAATACCAGACACCTGGATTTGGAATATTGAACATTGTACAAGCAGTCGAAATTCCACTAGGCAACGTTGCTCCTCCACATGTACTTCCTGGTGTACACGATGCATTAACAGTTAAAGGAGTGGCAGTTGCACAGGTGGTATTGGTAGGACTGCACTGACTCCAATATAAATTAGTGAGAAATAGAATAACAAATAGGAGTCCGATTCGCATATCAATCTAAATTGTCAGTATTTGATGGATATACGATTACCTCATGCCGTGCATCAAGAATATAAATAACTATATCGGCTGGTTCCTGAAGAGACTTGACCAAACAAATTTCTTCGGGTTTAAGTGCCCTTGGTGAAAACTTATGATTGGGTTGAGTGATTTGAAAACTCTTTCGAATAAGCACCTTAAAATTACTTTCGTCTAGCGAACACGGTGCATCGCCATTGTGCTGTGAATGCACAGAAAAAAAATTACAACTCACAAAGAGTAATGAGTATAAGAGTTTCATGAAAAATAGTTTAGCGCTATAAAAGTACAATTCTCCTCCGAAACAAAAAACAAAAAGAATGTGTTTTTTAAAAAAGAGACCGAAAAAAGGTGTTTAGAAACAATATTTTTAAAAAACATTCAAATTTTCGCTTTCTTTGAAACGAAATTGTCGATATTTGTAGTAGACTACTAAAATCCTATAGAGCATGAAAATATTAGTTACGGGAGGAGCAGGATTCATTGGAAGTAACCTTTCGAGAAAACTTGTAAGCGAGGGACATGAGGTAGTTGTATTGGACTCTCTTTTAAGAGGAAATAAGCTAGACAAAGACACATATGCAAAAGTGAAATTTTTTAAAGGCGATGTGCGTAGTAGGCAACTCGTTCTTGAAGCGTCAAAAGGATGTGATGTAATTTTTCATCTAGCTGCTGTTTTAGGTGTGGATATTGTGGCAGACAACCCTGTAGAAACTATGGATGTTGAAGTAGTTGGAACGAGGAACGTTGTCGAGGCATCAGAAACCAACAATGTCAAATATATTTTATATGCTTCGACTAGTGGTATTTACAGCCATTCTGCGATTGTGAAAAATGCGCTCACGGAAGAAGTTCTTGTCGATCCACGAACCTCATATGCCATGGCGAAACGATACAACGAAATTTATCTCGCCTCCCACCATGAAGAAAGAGGGATTAATGTAATTTCTATTAGATTTTTTAATGTATATGGATGGAATCAAGACAATAGAATGGTGGTTCCAAGATTTTTTGAGCAGTGTGAGAAAGGTGAGGACATCACTGTTTTTGGAAGCGGTGAACAAACAAGGGATTTCACATACATTGAGGACACCATTGAGGCATGCTGCAAGCTCATCGGTATCAAAGGTTCTCACATCGTTAATATTGCTAATGAATCTGAATGGTGTATTACTGAATTAGCGCATGAAATCAAAGACATTACAGGCGCAAAGTCAAAAATAACTTATTTGGACGCACCAAAAAAAAGATACGACTATGAGGTGGAAAGAAGAGTAGGAAGCTCTGAAAAACTTTACAAACTGACCAAATATAAGCCAGACACAGAGCTAAAAGAAGGATTACAAAAAATATATGAAATCAATTATCCAAAAGCTGTAAAAAATTGAGAGATGAATTACTTTTCTCGTTAATCGACGAGGAAAAAACAAGACAAACGAACGGGCTTGAGCTTATCGCTTCAGAGAATTATGCAAGCCCTGAGGTAATAGCTGCAATGGGCAGTATACTCACTAACAAATACGCAGAAGGACTTCCAGGAAAACGTTATTACGGAGGCTGCGAAGTTGTTGATAAAATTGAACAGTTGGCAATTGATCGTTTGTGCAAATTGTTTAATGCGACTTGGGCGAATGTACAACCTCACTCTGGTGCACAAGCAAATGCCGCCGTTTTTTTAGCTTGTCTAAATCCAGGAGATAAAATCCTTGGTTTCGACCTCTCGCATGGAGGGCATTTAACGCATGGTTCAAAGGTAAATTTTTCAGGCAAGTTATACGATCCGTATTTCTATGGGGTAGATAAAGAATCAGGACTTATAGATTATGCCTCTTTGGAAGAAACGGCAAGAAAGGAAAAGCCCAAATTAATTATTTGCGGAGCATCTGCTTATTCACGTGATTGGGATTATGCAAGGATTAGAAAGGTAGCGGATGAAGTTGGAGCGTTGCTTCTAGCAGATATTTCTCATCCTTCAGCAATGATTGCAACTAAGCTCTTAAATGACCCACTTGATTTCTGCCACATCGTAACCTCCACAACGCATAAAACACTCCGCGGACCGAGAGGAGGTATCATAATGATGCGCGAAAATATCAAGAACCCCTTTGGACTAAAGTGGAAAAATGGAAACCTTAAATCAATGGGGGCTCTTTTGGATGCAGCTGTTTTTCCGGGAACCCAAGGAGGGCCACTAGAACATGTAATTGGCGCTAAAGCAGTGGCTTTTGGCGAGGCTATGAAACCTGAATTTAAAGCATACATGAAACGTGTCAGAACCAATGCCAATATAATGTCTGAAGTTTTTATCGAAAAAGGATACCACATTGTATCAGGTGGAACAGACAACCATTGTATGCTTATTGATTTGAGATCTAAGGGCATTACAGGAAAAGATGCAGAAGAACTTCTCGGTAAAGCGGAGATTACCGTTAATAAAAACATGGTTCCATTTGACACGGAATCGCCCTTTGTCACCTCTGGAATTAGAATTGGAACCTCAGCAATAACGACAAGAGGTATCACAGAATCCGATATACCAAAAATTGTAGATATTATTGATAAAGCATTAATGTCCGGTGGTGATGAAACCATATTAGCAGAAGCAAAAGCTGAGACCCATAATTTAATGTCGAGTAAGCCTCTGTTTGCGTGGTAAAGCACCATTAATTCATTTAAAAATATCAACATTGCGTTATGCATAACTTTTACCGGTTCAAAATCGAACCTGTAACAATAAGAATATCTTAGAGTAACTAAACTCTGGCTCTTATTGAATGAAAACGACATCAAAAAGGATAACCTTACCTTTTCAACGACTTTCTAAATTTTTTACCTGCGGTAAAACTTCATTTCACAGCTACCTCTCATTCAGGCCAATAAGTTTGAAATACTCGACATAGATGATCAAGGAAAATAAGGTGCAAAATGAAATTGATAGAAAGAATTCTGAATACCTTGCGATTTGCAAAAGCCAACCTAAAATTGGCTTCCACAAATCAATAGAATTACTCAAGAAAGGAGAAGATATTGAATACACAAAAGGAATCGGGGAATCACTCAGGAATCTCTCTTTTGCCAGCCAGCTTCTTGGCTTAATTCCAGAAGGATATCAATACGCAACAAAAGCTATTGAGATACTACATGCAAACGGGGATAAAAGAAATTTAGCACATGTATATCACACACTGGGATTTATTCTAGATGACTTGGGCAAACAAGAAGAAAGACTGGAAATCAATAAAAAATGCTTATCCATAAGCCGAGAACTTAATGAAGAAGATTGGATCCTAAGATCATTAAACAACACAGGAGATTGTTATACAAAACTCAATAAATATGAGGAGGCAATCTCGTTTTTTCGAGAATGTCTTTCCCTAGTAGACATAAGTGATTGTTTTATGAAATCCGTCGTGAAGTGTAATCTTGGCGAGGTTTATTACTACAATAAGCAATATGATGAAGCGATACTTCAATTTGAGGAGAGCAAAAAAAATGCGACACTGAATCATTCAAAAGGAATTGAGATTACAAATATTTTATTCTTATCCAGGTGCTTACATAAAATGAATCAAAATCATAAAGCAATTGAAGTTATCAGAACAGCCATTGATGAAATTGAAATTATTCATAGTTCATCAAAAGAAATTAATTTGAAGGAAAATAGTGGCCTCACCTCCCCTGCTCTTTTGAAAGTTTCTATGGATATTGAGTCAGAGGTATATAAGCACTATGGAGAGCTCAGTGAAATTGATGGAAACCTCAAGAATGCATTACACGCATTTAAAAGGCACAAAGAAATTGAGGCCAAGCTCAATAAGCAAAAATATACACAAGAGTATGAGAGTATTGAGCTTCGTATGGAGATATCACAACTCGAGACAATTGTTACAGAGAGAACAAAGGAGCTAGAAAAAACATTGAGTGACCTCCAGTTAAAAGAGCAAAATACAAGACTCGTCATTGAAAATGCAATAGATGCAATCTTATTCTTTAATTGGGAGGGAGAGATATTGGATTATAATCGTAAATCGTTGAACTATTTTGACCTAGAAAGCAGCGCCAATCCCGTCAATATAAGTGATTTACTTATGTTTCTCGCGGATAAAGATTTCGAAATATTTATTAAGAAGTTATACCAGGACGGGCAAAGCCATTTGAATAACAAAAGATACAGAATGCGTGCAATTGATGGCAGCCTATTTTTCGAAGTAGCATTCACGAAAATAAATACAAATGGTAAAAGTCAAGGTGTGGCATTTATAAGTAACGTTACAGCTAAAATTGAATCTGAAGAAAGAAAAACGAGAGACCTCAAAATCCAAACAACAATCAATCTCTTATCGCAAACCATACATGATGAAACAGATTATTACAGTTTACTAAACGCTATAAGCAGACATATAATTCAAAATTTTGAAGTATCTAAATGTGGCATTCATGTGTTTGACAAACAAAATGATGGTGTCTTAGAAATCACCAATTATCGCAATAAAGACCTCGCGGATGGATTTGTTAAAAGTATTGGAGAAGAAAAATTCATGCTTCAAGATGAACATAATTATCATAGAGTAGTCAACAAATCAAAACTCTCTATACCCCTTCGGATATCCAGCTTAATGGTTGGATACATTCGAGTAGAACATAGCGATTCGCATTTTTTTAATGACACACATATAAAAGTTTTGACCTCGATTTCCTCTCTTTTAGCGAGCCGCCTTGATAAAATACAAGAGCAAAAACAAAAAGAAATTCTTCAGAAGCAGCTATATGAAATGAATCAAAAACTAGAGGATGAAGTATTTTTGAAATCAAAGCAAATAAATGAACTAACGCATAAGTATCACGAACAAGAAAAAGAGTCGTTACTCGCAGATATGGCAAATGCTATTTCCCACGAGCTAAACACTCCATTTGGTATTATTAATTCAGGTGCCACTGCCATGAAGGATATTATTCGTGATTTACTAGAAATTAAACTAGATAGCTCTCTAAGGCATGAGGATTTTGAATTTGCAATTGAATTTTCAAAAACGAATACAATCGAACAGTACATAAATGGAAGAGAAAAAAGAAAAAGAGCAAATGAATTTAAGTTACTTCTAGAATCGAAATGCTATTCAAAATTTTGCCACGATACAATTGCTACAAAATTTGTTGAGTCTTGTTTCCCAATTTACAAAACGAAAGAGTTAGATTATGTTCTTCACCATGAAGCACCCATACAGCTCCTGGATTTAGTCAAAAGAATCCAACAATCACTTTCTTTTTCCGAAACAATCTCTAAAACAAGTTCACGCGCTTCAGAAGTGATAAAAGAATTAACAAAACTTGCAAAAAAAGAGGGAGGAAACAAAAAGATGAAGGTGAACCTTGCTGAGAACATCAAATCAATACTCGCTGTTTACAGGTACAAAATAGAAAATGCTAATATTTCAATAAATATTCCCGAAGATGTTGAACTAACTGCTGTAGAGTCAAAATTATATCAGCTTTGGAAAAATATGTTTATGATAGCGTGTAATAACTTCCGTAATGACGAAAATCAACAAGTGATACAATTTGACTATTCCACCAGTAATGAATACAGAATTATACGATGTACATTCAATGGTCCTCAAATAGAAAAATATATTGTTGAGGATATTCAAAATATTGGGGAAAGTAATGAAGACAGGGATAAAAAGCTAAATCTGAACCTTAAAACCATACGAAAAATCGTTTCAGAAATAAGAGGTAAGCTGGAAATCGATTCTGCTCCAGAAAAAAACATATTTTCATTACACCTTCCCTTCAACAACTAGAAATATAGACAAAAAAAAGGCCTCACAAGGAGGCCTTACAATTTCAAAAGAATATGATTACTCTTCGACAACAGAAAACTTCAATGTTTGAACAACACCTTTGAAAAGATTTACCTCAGCCTCATAGGTACCCAATTCTTTAATTGGTTCTTCCTTTATTTTCAACGATTTTCTGTCTATTTCATATCCGGCTTTCTTCAATGCATCTGACAACTGGATTGTATTAATCGAACCGAAAATCTTTCCCTTATCTCCCGCTTTAGTTGCGATTGATATTTCAAGATTTGCTAATTTATCTGCAATTGCCTGCGCCTCATTCAGCAGTTTCTCCTCTTTGTGAGATTTTTGCTTTAAAATTTCTTCGTGGGCTTTTTTCGCACTCGCAGTCGCCAGTATAGCATAACCTTGCGGAATTAAAAAATTACGTCCATAACCAGGTTTCACTTTCACAATGTCGTTTGTATAACCCAGTTTGTTTACATTTTTCTTTAAAATAACTTCCATAACTTAAGTTTTAGCAGAGGATTACTTCAACATATCACCAACATATGGTAATATAGCGAGGTGTCTAGCTCTTTTAATTGCTTTATTCACTCTTGATTGATACTTAGCAGAAGTTCCTGTGATTCTTCTGGGCAGGATTTTCCCTTGTTCATTTAATAATTTCAATAAAAAGTCTGGATCTTTATAATCGATGAACTTAATTCCGCTTTTCTTGAACCGACAATATTTTTCTTTCTTAATATCAATATTAATCGGAGTTAGATATCTAATATCGTTTGACATAATTAAAAATTTTAGTTTGTTTAAGCTTCAGCAGGAGCTGCTTTACCTGAATTTTTCTTTCTTCTCGATTCTGCATATTCAATGTGGTCTTCATTCATTTTTACGGTCAAGAATCGCAAAATTCTTTCATCGCGCTTTAATAGAACCTCAAAGTCTGCAACAGTTGTGTTGGTAGCCTCGAACTCGAAAAGAAAATAAAAACCTGTTGATTTTTTCTGAATTGGATAAGCCAATTTTTTTAGGCCCCATGATTCAGAGTGCTTAATTTTAGCACCAAAAGATTTAATTTCACTTTCGTACTTCTTGACTGCTTCCTTTGCCTGGTCTTCAGACAAAACGGGAGTTAAAATGAAAACAGTTTCATAAGATGTCATAAATGTGTTTTTTAATTTATTAATTGGGGTGCAAAGATACTTAAATTTTATAGAACGAACAACATAAATAAAACCAAACGATTTTCTTTGACCTTCAGCATACAATTTATTTCTATTTTAGCCTCAAAAATAAAAGGTAAATGCAGAAAGAAGTAATCATCTGGATACAATCATTTTACAAAAATGCCAACGGTGTATTCAAGCAGGAAGCATTTGACAACGACACCCCTTGGATTTCTTTACTTTTGATTGCCATTTCTGCAATATTATTTGTGATATTATGGTACCTCTCCCGAATTGTGATGCGCGTCTCTGCTCAGGCACTTGCTGCAAGGAGTAAAACCATGCTGGACGATTACCTTGTCTCAAAAAAAGTTTTTAGCTCTCTGGCACATATTGTTCCACTGAGCGCCCTGTATAGCTTTTTATCGATTTCTTTATTCGCTTACCCGAGTATTTTTGAGATTGCCTCAAAATTAATCGACGTCGTTATTATCATCACAGTTTGGGTCACTGTGAACAGAACGATTTCTGCTATAAATATGTTTTTTGCGGAACATGAAAATTTCAGAGATAAACCGATAGACTCTTATTTTCAGATTTTTAAGATTTTCATGGGGATTGTTTTTTTCTTACTCATTCTTTCAGAAATAACAGGGCAATCTCCAGCAAGTTTTCTCGCATATTTTGGGGCCTTTTCTGCAGTAATACTTCTCGTGTTTAAAGATACAATCCTTGGCTTTGTAGGAAGCATTCAGCTTTCCGCCAATGACATGATTAGAAAAGGAGATTGGATAACAATGGAACGTTACGGAGCGGATGGAAATATTGAAGAAATCAATTTAACAACAGTAAAGGTGCGGAATTTTGACCGAACCATTACTACCATTCCAACCTACTCATTCATATCTGATTCTTTCAATAATTGGAGAGGTATGGAAGAATCAGAGGGTCGCCGTATAAAGCGTTCTATGTTCATTGAGGCAGATAGCATTTGTACAGCATCTGATTCGCTAATTATGAGGTTAAAGGAAAGCCAGCTCCTTGGCCTTTTCCTTCAAAAAGAAATTGAACGCATTGATCAGTATAACCAGCAGCATGGATTGGATAAACAACCGAACAGAAGAAAATTCACAAATATCGGTTTATTTAGACGCTACATCGAGTTTTATCTTAAAAATCATGCCGGGGTAAATTCAAAGATGACGCTCATGGTCCGTCAGCTTCAACCAACTGATAAAGGTCTTCCTTTAGAGATTTATTGTTTCAGCCATTCAAAAGTATGGGAGGAATATGAACTACTAATGGCTGATCTTTTTGACCATTTTTTCTCCGTAATTCATGAATTTGAGTTGCACACTTTTGAGAGTCCGAGTGGTAATGACATCCAAAAATTAAAATCTTAAACAATAACCAATGAAACGATTAATAAGTGTGCATTTCATAATCCTATTTGGACTCACCTTCGCACAAAAAGAATTGACCCTTGAGGATGCAGTCATGCAACAATACAGAAAATTTTATCCAGAACGTATTACTGGTTTCAGTTGGCTTCCGAATACGACAAACTATGTTTATTTAAGTGCAGACAGAGGAACACTTTACAAATCAAGTCCTTCAACTCAAAAGGAAGAGGTAATATTGAATACAAAAGAATTAAATGAGCTACTTAAAGCTGATCTTTGGGGATTTTACCCCATTGAATTCAGCAATGATCATACATTTTTCATGAACAATGGTACTTCTTTTTATGAAATAAATTTGAAAGAAAATACCGGTAAAACGCTTCATTCCTTGGAAGATAACGCAAATAGTCCGCTATTTGAGCCAAAAACAAAAAAAATAGCTTATCTCATTGATAATAATGTGATGATGCGAGATGCAAATAGTAAAATAATAGCTGTGACAAAATATGATGATCCAAATATTGTATCTGGACAGGCCATTGCCAGAAGCGAATTTGGAATCTCAGGAGGATTATTTTGGTCACCGGAAGGAAACTACCTTGCCTTTTACCAAAAAGATGAAACAAAAGTACATGGCTATCCTTTACTTAACATCAATGAAACCCCTGGCAGTCTGAACCTCACCAAATACCCAATGGCAGGTCAAACTTCAGAAAAAGCACGAATAGGGATATTTAATTCCAATAGTTTAAAAACTGTCTATATAGAAACACAAAATGACGAAGATGGATATTTAACGAATGTGCGCTTTACTCCTGATGAAAAATATCTTTTTGTAGCTGAAATAAACCGGGCTCAGAACCACATGTGGCTTAATGTTTACGATACGAAAACCGGAGCATTCGTAAAAACAGTACTAGAGGAAACCAATGAAAGATGGGTAGAGCCTGAGCACCCTGCTTTCTTCCCCTGTAGACAAGAAAATAAATTTGTTTGGATGTCAGAAAAAAATGGATTCATGAACCTTTACTATTATGACTTTGATGGCAACTTGCTTGATGTCATGACCAACCACAATTTTGTAGTCAAAAACATCCTTGGAATGAGCAAGGACAACAAAAATTTATATTATGTTGCTACGGGAGAAAACCCAATGAATACAATGGTGTATGCCTACAACTTTAAAAAGAAGAAATCGAAATTACTAACCCCTGTTGAAGGAACTCACAACGTAAGTATCTGCGATAATGGGTCATACATATATGACTCATACAGCAATGGAGATACACCGAGAAAAACTTTAATTTATACGAGTAACGGGAAAATGGCGAAGCTTCTCCTAACTGCTGAAGAAAAATTAGATGGCTACAAAATTGCATCTACCGAGCTAGGTAATTTAACAGCAAAAGATGGAACAACACTCTACTATAGATTGATCAAGCCGGCTGACTTTGATTCATCAAAAAAATACCCAGTCTTAAATTATGTCTATGGTGGACCTCATGCTCAACTTGTAACGAACTCTTGGCTTAATGGTGCAAGTCTTTGGATGCATTGGATGGCGAACCAGGGGTATTTAATTTTCACTTTGGATAATAGAGGCTCTGCAAACAGAGGTTTCGCATTTGAATCACAAATACACAGGCAATTAGGTACTGTGGAAATTGAAGACCAAATGACAGGAATTAATTTCTTGAAAAGCCTACCATATGTTGATGCGAATAGATTAGCTGTTCATGGTTGGTCATTCGGTGGATTTATGACGACCTCAATGATGCTAAGGACACCAGGGGTTTATACGACAGGGGTTGCAGGAGGACCAGTTACAGACTGGAAATATTATGAAGTCATGTATGGAGAACGTTACATGGATCAACCCGAAGAAAATAAGGAGGGGTATAAAGAGGCTTCTTTACTCAATAAAACAGACAACTTAGAGGGAAAACTATTGCTTATTCATGGGACCGCTGATGACGTGGTTGTCATGCAACACAACCTTAGCTTAGTTCAGAAATTTATTGAAAGTGAAAAGCAGATTGATTTTTTCCCTTATCCGATGCACGAACATAATGTTTATGGCAAGGACAGGGTGCATCTCATGAAAAAGGTTTTAAATTATATCCTTGAGCACAATAGATAGCATTATAAAATTGCTACATAAGGTCTAACCAAGAACCACCGTTAGAGCAGTCAATACCTAAACCTTTGAAATAGTCAGTTGCCAGTCCGCTTCTGTGCCCTGACTTGCAACAAAAGATAATTGGCCCTTCTATCTTTTTTATCTCCTCGACATGTGCAACAATTTCCTGAACAGGAATATTTAGCGAGCCCGGTACGCTACTCTGTTTAAATTCCTCTGCGGTCCTCACGTCTATGATTGTTGCTTTCATAAAACAAAATTAAAAATAAAGTAGAATGTAAAAAGTGTGTACTTTTGAGGCATGCATCACATTACCCAGGAAACAATACGCAAAGCCATTGTAACTATTGATAATTTGAACGATGAGGACTTGGAAAAAGTATTCAAAAAATTTCGGGATAAACAACCAAACCTTCTAAAATATGTTGAAGACGCACATCAAGCATATGGTAACGAGCAACTTGAATATTTACTTTTCTATTATTTCTGTTTGATTTGTCAATGTTTTGATCATCAAAAGCTAAATATCTCTTGCGTTTCTGAAAAGGATATTAATGAGCACCATTTCCAATATATTGAGATGATGGAGGAATATGTTGAGAAAGAGGATGAAGAAATTATTGATTCTTATATCGATCAACCTGAGTTAACCAAATTCTTACTGATTGAATTTTCAGAGCCTGACGATGATGGCACGACATTATCTGAAGATACCGCCACTCAGCTTTTTAGAATTTGCTTATCGATGGTTGCTTTGTTAAACCGTTGCATTTCCAAAGAGTAATTCTCTGACTTATTCGAAAGTTCTTAATATATTTGCGCGGGGTAAGTCTTTTACGACCAGCTCCCTCTGAATCCTCCAGGACGGGAACGTAGCAAAGGTGTGAGGTTGTAGCGGTGCGATAGAAGTAGCTTGCCCCTCTTTTTTTGAAGTTATTTCTAGTAAGTGATGTCGAAATCTATTGAAAAATCATTTGTTATTTTAGTATTCACTGGTCTTTTATTCTCTTGTAACATGACAGGAGAGAAAGTAATAGACAGAGGATTGCTTAAAGTTTACTTCGCTGAATCGACAGATGAAAAAATTGCTTTACGGCTTGCTGATTTTTGGATAGATCAAAAATATGTTGGAGAACGGCCTCAAAATATAAAAATTACAGAAGATTTATCGTCTGAGGTCTTTCAGATTAGATTGATTCTGAGAGAAGATTTTAAATCGAGCACAAAAATAAATTTTGATGAGTTAAAATTATTGGGGCAAATACAACATGAGCTAAATTCAAACGTTTTTGACAAAAAGAAATGTGAGCTAGTCATTTGCGACAATAAATTTCAGACCATCAACACGCCCATTCCCTTATATTCAAATAAATGAAAATATCCGCGTCTATATACAGCGACAAGCAAAGACCACTTGAAAAGGTTATTCAAGATTTAGTAAGACATCAAATGGACTTATTACATGTCGATTGTGACGATGACTTAGCTGTATTTGAGGATATTAAAAAAATTAGAAAATGGTGCAATATCCCCATCGATTTACATATTATCACAGACGAGCCTGAAAAATTTTATCCTTCTCTTGAAGCTTGCCCGGTCGAATATGTCACCTTCCAATATGAAAACTTATCTGGACCACTAATTATACCTAGTGATATTAAAGGAAAAAAAGGTCTAGCAATAACTACCCCAACCAGGGTTGAAGTATTTGAACATTATTCAGATATGGACTTTATCTTGATTATGGCTACTACACCTGGCCAAAGCGGAGGGGTTTTTGACCAAAAGAATTTTTCAAAAATTCGGCAATTTCGTAGAAAATACCCGAAGAAATCCATTCATGTTGATGGCGGTGTAAATGCTGAGGTATCCTTTATTCTGCGCAACATGGGGGTTAGTTCATCGGTATCCGGCTCCTATCTGTTTGGAGAGTCAAGTGTCGGAAATGCCCTTATGAACTTGACAAAGAGAGAAATCGAATCACAATACTGTATAAAGGACTTCATGACTCCATTAGCTGAAGCACCTCATATAAGTGTAAATGGGGCTACAACAAAAGAGATTTTAGAATGCGTGGAATATGGAAACATGGGGTTTGCTTTAATTTTAGGGGAAAATAATCTACTTCTCGGGCTGGTTTCAAGTGCAGATATTCGAAAAGCACTTCTTTCGAAAATAGAGGACCATCAAAAAATTACTCCAGAAGATCTTATCAATAAAAAACCAATTTCAATCGCCGGCACTGCAACCGTTAACGAACTATTGAAAAAAATCAAATCTTGTTCTTTTCCAATTATGTACCTACCTGTGGTCAATGCAGAAGCAAATGCCATCGGAATTGTTAATTTTGTCCACCTCATTAAAGGAGAAATATGATTATCGAGCTAAAGAAATTTACAAGTAAAGAGACCATTGAACATTTGGCAAGTAAGTACCAAGCGTTTCATATTTTCGATGAAAATAAAGACTTTTTAATTACTAGTGCATCAGTCAAAGAACTAGACAAAGATCTGAACAAGCATGTAGAAAACCAATGGGTTTTTGCCACAGATATGCAGCTTTCATCAAGAAATTTCCGACCGACAACAAGAGAAGTAACGCTTAAAGCAGGATTATCTATCGGCGGAAAACAAAAGAATACATTGCTGATTGGTGGGCCCTGCTCAGTTGAATCAGAAGAACAAATTCGTTCGGCTTCTGAGCTTTTAAATGAATTGAATCTCAGCGTTCTTAGAGGAGGCTGTTACAAACCAAGAACGAGTCCATATTCTTTCCAAGGAATGGAACTTGACGGCCTTCAACTATTGTCGAAAATGAAATCGGAATTTGGTCACCTTATTATTTCTGAGGTCAGAGACGCAACACATGTGGCAGAAATTATTGAACATACAGACATTATTCAAATAGGCGCGAAAGCAATGTATGACCAAGGTATTTTGCGCGCATGTGCAAAAACACAGAAACCCGTTATGATTAAAAGAGGCTTCGGCACCACGCTGCAAGAATTTACACAAGCTGCTGAATTCATTCTATCTGGAGGAAATTCCAATGTAATTCTTTGTGAGAGAGGCATTCGTACTTTTGAGACAAAAACGAGGTTTACACTTGATTTATGCGGTGTTGCGTGGCTTCAAGAACACACAAATCTTCCAATTATATTAGACCCTTCCCACGCCATGGGCTATGCCTATGGTGTCCCTGCATTGACCAAAGCATGTATGGCCATGAGTGTTGAGGGCTTGATTATTGAGACGCACCCAAATCCCACCGAAGCAAAATCAGATGCCTCTCAACAATTAGATTACGATGGATTTAGGAATTTATATAATGATTTACAGCCATTGGCCGAATGCCTTGGTAGAAAAATAAGATAAGATGACATTAGAGCAAAATATAAAAGGAATATGTTCCAAATATGGGCTCGACTTCAATGAATTTCTCAATGACTTTGAGGTAGACCACGTTATGGAAATGAGCCTATTTGATCTTGAAGCTATCTGTGAAGAGTATGAAATTGACCTACACACACTACTTTTTAAAGCAGTATTCTTGGAGACTTCTTTGAAAGAGAAGTTAAAAAAAATAAAGCTCCTTATTTTGGATGTTGATGGTGTAATGACAGACGGAGGAATGACTTTTACTGCGAAAGGTGACGAGGTGAAAAGATTTAATACTAAAGATGGTATGGGAATTTTAAAGCTTAACGATACTGAGGTTGAATTGGGCATCATTTCCTCAGGATTCTCCACTCAGATCGTAGAAAACAGAGCGAAGATGCTTCACATCGAAAACTGTTATGTGGGAAGAAAGGCTAAAATGTCCATACTTCAATCATGGATTGTTGAGAAAGGACTAAAGCTTGAACAGGTGGCAATGATTGGTGATGATATTAATGACAGAGAGGTCATGTTAGGGGTGGGAATTGCTGCTTGCCCTGCCGACGCCGTTGACGAAATTAAAAGCATCGCGCACGTCGTTTTAAAAAATAAAGGCGGTGAAGGATGTATAAGAGAATTTATTGATAATTACCTCCAAATAGGATAATATGAAAATAGGAATTATAAAAGAAGGAAAGATACCACCTGACTTCAGAGTGGCTTTAACGCCCAAACAATGTAAGTATATTGTCGACACCTATCCTGAGGTAGAGGTCTTTATACAACGCAGCCCCATCAGAACGTTTAAAGATGAGGAATATGAAGCTTTTGGACTTCCAATAGTCGACGACCTATTGAATTGCGATGTGATTATTGGAGTGAAAGAGGTAAACTTAGAAGACCTCATACCAGGCAAAACGTTTATGTTTTTTTCGCACACATTTAAGAAGCAATCATACAACCGTGTATTGTTGGCAGAAATTCTTAAGAAAAATATTCGTTTGATTGATTACGAGGTCATCAAAAATGAGCGAAATATCCGACTCATTGGTTTCGGACGTTACGCAGGAATTGTTGGATGCTACAATGGATTTAGAACGTATGGCCTAAAGCATAATCTGTATCAACTAAAACCTGCAAACGAATGCGCAGATAGAACAGAGGTAGAAGCAGAACTTCAAAAAATAAAGCTACCAAATAACTTTAAAATGGTGCTCACAGGTTTTGGAAGAGTGGGTCATGGAGCCCGAGAAATTATGGACTTACTCCCAATAAAAGAGGTTAAGCCTAACGAGTATTTAGGTGGCGATTTTAATACTCCTGTATATACGCACCTTGAAGTTGAACACTACTTCGAAAAGAAGGATGGAACTGAATTTATTCGTAATGAATTCTTCAACAAGCCTGAACTTTACGATCGAGGATTTCAAAAATATGTCCCAGAGACGGATATGTATATTCCATGTCATTATTGGAGCAGCCGATCACCAAAAATATTGACACAGGATGACTTATCAAAAGACAACAATAGGATATCTGTTGTGGCTGATATTTCGTGTGATATTGCAGACCCTATTGCCTCAACTCTCAGGCCATCAAAGGTAGCGAACCCTATTTATGGCTATGATCCTTCATCAGGAAAAGAAGTAGATTACATGGACAAAAATGCAATTGCTGTGATGGCAGTTGACAATTTACCATGTGAATTACCGAAAGATGCCTCAGAAGATTTTGGTAATGAACTGATCAAGCACGTATTACCAGCACTTATTGGTGACGATTCGAAAAAAATCATTGAACGCGCGAGCCAAACCGATCTAAACGGGAACCTCATGCCGGATTTTGCCTATCTTGAAGATTATGTCAAAGGCCTTGAATAATCCATTAAAGTCTTCAATAATTTTATACTTTTAGTCCGTGATTGCGAAGGGAGATGAGAAGGTTATCAAGGGTTGGGTCATGTATGATTGGGCCAACTCCGTATACAGCCTGGTTATTTCATCAGCAATCTTTCCCATATTTTATGAAGCTCAAACAACAGCTGCCTATTCCGAAAAAACAGGCTTGACCGCAGATCAATTTGAGGCCAATGATGTTACAGTCGACTTTTTTGGCTATAACGTATCACCCAGTGTTTTGTATTCGCTCATCATCTCTATATCATTTTTGTTTGTTAGCTTCCTCTCTCCTATCCTATCGGGAATTGCAGATTATACAGGAAATAAAAAAGCATTTCTGAAATTCTTTTGTTACTTCGGCGCCTTTTTTTGTTGCACCTTATTTTTATTTGACACCGACCACATGGAACTCAGTATGCTCTCTGTTATGCTCGCCTCTATTGGTTTTTGGTGTAGTCTGGTATTTTATAATGCTTTCTTACCAGAAATCGCCCCGCTCGATGAGCAAGATGACATCTCAGCACGAGGGTTTATCATGGGATATGTAGGAAGTATTATTTTACTTGTAATATGTTTGGCTATGATTATGGGTATTGGTCCACACCTAACTAAATACAGCTTTATACTCGTTGGGCTTTGGTGGGCATTTTTTGCACAAATAACCTATCGCGTCTTACCAAACAACCCTTATAAAAAGAAGCCCGATGCAGATTATATATGGAAGGGTTTCAGAGAGCTCAAAATTGTATACGCAGAGTTCATGCAAACAAACCGCCTCAAAAAATATTTGTATGCTTTTTTCTTCTTCAATTCAGGTGTACAAACCGTGATGTTGCTAGCTACCATTTTTGCAAGTAAAGCTATTGAATGGCCTGAAGGAGAGGGTACTACAGGATTAATTATCGCCATATTACTTATACAAATCGTTGCCGCTTTTGGGGCAAAACTAATGTCTAAAATATCACTTAAAATAGGCAATATTTCAACCTTAAAGCTGTCCGTTTCATTTTGGATTATACTCTGTATTGGAGCATATGTCATTACAAAACCGATTGAATTTTACATGATGGCCGCCGGCGTCGGACTTGTGATGGGGGGAATTCAATCCATAGCCCGCTCAACCTACTCTAAATACCTTCCTGAAACAACAGATCATGCAAGCTATTTCTCATTTTATGATGTCTCCGAAAAAATAGGAATTGTGTTAGGGACTGCCTTCTTCGCATTTACTGAATATTATTTTGATGATATTCGGTACTCGGTCATTTCTATAGCTGGCTTCTTTGTCATAGGACTATATTACCTTTTCAAAATTCCAAAAGAGGAGAAAATCATAACGACTTAATTTACATTGATGAAAGAAAAGATCGAAAAAGCTTGGGAAAACCGTGAGCTTATTAAAGAAAAAGAAACCGTTCGGGCCATTGAAGCGGCAATCGAGCAAATTGATAAGGGAAAACTTCGTGTTGCAGAGCCAGATGGAGACAAGTGGCAAGTAAATGAATGGGTAAAGAAAGCTGTTGTCCTGTACTTTCCAATTCGCCAAATGGAAACAATCGAGGTGGGACCTTTTGAATTTCACGATAAAATGGCCCTCAAAACAAACTACAAAGAGCTAGGTGTTCGCGTCGTCCCTCATGCAGTAGCCCGTTATGGGTCGTATGTCGCCTCTGGAGTAATTATGATGCCATCCTATATCAATATTGGTGCATATGTTGATTCTGGTACTATGGTTGACACTTGGGCTACAGTCGGAAGCTGCGCACAAATTGGAAAGAACGTTCATCTGAGCGGAGGAGTAGGAATTGGTGGTGTACTGGAGCCTTTACAAGCGGCACCGGTTATTGTTGAAAATGGTGCATTCATAGGATCGAGATGTATTGTGGTTGAGGGTGTCCATATTGGAAAAGAGGCTGTTCTTGGCGCAAATGTGGTCTTAACTAAATCCACGAAAATAATCGATGTCACAGGAAATGAACCCAAAGAAATAAGAGGTTATGTTCCTGAAAGAAGCGTTGTTATCCCAGGTTCCTACACGAAAAAATTTCCCGCAGGAGATTATCAAGTTCCGTGCGCACTAATCATAGGACAACGGAAAGCTTCTACAGATCTTAAAACTTCCTTAAATGATGCGTTAAGAACACATAATGTTGCAGTATAAAGTAAAATATTTACTCCTACACATTTTATTTGTGTCGGTTATTGTGGGATGTAACAATTCGGTTAATTCCTACTCACCGACCGAATCAAGCCTTGTGAAAAAGCAAACTGTCGAAGAAAAAGAAGCGCTTGAGGCGCTAATACAACTGCAAATAAATGCTGATTTAGAGAATTCAATCTATTTAACTTTTGGCAATACGAACCACAATCAGCTTCCTTCAGATTCTAGCTTTACTATTTCACAAGAAGGGTTTAGAGGTGTTTTATTAGATTATGCTAGAGTACACCATAAAAACACTCCGGATGAAAAGATTAATAATTGGATTGAAGCAGCAGTAAAAGCACAAAATACTTACAATGTCTATTACTGCAAAAATAGATCTAAAAAAGAATTATTCAAGAATGGAATACCGCATTCGGGTACTTGGATCATACCGAATATTTTGAATAAAGATATTGTAATAACTTGGCGAAGGCAATAGTTTACATTCCAATTATTGTCATTTTTTATTTTCCTAAATAGCGACTAAATTTGCCTAAATTATTTAATACAACATAGCATGCAACTGTGGAATAAATTAAATAAGGAGGAGCTTGAAGAACAGCTTAGAGATATTGGCCATGAATTTTTGACCATCTCTTTTTACAAGTACGCAAGAATTGCAAACCCTCACTTATTCAGAGACCACCTATTTCTAATGTGGTCAAAACTTGAAGTTGTGGGTCGTACCTATATTGCCTCAGAGGGAATCAACGCTCAAATTGCAGTGCCGACAAAAAACATCAGTTTATTTCGAGAAGAACTTTACCAAATTGATTTTTTAAATGGGATTCGATTAAATTTTGCTGTGGACGAATCAGAAGCGGAATTCCCATTCCTGAAACTAAAAATAAAGGTCAGAAATAAAATTTTAGCAGATGGTCTCAACGATGAAACATTTGATGTTACAAAAAAAGGCAAGCATCTCAACGCAGAGGAGTTCAATACGTTAACCGATGATCCAGAAACCCTTTTGATTGATTTTAGGAACCATTATGAATCAGAGGTGGGCTATTTTGAAGGTGCAATTCTTCCTGATGTTGATACATTTAGGGATTCACTTCCCAAAATAGAGAAAGAAATATTAAAAGGAAATGAACATAAAAACATTGTGATGTATTGCACAGGTGGAATCCGTTGTGAAAAAGCATCAGCGTGGTTTAAGCACCGTGGATTTCCCAATGTTCACCAGCTTGAAGGGGGGATCATCAAATATGCTCGAGATGTTAAAGAGCAGGGGATTCAAAACAAATTTAAGGG
The DNA here is from genome assembly GCA_913020765.1 of uncultured Flavobacteriales bacterium. Classification (GTDB taxonomy): domain Bacteria; phylum Bacteroidota; class Bacteroidia; order Flavobacteriales_D; family Crocinitomicaceae; genus UBA952. The sequence goes on along the minus strand of CAJWAO010000030.1, from coordinate 1,453 downwards.
TAAAAATTTTGTCTTTGACGAAAGACGTGGAGAACGAATCACGGAAGAAATCGTCTCTGTTTGTCACTTATGCGGCACTCCTGCTGATACGCATACGAACTGCGCCAACAGTGCCTGCCACCTCCTTTTTATTCAATGTGATAAGTGCAAAGAAAAATTAGACAATTGCTGTTCAAGTGAGTGCAAAGAAATCTTCCATTTACCTATTGAAGAGCAAAAAGAATTGCGCAAAGGAATCGATAACAGCAATAAAATATTTAAAAAAGGTCGTGCAGATCACCTTGCCTTTAAAAGAAAATATAAATAGCCATATCTTTGAAGAAACTAAAACTATAAGCACATGATTTTAGCGATAGACTGGACAATGAGCCCTGAAATTATTCCAGGATACAAAACACCAAATTTATACGGAATTCTATTCGTAACTGGCTTAGTACTTGGATATTTCGTGGTCAAACGAATGTTTAAAAAAGAAGGAATCAAAGATGATGTTTTAGACAAACTTGTAATGTACATGGTTATTGGAACAATCGTAGGTGCAAGATTGGGACATGTCCTTTTTTATGGCCCTTACTATGATGAAGTCATAGATGGCAGATTAGTAGAGGGTTACTTTTCACATCCACTAGACATTTTTAAGGTCTGGCAGGGAGGTCTGGCAAGCCATGGAGCGGCAATTGCGATCTTAATCGGCTTATATATATTTTCAAAGTACACCGTTAAAAAACCATTCCTATGGATATTAGACCGCATATCAGCACCAGTTGCAATCGGAGGTGTTTTCATTCGACTCGGAAACCTTGTAAATCACGAAATAGTTGGACACCCTACAGATGTTCCTTGGGCATTTAAGTTTCATAACTACTGGAATAGCTCAATAAAAGCATTTGATGCCACACCAAGACATCCAGCACAGCTATATGAAAGCATTTGTTACCTAATTGCTTTCTGTATTCTCATGTTTCTCTTCTGGAAGAAAGATGCATGGAAAAAGCCGGGCTTGGTTTTTGGAAGCTTCCTAATTTTAATTTTTGGCGCAAGATTGATTGTAGAATTTTTTAAGTTAGGCCAGACCGCAAGAGATGAGGTCCTATTTTTGAATACTGGACAGCTATTGAGTATACCTTTTATAATCGTTGGTATTGTACTGATTTACAGATCTATATCCAGTAAAACCCAAGAGATAAATACGAAAGAGGCGTGAATGTAGTGGACAGCAAATTACACGTGACTAAAAGTTAGAAATTCCTTTTTATATTTGTTACTTAAAATGATGTCTTATGGCAGTAAAATCTAAACAAGCGAAAGGTTCATCTAGTAAAACAAAAGTAAAGCCTAAGTTTTCAAAAGAAACTTATGTGAAATGGTACAAAGACATGCTTCTAATCAGAAAATTTGAAGAGAAGACAGGTCAATTATACATCCAACAAAAATTTGGAGGTTTTTGTCACCT